>DGFG01000050.1:0-4921 GCA_002391555.1 Firmicutes bacterium UBA3906
ACGTTCTCCGAAACTACACGTAATAGACGCGACGTCCTGTCGCCGATTATGAAATCAGAGCTACGGAGCTTTGAACATTCATAGTTGAAGAATAATATGCACATCAATTACTATAAACAATTTGGTAAATAGGAATTTGGTGGAATGAAAATGGACAATGAACAAGGTTTTCTTATCAGAGGGTGAAATTTCAATTGTATCAGGAGGAGTAATAAACTTTATGAAAAAATATAAAATTGCAGCAATCTTAATGTTTATACATGGGGTTTATTACTTTCTGTTATCAATTGTGTTATTTCTATGGCATTGATGATATTTATGCTTCCAGCGGGAATTATGGATGGAATATTTTCATGCAGTGCATTAGTTCTTATTTTATTACAATATTTTGGAGATAAAGAAATAGGGTAATAGCTTCACAACTTACAATTTGCAATGATGATTTGCTTTACAATCTTTATAAATTACGAATATTTATCTTCTATAAAAGACACGACACCTAACAATATGTTCCCGGACACCATAAAATTAAAGCTGAGAATAGAATGCATTTTGATAAATGGTAAAGCCCTCCTTGGCTGTTGAGTTGAGAAGGGGACGCTGGAGATCAGCTACGTTCCTGCTGGCGGGGTGCGGTATTCGAAAAAATTTTTTATACTGATTATTGCGGCTGGTTCTTACAGAAAACCGACAAAGTGAAGACAACTGACTTTGGTGTTTTATTCATGTTGAAGAAAAGGAGAATAAAGGATGTATGCAATTGAATTGTTTTTTTCAGAAGAAGTGGAAGATTATATAAAAAGGAAATGGAAAGAACTATCCTTGAGCAATATTTCATCATCTTATTCTGAAATTGAGGGAATTAGACCACATGTAACATTAGCTGTTTATAAGGATCTACAAAATGTAGTTGACTTAAAACATGACTTTATGGAGTATTTTAGTGATATAGGGTCAATGCAAGAGCTTATCTTTGTTGATGTAGGAGTGTTTCCAACGACAGGAACAGTTTTTTTGAGACCAACAGTTACAAGAGAACTAATAGATTTTCATTTCAACTACCACAGAGCTTTTGAAAAATATTCAAAGTACGTTGATTACTATTATATTCCGGGTATTTGGAATCCTCATTGTGGTTTTGCAACAAATCTTAATAATGATGAGATGAGTAGGGCTATTTCTTGTATTATACAGGACTTTAACCCTAAAAAGGGCTTGGTAACAGAGATTGGATTAGTACATATAATCCATGATGGTAGTAGATTTGTTAGCAGTAAAACTATACTTTCTAGAAAACTGAGTTGAGTGCCAACTACAAACTCCTAGCAGATTGAAGAAACGATAGAGATGTCCAAAGAGGCTAGAAAGCATTAAAAAAAGATGCAGCTTGGCAAAGCAAATACCATAGCTACATCCTATTATATTTTAATGACTGCCCAGACATATTATATTCCTAGCATTTTTCTCATATCATTTTTGTTTCTTGCCCCTGCCTGCATGGAGGTTATTTTTCCATCCTTTATTACTGCCAGGGTTGGAATGCTGGTTATTTTAAAGGCTGCAGCAAGCTCAGCCTGCTCATCTACATTTATCTTGACTACCTTGGCTTCTCCCTTGACCTCTTCACTTAGCTGGTCAATAATTGGGCCTACCATCCTGCAGGGCCCGCACCAGGGTGCCCAAAAGTCTAGTAGTACTGGTAGGTCGGATTTCATTACCTCATTATCAAAGTTATCAATTGTTACATTTATAGCTGCCATCTCCATCTCTCCTTTAGCTCTTTTTAATATACTTTATATTTTCAAACTTAAATTTTGTAATCAGTAAAGCCTATCTTTTTTACTATCTGACTATAATTATAATGAAATAAAAATATTAGTATGTAACTAAGTCACATTGCTATAAATCATACTATTTGGTAATATAAACTTATTAAGTCTATGGGAGGAAGGGCAGATGCCAGAGAAGATACGGATTGGTATATCAGGCTATGGAAACCTTGGTAGGGGCGTAGAGCTAGCCATTGAACAAAACTCTGATATGGATCTAGTGGCTGTATTTACCAGGCGACCACCAGAGACCATAAAGGTCAGGGACAAGCATACTAGGGTAGTTCATATAGACAAGGTAAAAAATTATAGGGATAAGATCGATGTAATGATACTTTGCGGTGGTTCGGCCACTGACCTACCAGAACAGGGGCCACATATGGCAGCTATCTTTAACACAATTGATAGTTTTGATAACCATGGCAGGATTCCTGAGTATTTTGACTCTATAGATAGGGTAGCTAGAAAATCAAAGAGGACAAGCATTATATCTGTTGGCTGGGACCCAGGCCTTTTTTCACTAAACCGGATGATGGCTGAGGCAATTTTGCCTGAGGGTAAATCCTATACCTTTTGGGGTAAGGGCGTGAGCCAAGGGCATTCTGATGCCATCCGCAGGCTAGAGGGGGTAGTAGATGCCATCCAGTATACCATACCCATCCAGGAGGCCATAGCCAAAGCCAAAAGCGGCGACAATCCAGACTTGACAGCTGGTCAGAGACACCTTCGCCAGTGCTTTGTTGTGGCAGCAGATGGAGCTGACAGGGGAAAAATAGAGCAGCAGATAAAGACCATGCCCAACTACTTTGCCGATTACAAGACTAGTGTAAGCTTTATTTCAAAAGAAGAACTAGAGCGCGACCACAAGGGCATGCCCCACGGGGGCTTTGTCATCAGAAGTGGCAAGACAGGGTCTGCAGGTGAAAACACCAATATATACGAATTTTCTATTAAGCTAGCTTCAAACCCTGAGTTTACAGCTTCAGTCCTACTAGCATATGCTAGGGCGGCCCATAGGCTAAGCCAGGAAGGACGATTTGGCGCTTTTACAGTCCTTGATATACCACCTGCTTATTTATCAGCAAGAAGGGCGGAGGACCTTCGCAGTGGCCTGTTATAGGCCTATGAGCCTAGCTTATCCTAGCTATATATGGTAAGATATTGGAGTAGGATACAATAAAAACTAGCAAATATGAGGGGGTATACTCAGGATGAAGGCTATTATTTTGGCAGCAGGCTATGCAACCAGACTCTATCCATTAACAAAGGACAGGCCCAAGGCCCTATTAGAGGTAGGCAGTATGCCTATTTTAGACCACATTGTTGAAAATGTAGAGCAAATTCCTGCAGTTGATGAGATTTTTATCATCACCAATGAAAAATTCTACAAGCACTTTACTGACTGGAGGGACCAAAGGCAAGGAGGACTCCCTATTACTGTATACAATGACGGTACAAGTACAGAGGATACTAGACTAGGGGCTATTGGAGATCTAAAGTTTACTATAGACAAGGGTAAAATTTCAGACGATATCATTGTTCTAGCAGGGGACAACCTGATTGATTTTTCTATCTTGGACTTTTATGATTTTTACAAACAGGTCGATAGTGACTGTGTTTGTGTAAAGAAGATACCAATAGAGGATGCCAGCCGAATGGGGATTGTCCAGGTAGATGATAACAATAGGATAGTTGATTTTGAGGAAAAGCCCGACAAACCTAAATCAGACCTAGGGGCCTTTGCCATATATATCTACAAGAAAGATAGCCTAGCTATGATCGACAAGTACTTAAGTGAAGGTAATAATCCCGATGCCCCAGGCAATCTTCCTGCTTGGCTATGCAAAAGGCAGCCCGTGTACGCCTATGTGTTTGAGGGCAATTGCTATGATATAGGGACCCATGAGGCCTATAAAGAGGTACAAGAACTCTACAAGGACTTAGGTAGGTAATTTATTTGGATAGTGTATTTATGAAAGAGGCTCTAATAGAGGCCCAAAAGGCCTTGGAAAAGGATGAGGTACCAATCGGTGCAGTGGTGGTAAAGGACGGTATAATTATCGGTAGGGGCCACAACCTTAGAGAAACTGAGAAAGATCCTACCCTCCATGCTGAGCTTGTTGCCATACGGGATGCAGCAAAGGCTCTAGCTGGCTGGAGACTGTCAGGCTGTGAAATCTATGTGACAATAGAGCCCTGCCCAATGTGCGCTGGAGCCATCCTTCAGGCAAGGCTGGACAGGCTAGTCTTTGGGGCTAGAGACCCAAAGGCAGGCTGTGCAGGTAGCATATACAATTTACTAATTGATAATCGCTTTAATCATAGGACCCAGGTCAGCGAAGGAGTCTTAAAGGACCAATGTTCTAAAATAATAAAGGACTACTTTAGGAGCAAAAGAAATAAGTAGAAAGCTTTTCTTGCTTTTTATAGCAAAGAATTGCCTATTGAAAATTTAGGGGATCTTATGTTAAAATCATCAAGGTAATGCTAATTAAATAGCTTATGGAGGGGTGTCCGAGTGGCTGAAGGTGATTGACTCGAAATCAATTGTGCATAATATGCACCGGGGGTTCAAATCCTCTCCCCTCCGCCAAAAAACTATAAAAAGAAGTTGATTGCTAGCAGTCAACTTCTTTTTTAATGCGCAAATATTATCTATGGTAATACACTTAACTAATTTCCCCCATACTCGATGCCCTCAAGCCTACCATCAAAATACACTAGGTCCCTATCCTTATAATGCCAAACTGCCTTAAAGACCGTCGGATGACTATAGCCGTCCTCATTGGTCTGGTAGTCACTGCATATTGCTGACCAGGGGAAATACTCAATCTTGCCATCGGCGCCTGTCTCAGCACGATCTTGTGTTGTAAACTTTATCATTTGGAACTTGTCATTAAAATGGAATATCCCCTCAGCCTCTATGCCTTTATATGATATACTGCCCTTGACTCGGTAGTCATCAATTTCCTCTAGCCTAATAAAGCCTTGCAAAAGTGAGCTTGGCATAAAGATACTTTCAGCAAGGTATGTTACTAGGCATGCCTTATCCATTTCTGGCCCTTTCTCGTTAAAGAGGGTAATAGACTTTG
>DGFG01000050.1:5156-6651 GCA_002391555.1 Firmicutes bacterium UBA3906
GCAAACAGGCTGCTTTCAATTAGGGCATACCTTGTAGGATTGGCTGTAAAATTGTACTGGCAGTAGTCAATCGCAAGCTTTTTATCATCGGACCCTAGAATAAAGTCAACACCAAAGAAGGGAATCTTCATCCAGGCCATTTTTGCCTTGCCAATATAGCCGCAGGTATCCATGTATTTTTGGATGGCTAAAGGCATATGGGCAAAATCCTCTTTTTTAAAATACCCACCAGATAAATTGCTTTGCTGGCCTTTTGCTATAGCGACCTTGTTTTTAAAGCTTTGTTTTATAGGAGAATAAGGGATCTTAAAGTAAATAATAGTGATACAAATTAATAGTAATAGTGAACCCAAAAATACAGGCATTTTTTTACCCCTTTTCTTGACTTATTTCATTTTCCATTTCTATTACATTATTTAGTAGAGCACTTATCCCAATAGATGTTTTGTTTATAATTTCCTCATCTATTTCTAAAAACAATCTCTCTATAAACTGATTTTCTAGCTTGCTACGCTTTGCTAGGTGGTCAGTGCATTTATCCGTTAGGGAAACCCGCAAAATCCTGGCATCGCTTTTATCCCTTTCAAGGGCAACAAAGCCCTTTTTCTCAAGAATGGTGGCCATTTTTTTAGCATTTTGTCTTGAAGTACCTATATAATTGGCAAGCTCAGTAATTGCTAGAGATACTTGCTCTGATCCTATGATACTTGCGATAAATAGCCATTGCTTTAATGTAATTTTGTCATCTAGCCCATCACCTAAGGCCTGCAAACGATTGGCCAAGAGAAAGAGGCCTCCGAAAATATGGGCCTTTTTTTCAAGGATGTCATCACTACTATGCCTGTTTTCCAAAGCAGCTTTCTTAGTGGTATCCTGCATTAAAAACACTCCTTTATAGAAAGGGTAACTAGTTACCCTTATAGTATAGGTAACCGGTTGCTTAATGTCGATAGTTTTCTTTTTTTCTTTATTTTTTTCCTTTAGTCAACCTAAATTTTGCATTAGGGTGATATAATGTAGCTAGTGTGAAGAAAAAGGGAGGGAAGGCTTATGTGTTACAAGCCTAAAGTAGCCTTTATATGTGTCCATAATTCCTGCCGGTCCCAGATAGCAGAAGCCCTTGGGAAACACCTAGCAGGGGATGTGTTTGAGTCCTATTCTGCAGGAACGCAGATCAAAGCACAGATCAACCAGGATGCAGTAAGCATTATGAAAGAACTTTATGGAATAGATATGGAGAAAAACCAGCGTCCAAAGCTTTTAAAAGATATACCCTCCGTTGATATTGTTGTTACAATGGGGTGTAATGTCGATTGTCCAAATATAGGCTGCAAGCACCGTGAGGACTGGGGTCTAGATGATCCTACTGGCAAGAGTGTTGAGGCTTTCAAGCTTGTCATAGAGACAATAGAAGAAAATATTTATAAGCTTGCTATGAGCATTAAAAATAAAAGAATAAATTTAGGGAGCTAAGTATCAGGGCAAAAGTAGCAGC
>DGFG01000050.1:6839-8877 GCA_002391555.1 Firmicutes bacterium UBA3906
CTGGTTTAGCTATTGCTGGTTTAATGAATTGGGGGTAATGGCCTGCATAGCTGGAGACAAGCTGACAAAGGACCGAATTAGAGAAAAGGGGTTTTTCAGCAAACTTGTAACAGAGTCCATTTTGCCCCTGGCAGACTATCTTGGCAACAAGGAAGGCTATTCACCTGACAAGATGAACATTAGTATAAATACTAAAAAGGGTGAAGTTCTAGATGTGCCAACGCTAACTGATAGCCCTTTGACCTTTGAGCCGGAACTAGCGGAATCAATTTGCATAGGAGATGGGGACGTTTTCCTTTGCAAGATTCGAAATGTTTTAGCGGAGCAAGGCCTGCTTGACAAGGAAAAGGGTCTTGAAGACAGGCTAAGGCAGATAGCCCCTGTAAAAACTACCTGTAGTACATACTTTTCATGGTCTGGCAAAGAGCTTGGACCCTGGGGCGAGCCCAGAAAGGACTATATTATGTAGATAGAATAGGAGCTTGGCGGATTATTTATTCTGACCTAATAGGCGGTAGACCAATCTGATATTATTAATTTAAACTTGGGCCTATGAGGGGGATATTATGCACTATACTGATGCAAAGACGATACTTTCAGCTAAAAATGGCATGAACCTATATAGGGGCTGTACCCATGGCTGTATCTATTGTGATTCTAGGAGTAAGTGTTATCAGATGGATCATGATTTTGAAGATGTGCAAGTTAAGCGCAATGGTCCAGACCTACTAGAGGATGCCCTACGCCGAAAACGTAATAAGTGTATGATAGGGACTGGTTCTATGTCTGACCCCTATATGCCCCTTGAGGAGAGTGAGCAGCTGACACGCCGCTGTCTTGAACTTATTGACCGCTACAGCTTTGGCTTTACTGTCATTAGCAAATCAGACCTAATTCTAAGGGATTTGGACCTATTAAAAAGAATAAATGAAAAAACAAAGTGTGTAGTGCAGATGACCTTGACCACCTTTGATGAGGACCTTTGCAAAATCCTTGAGCCTAATGTTTGTACAACAGCCAGGCGGGTGGAGATACTAAATATTCTTAGAGATGAAGGGATACCTACAGTTGTATGGCTTTGCCCTATCTTACCATTTATAAATGACACTGAGGAAAATTTGCGGGGTATATTAGACTACTGTTTTTCTGCTGGGGTAAAGGGTATTATTAACTTTGGTATAGGCCTAACCTTAAGGCAGGGTAACCGGGAGTATTTCTATCAAAAGCTAGACCAGCACTTCCCAGGTATGAAGCAAAGGTATATAGATGCCTTTGGCTTTAGTTATTCCTGTCCTAGTCCTAACCATAAAAACTTGATGGAGATCTTTTACGATGAATGTAAAAGACATGGAGTAATGTACAAAGTAGACTCAATATTTAAATACCTAAAGCAGTTTGAGGACAAGCAATCAGGTCAACAACTATCCTTTTTTTAAGCCAAAGCTGAGTTTTGGCAGGGAACTTGCTCTAGATGAGTACCCTGTTCAAAGCTTTTTTCTTGATGATATTTATTTTAGCTTGATGATAATAGTACAAAGGCTAATAATTTATATTAGGGCATATAGCAAAGTCAAGGTAGACCTATTTAAAATAGACCTCCTGTGATAAGGTGTCTTTATATAGCTTCTTTATCCTGTTCATTTCTAGTAGCAAGACCCATTTTCCGTTATTAGTGATTTGGTATACAGTTTTTCTACCTTTGCTATCTAAAACACTAATAAGCCCGTCTTTTAACATTTTACTCAATGTCCCATATACTGTGCCTGAGCCTAGCTCTATCCTGCCTTCTGTAAGGTCCTCGACAAATTTAATAATGCCATAACCATGTCTTGGTGTACTTAAGGAAAGTAAGATGTAGTAGGCTGTTTCACTCATGGGAATATATGATTTGGCTAGCTTTTGTAGGTTCAAGCTTTTAATCCCTCCTTTAGCTGGTCTTAATATGTCGCATTATGATATATCGTGATACGATATGTCGTATTTATACTATATCATGTCACGATATAGCGAATCAAGACTAATGTAAGTAATTTAATAT
>DGFG01000164.1:0-3887 GCA_002391555.1 Firmicutes bacterium UBA3906
CTAGGTCTCCTAGGTCTTCTACCTTAAGGCTAGTCCTAGAACCATCATTAAAGTAGTAGGTAAACTCCCTTAAGTCTTTTACCTTAAAGCTGGTTTTTTGGTCTGCCACCTGGTAGCTGACTAGCCCTTCTTTTGAGATGCTGAGCCTGACATTATCCCATTTAAACTCTAAAATCATTGCCTTGTCCTCCTTTAAAAAACTGAAATTGAGGACAAAAGGGCATAAAAAAACAGCATTGAAGAAATCTTTATCAATGCTGTAGACTGTGACCTATACCCTTGTGTCCTTAGGGTAGGGAGGTCTGCCCTTTAAAAAATAAGGCACAAAAAAACCGTCTAAGGTCAAAGGCCTTGCTTTATCGCAAGTTTTCCTAGACGGCTATTTAATAATATTTAATTTGAAAGAAGGTAGGCAAACACTCCCCACTGTAGCAAGTATAGGTCGGTCATGCTGTCAAAACAATTTCAAAATACTATCAATTTACTTTCACTTTTTGCTCTTACTTTTTTGATATAGTTTTGGCTTTTTCAAAGTCTTTTTCTATAGACTTGGCTCTGCCACTGTAATATGGCCCCAGATATCATTAAGGGGGGACAGGATAAGGCCCCAGAGCTGGGTGCTAAAGAGCCTTATGGCCTCCTTTTTATACCTATAGTAGGTTGACTGGGATAGGCCAAGCCTTATTTGTATTTCAGTTTGGCCAAGCTTTCTTTTGCTTATATAGTTTTCATAAAGGATCTTATAATAGGTCTGGCCCTGGTCATGGTAGTCCTTTACCCTAAGTAGGGCAGTGTCTATGGCATCTATAATTATCTTTGACTCGGCTATTGAGCATAGCCTATCCTCATAGGCCTTTTTGTCCCTTGCAGTATAATAGGAGTCAATATCAAGATTTATAAAGTCGGCCAAGGAAGAGAGATGCTTGCCACCTAGGTAGCCTATTTCCTCCCCTGTATGGCAAAGGTCCTCCTCTAGCCGCCAGATGGCATCCCTGTAGACTTCAAGTAGTAGCTTGGCCTTGTGAAACTTGGCCTTGTCTATCTGCCTATGTCTATTGCTAGTAGACGAATAAATATTTTTCATAAAAATCCCTCCTATGCCTTGTGTATAGTTTTTTCATCTGCTATAATATACCCGAACACACGTTCTGCTATTTGATTACGATTATAGGACAGTAATTGCTGATTGTCAAATAGTTTTTTAAAATTATATTGAAATTGACAAATGGCAAACCAATATGCTTGATAGACCCAGAAGGGAGGAATAGCTTTAATGAGCTTTGGTGAATATTTAAAGGCCTTAAGGAGGCAAAGGGGCCTAACTCAAAAGGAACTGGCAGGTCTTGCTGGCTTTTCTAATACGGAGCTATCTAGGATTGAGTCAGGTGACAGGAAAAAGCCTTCACCTGCCATCCTAAGGGCAGTGGCACCCCATCTTGGTGTGTCTAGTCAGGACCTATTTAAAAGGGCTGGCTACCTAGAGGAGGTCATAGAGCATGAGGGCTATGTAGAACATGTCTTTACAGATGAGGATGGCCAGCTGGCTGATATAGTCAGGAGGGTAAAGCAGATGCAGGAGGTCGACAGCGACTGGGTCAATATCTCATACAGGGTTTCAAGAGAGCTACCGGAGGAGGACCTAGAGGCTATAAAGGCAATAGCTAGCTCACTACTTAGAAAGAATGAAAAGAGACAGTAAAATGAAAAAGCTATCTATACCAAAATATAGGCTAGACTATATAGAAAAGGTCTTAAAGGACTATATAGATAGGTACCAGATTAAAGATTGGCCTGTAGATTGTGTCGCCCTACTAGGCAAGATGGCAAGGTTAAAGAGCCCCCCTACTAAGGTCAGGGTAGAATCTGGCATGCATAAGGATACTGATGCCTGTACCATCTACCATAAAAAGGCCAGGCTTTACGAGGTCATATTTAACAAGGATCGGTTTAGCTACCCCTATAAGAGGTCTAAGGATCGGAGGACCAACTTTACAGCCGGCCATGAGATAGGCCATATAGCCCTTGGCCACCTTGAGCTTGACTCCAAGCTAAAGACGAGACAAGAGGTCCTAATAGAGGAATTAGAGGCAGACGAGTTTGCAGCCAGGCTCCTTATGCCAAAGGACCTGGTTTTCACCTGTAGCTACTCTTCATTCTCAGATACTGCTGCCTATATGAAGGTTTCCCAATCTGCCCTTAAGAGGCGGCTAGCCAATCTAGACAGGCAGGATTTAGTTTTAAGGAGAAGGGAAAGGGCCTGCCCGGTATGTGGTAACAAGACCTTTTCAATGTTTGCTAGCTTTTGCCCTATATGTGGCAGGGATACAAGGCTAGGCCTAAATGGCATAAGGGTTAGGTTCTACCCTGACCTTATTAGGCTAGATAGGTACAAGAGGGCCTTGGCCTGTCCCCTTTGTGGTATGGATTTAAGGGATAACAAGGGTGAAAGGTGTAGCCTGTGTGGTACCCTTATATTTAACTTTTGCATAAGCTATTTAAGGGATGGGAGCTGTTCCTTTGCCAATCCTGGTAATGCAAGGTTTTGTGAGATGTGTGGTAGGCCCAGCTACTACTATGAAAAGGGCTATATTGGGCCCTGGCAGGAAGCAAGCAGAAATAGGATTTCCAATTGACCTTATATAGAATGCTATGTATAATTAATTGTGAAGAAATATTGAATTATGTAATATAAAGGCAGACCCAATAAAGTATGGAGGATATATAAATGAAGAGCTATAAGGCCCTGCTACTTATTATGCTACTTGTCTTTTCTCTACTAATAGTAGGGTGTGATGTAGATAGCCCAGTCTTGCCAAGTCATACCCCAATTACTAGCAAGGGGCCGGAGGAAACTATAAAGCCTAGCCCCATAGAGGAAATCCTAGTAGATGAAGAGCTGGTCTTTGACGATGAAGATATTAAAATATGGGTAAAATCCTTTGATGATAATGGGATTTTTGGCCCCTCCCTAGAGCTTCTGATTGAAAATAATCGGGAGGAAGACATTATGGTTCAAGTTAGGGGGACAACGGTAAACGATGTAGTTGTCAACACTATTTTTTCCGTAAATGTCTCAGCTGGCAAGGAGGCAAGCAAGGATATTACCCTTATGCAGTCTAGCCTAGACAAGGCGGGGATAGAGCTTGTCAAGGACATAGAGCTAAGGTTTGTAATAAGTGATGGTGACAATTGGGCTACGATTTTAGCAACTGACCCCATAAAGATAAGCACATCTGTAGACCCTAGCTTTAAGCAAGAATATGATGACAGTGGTCAGCTCATACTAGACCAGGACGGAATCAGGATAATTGTCAGGGGTATTGATAATGAAGACACCCTCTGGGGAGCTAGTGTAGAGCTTTTTATAGAAAATAATCAGGACCAGGGAATTAGGGTACAAGCAAAAGATGTATCTGTAAATGGTTTTGCAATAGACTCACTGCTTTCAAGCGAGATACCCGCTAGCAAAAAGGCCTATGCTGAGATATCCTTTGCAGAAGCAGATTTAAAGGAGCACGACATTAAAACAATAGAAGAGATTGAGATGGTTTTACATATATCTGAGATCGAATCCTGGGATAGCCTGCTTATCTCAGACCCTATAACAGTTAGCTTTAAATAAGGAGATGACATCATTGTATAACTTGCTTAGGATTTTACTAGTAATAAGCTTTATTTGTATAGGATTTGGGATAGGAATTGGAGACCCCTATATGAAGCCCTTAATTATAGTGGGTGCAATTGCCCTGCTAATACATATAGTCCTAAGTGCCACTAGCTCCTATAGAAAGAAAAAGGAAGAAAGGGCAAAAAAGGATTAGGACAAGGATAAATAAAGAGAAGGATTACTTAGCAAAAAAGATTACTAAATAAAAAGGTTTACTATA
>DGFG01000164.1:4164-4927 GCA_002391555.1 Firmicutes bacterium UBA3906
TTTTTTACTCAGTTTGCATAATGAAGTAAAATATATAAGGTGCATCTGAATTATTGAACACTTGTAACTTTATATCTTTATATGGTACAATATAGAAAACCATGGTATAATGTAGTACACTCTAATAGCTATAATTTATAGCAATCGCTTTTTTGACCCAACATTTTTATTAACTAACTTTGTAGCTGACTTAAATTGTAGACTTGAAATTTCAAAAATTGATTACCTAGACAGCCTAGGCAAAGAGAGGATAGGGGTTTTATATGAAGGACAAATATGCAAGGTCTGCAGTTCTAGCTGTAGAATTATTCACAACAGGAAAAGTGGATTCTCCCTTGAGGGCTTGGAAGGCAGCCGTGAATGAGGTTTTTGGGGTTTGGAGCACAAGTAAAAACAAGGGATGTCCAAAGAGCGTCTTTTTGTCCCTGTGTGAAACGGGCAAGGTCAAGGGAATCGAGGCTGGTGAATACACCCAGGCCAAGATTAACAAGGAGTTCGCCCTTAGGGCATTGGATCTGATTACAAAGGATCCATCCCTTGTAGATAAGAGGGAACTTTTATGGGAGATGGTTTTAGAAGGTCAAGAAAAAGTTCATAATTTCCAAATGGATGTGGTTATAGGTCTATGGAAAAACAACTTGCTTATGGTCTAAATTAAAGTAGGCTTTTTAACCCTTATAGTAATCAGGGGGTTTGGGTAATGTGTAAGAAACTAATTAATAAGCTAAGACATAAGTATGTGGTTGACCAGATCAATAGCATA
>DGFG01000141.1:0-8578 GCA_002391555.1 Firmicutes bacterium UBA3906
GAGAACAGAAGGACTTCGTATGACGGTTAATTTTAACAGAGCGAAAAGTGTTTCACTTTAACTTGCAATTAGCGTTGACAAGTGATTTATGGTAAAGCTCTTGACTAAAAGAAAAAAATGGATTATTATAGAAAAGTAATTATAAAGGGGAGTAATTCGTTTATTTACGGTAAACACTTTTGATCGACAACACGGCAAAGTCCCGGTCAGGAGGCAGATGTATTCTGAGGATGAGACCTTTATCCCGCACTAGGAGGATAAGGGTCTTTTTAGTGCACACAATAGCTTTAAAGGAGTGATTAACTTGTCCCAAACTAATTGGTATAGGATAGGTAAAGATGAGGTTGAAAAAATACTAGAAACATCCATAGACCGGGGTCTTAGTGATAGTCAGGTAGAGGATAGGCAAAAGACCCATGGTAAAAACGAGCTTATAGCCAAGGGCAAGAGGTCTTTGATGGCCATGCTGGCTGACCAGTTGTCTGATTTTATGATAATCATACTCATCATAGCAGCCCTGGTGTCTATTTTTTTAGGTGAGCTGGCTGATGGTGTAATTATACTATTAATAGTAGTTCTAAATGCAATCCTGGGCCTAGTACAGGAAAACAAGGCAGAAAACTCTCTAGCCGCCTTAAGAGATCTGTCATCGCCAACGGCCAAGGTTAAAAGAAACGGTGAGATAAGTGTTCTGCCGGCATCAGAACTTGTACCAGGAGATATAGTGATACTAGATACTGGAGATTTTGTCCCAGCAGATATAAGGCTGTTTGAGACCTCAAGCCTGAAAATCCAGGAAGCTGCCCTAACAGGAGAGTCAGTACCGGTAGACAAGACTACAGACCTACTTGACCAGGAGGATATAGGTATAGGTGACCGGGTTAATATGGCCTATTCTAGTAGTCTGGTCACATACGGGAGGGCTAGCGGAATTGTTGTTGAGACGGGTATGGGGACAGAAATAGGGAAAATTGCCTCTATGATAGAGTCCCAAGAGGATATGAAGACTCCTCTTCAAAAAAGGCTAGAGGTTTTGGGCAAGACCCTAGGGCTTGCTGCCCTTGCTATATGTGGCCTAATTTTCCTAGTAGGTGTCCTATATGGCAAGGGAGTCTTCCAAATGTTTATGACTTCTGTTTCTCTTGCTGTAGCAGCAATACCTGAGGGCCTACCGGCTATTGTTACTATAGTATTAGCCATTGGTGTGCAGCGAATGGCCAAGAGGAAGGCCATAATTAGAAAGCTACCCTCTGTAGAAACCTTAGGTTCTGCGACAGTTATTTGCTCTGACAAAACAGGGACCCTAACTCAAAACAAGATGACTGTGGAGAGGGTCTTTGCCAATGGGAGCCTGATAGATGTAAAGGACCTACAAGGTAAAAAGGACCTAGATAGCCATATTGACCTGCTTGTGACTATAGGTATGCTATGCAATGACACAAAAATCAAATGGGAAGAGGGCAAGGCAGAGCTGGTAGGAGACCCAACAGAAACAGCCCTAGTGGATCTGGGCCTGACCTTAGGGCTCGACAGGGCCCAAAAGGAAAAGGACCTAGTTAGGTTAGATGAGATTCCCTTTGATTCTGATAGAAAGCTTATGACAACTATCCATGGCCATAAAGAGGATAGGAGGGTCTTTACCAAGGGGGCGGCGGATGAGCTACTTAAGGGTTGCACTAGCATCCTAGTAGATGGCAGAATAGTTGACCTAGATCCCAGTCATAGGGAGGCCATAGACTCAGCTATAAATGAGATGGGCAAGGCAGCCCTTAGGGTACTTGGTATGGCCTTTAAGGATATAAGTACAGGAGAGTCCCTAACTGATAACAGGGGGCAATTAGAGACTGGTCTTGTCTTTGTAGGTCTAGTTGGTATGATAGACCCGCCTAGGGAGGAGGCCAAGGAGGCAATAAAGCTCTGCAAGAGGGCAGGTATAAAGACTATTATGATAACAGGTGACCATAGGGTCACAGCAGCTGCTATTGCAAAGCAACTAGGCATACTAGAGGATGAAAGTGAGGTTATGACAGGGGCTGAACTGGAAAATATCAGTGATGAAGCCTTGAAAGAGAGGGTAGAGTCTTACTCAGTCTATGCCAGGGTATCGCCAGAGCACAAGGTCAGGATAGTAAAGGCATGGCAGGCCCAGGGTCAGATAGTTGCTATGACTGGTGACGGGGTAAATGATGCGCCTGCTCTAAAGGGAGCAAACATTGGGGCAGCCATGGGGATAACTGGCACAGATGTGGCCAAGGAGGCCTCTGATATGGTCCTGACTGATGATAACTTTGCCACTATTGTGTCAGCAGTTGAAGAAGGCAGGATAATATTTGCTAATATCCTAAAGTCCATTCAATTTCTACTATCCTGTAATATTGGTGAGATTATAGTTCTGCTTATAGCTACCCTGCTTAACTGGCATGAGCCCCTTTTGCCTATCCATATACTTTGGGTAAACCTAGTAACTGATAGCCTGCCTGCACTAGCCCTTGGGGTAGACCCGGCTGAAAAGGACATTATGGACAGAAAACCCAGGCCTGCTAATAGTAATATATTTGACAAGGGCATGGTTGGCAGGATCCTCTACCAGGGTGGCCTAGTAGGAATCCTTACCCTATCAGTATTTTTAATAGGTATGACAGATGGGGTTGATGTAGCAAGGACCATGGCCTTTGCAGTCCTTTCCTTTAGCCAGCTCTTTCATGCCTTTAATGTTAGGTCTAACAAGCTATCTATATTCAGGCTTGGCCTTTTTTCCAACAGAAAGCTTATAGGGGCGGTTTTGGCCTCTAGCCTATTGCAGCTTGCTGTTATGTTTATACCGATTTTATCAAAGCTCTTTCATGTTGTAGGGCTAGACCTTGGTCAGTGGGCCTATGTAGTCTTATTATCCTCTATGCCAATCCTAGTAGTTGAGATATTAAAGCTTTTAAAAATCAATAGTGTTGGTGATAATTAACTAGGACAATTTACAAATATTTAATGGTATTTTAATAGATTAGTAAGCTTTATAATACCTAATTTGTAGATATGATGATATAATCGGAACAAAGCTTTATAAACATAGTTAAATACTTGCCCATTTGCAGGATTGAAAGGGGAAAAGCAATGAAGCGGTTTTGGGTTGTACTAGTGGTTTTCTTATTAGCATCTTGTCTTGGCCTAACTAGGGCGGATGCTGCAGACATCATGACAGACGTTGAACTAGGCTTTGATGGTACTTACAAGCTGGGCAAATGGACTGAGCTTAAGCTGACCATAGAAAATACAGGTAAGGACATAGAGGGTAGCATAGAGGCTACTGTCCCTTATAGTTATGAAAAAAACAATATCTATTCATTACCTGTTTCCATACCTGCCTCCTCTACCAAGGAGTATAGCCTTGTTGTACCCATAGAGAGGTTTGCTCACTATATTGACATTAGGCTGCTTGATGACAAGGGCAAGCTTATAGAGAAAAAAACCATAAGAAACTTAAGTGTAGTAACAGAGTCTGAGTATATGCTTGGCATAATAACTGATGACGAAGCCTCTCTAGGCTATTTTAAAGAGCCGAGTAAAGAAAATATATTCTTTTCAAACTATTATCCTGTAAACCTAACAGCAGAAAGCTTTCCTGACAGGGTAGAGCTATTAGATAACTTTGAAGTAATAATAGTAAATAATATAGATACAAGTAAGATGTCAAAAAAGCAGCTTGCAGCCCTTGAGAGTTGGGTCAAGGCTGGGGGGATTTTAGTAACAGGGACAGGTGCAAATGCAAGGAGGACCTTGTCTGGCCTGAGCCCATCTATAGTACCTGTGACCACTGCTGGCAGCCTTACCCTAGATAAGTCATACTCCCTTGAGGAGATGGGATGGCAGATTTTGCAGGGTGGGGCTCTTAATGTAATAGAACTTAAGGCAAGTCAAGATGCCTCTATACTTATCAGTGAGGACGAGATCCCCTTAGTTATAATGAATAGGCTAGGCAATGGTTATGTATATACTGCTGCCTTTGACCTAGGCACAGAGCCAATCCTTAGCTGGGAGGGCAAGATAAACCTTTGGAATAATATATTCCAAGAAAGCCTTGCTAGTAGTAAAAGCATAAGTCTAACCGATCCGGCCTATAATGCTAAGACAAGTATGCCTAGCTATGTTTTAGGCAATATTCCAACAATGGGCCTTCCGCCCGCTTCTTTAGTCCTATTTATATTTCTCCTTTATCTGGCCATGATAGGACCTATCAACTATTTCGTCCTTAAAAAGATTGATAAAAGAGAGCTGTCTTGGATTACAATTCCAGCAATATCTATCCTATTTGCAGTCTTTATATATTCCTATGCCTTTACAACAAAGGGCAATGAGATGGTGGCAAATACTATTTCAATCGTAGAGTTAGACAAAGATTCAGGACAAGGGCAGCTTGTAGAACATGTAGGTTTGTTTTTTGGCCGTAGAGGAGACTATCTAGTTGAAATCGATAGCGAGGGCCTTGTTTCCCTAATGGGAGACCCCTACTATGGATTTGACAATGGCCCTAATTATGCTGCTAAGAATATCGAAGCAAGAGTAGTCCAAGGACCTTCTACTAAGATAGAGTTTGATAATGTGAATATCTGGACTATGAAGACCTTTAAGATAGACAAAACAATAGTCGATATGGGTAAGGTTGAGGCAGACCTATCCTTTACAGATGGCAAGATCGTTGGCAGGATTACAAATAACACCATCTACCCCCTAGATGATTTTGTAATATATACCATGACCAGCTATCAAAACCTGGGCAATATAGCAGCAGGTGAATCAAAAAACGTGACTTTAGACATATTAGATCCTAGTTACTACCCTTATGGAGACTCACTATACCAAATAATTGAGGAATTGTATCCTTATCATGGTTACCTTAGTGAGGATAGGCAGGAGATAGAGGTACGTCGTGAAATGCTTTCCTATGTACTAAATACTAATGAAAAGCCAATTGAGACCGTTTCTTCAAACATAATGCTCGGGGCACAATTTCTTGCCTTTTATGAGGATGGGTCCAGGGGCCGTGTATTAATAAATGGAAAAGAACCCGATGAGTCAATGGGTCAAGGGCTAATAGTAGGCGAGCTTGAAATTGAGTGGGAGAATGATGGCTATATTACTATACCAGAAGGCATTATAAAGGGTAGCTTTGAATATGATATGTCCTTGGGTACTAATTGGGAAGGGGCAGAGACCTACTTTTATAACCGTGACTCCTATGCAGTCTATTCCTTTGACCTATCTAAATATCGCGATCTTGATGATTTGGCTGTTACTATAAACACATATTTTCAACCTAGTATAGGTAGATTAGAGATATATAATGCTGATGTTATGGCCTATGAACAGGCAGGCGATGACATATTTAGTATAAAGGATGAGAATAAAGACACCTATATTAATCCAGGGGGTATGGTGTATATAAGGATATATTCAAATCAGCAAAGTGTTTATATACCCACACCTTCTATATCCATCGAGGGGAGGGTTAGGTAATGCTTAGGATAGAAAAGCTTGTCAAAAAGTATGGAAATTTCACAGCAGTTAATGATTTAAGCCTTACCCTAAATAGGGGAGATATATTTGGTTTTGTAGGCCCTAATGGGGCAGGCAAGACTACTACAATGAGGGTGGTAGCAGCCCTTATGAAGGCTAGTTCAGGAACTGTTTATGTAGATGGTATAAATGTAGCACAAAGGCCTAGGGAGGCAAAGGCCAAGCTTGGCTATATGCCTGACTTCTTTGGTGTATATGACAACCTAAAGGTTAATGAGTACATGGATTTTTATGGTTCATGCTATGGTATCAGTCTAAGTGACCGAAAGAGAAGGACAGGTGAGCTATTAGAGCTAGTAGACCTTTTAGACAAGGAAGATTCTTATGTAGATACCCTGTCAAGGGGTATGAAGCAAAGGCTGTGTCTAGCTAGGAGCCTTATCCACAACCCTGAGCTACTAATCCTAGATGAGCCAGCATCAGGCATGGACCCAAGGGCCCGTATTGAAATGAAGGGTATCCTAAAGACCTTAAAGACTATGGAAAAAACAATACTCATAAGCTCTCATATTCTACATGAGCTAGTAGAGCTATGTAGCTGCATTGGAGTAATAGAAAGGGGCAGACTGGTCTACTCTGGTAGGGTGGAGGACCTAATGAGCCGGCTAGAGGGCAGGTCTATGATAAGGCTAAGAGTCTTATCTGATGTTGACAAAGCTGTCAACCTCTTAAAAGAACAGCCCTATATTACAGAGATAAATGGCGAGGACAACGAATTAGAGATTGGATATGAAGGCGAGCAGGAGGATATGGCAAGGCTACTAAAGCTATTAGTAGAAAATGATATCCCTGTAATCTCCTTCAGCGAAATAGCAGGCAATATAGAAAAGGTATTTTTGGAGGTGACCAAGAGTGCGGGCGAATAGGTTAAATAACCCTGTATTATCAAGCTCATTTAAAATACGGATGAGGGGCTGGAAGACTTCCTTGGGTATAGTCTTTTACCTAGGAATTATGGTACTTATAGCATATCTATACTATATAACTTTTTTAGGAACAAGATCAGCCTATCAGATGTCAGTTAATTCAAGGCAGGAGATAGGGGCTGGCATTTATACTATACTGGCTGTTTTGCAGTTTGGCCTCATTGTACTTATAACACCTGCTCAAACAGCTGGGACAATCAGTGGGGAGAGGGAAAAGCAGACCCTAGACCTATTGCTATCCACTAGCCTGTCACCAATGGGCATCATACTTGGAAAGCTATTATCCTCCATGTCTTATATTGTCCTATTGGTACTTTCATCCATACCTCTTTTTAGTATGATCTCGTTTTTTGGAGGTATTACCCCAGGTGACATCATTACCCTATTTACCTTTTATCTTGTTACAGCATTTGCTATAGGTAATATCGGCATATACTATTCTACAACCTTTAAAAAGACTGTAACAGCAACAGTAATGACCTATGTCACTATATTTGCCTTAGGCCTTATTAGCTTTATACTAGGCCTATTTATGGCTAGTAATCATTATTTGAAAAATCTTTACCCAAGCGGTGACTATATACCCTTTGTCCTATATATAAATCCAGTTATAGGTCTAGCCCAGATACTAGAAAGCCAGCTAAATGGCTCAGTGGGCAGTATTATTGGGATGGGTTCTAGTCGTCTGAGATACTTTTGGATATACAATTCTATAGTCATGCTGGCAATAGCACTTATACTTTTTCTATTAAGTGTAATAAAGATAAATCCAGTTTTCCGCCTAAAAAGTAGACGGTATAAGATTAGTCAAGAGGCCTAAAAAAAGACCCAATAAGATAAATCAAGAGGCCTTAAAGGCTAGATAAAAGCCCCTTATGTAAAGGGAGCAAAAGGGGTTAAAAAGCTTAAAGTACAAACAAGAACTAGGTGAGGAGGAGTAAAATGACAAAGCAGCAGGGTAAAGACCTAGTAAGGGCTATAAAGACTGCAGGTAAACGGGTTGTCATAAGGCACATGATAAGGTTTGCTATCCTAGGCCTAATTATGGCCTTGGCCCTGACTACACTAATCCATATAATCTCCTTTTTCCTGCCTATTGAAGCTGTTTGGACCCTTAGCCTAGCAACCCTACCCCTTGTTTTGGTCTTTCTTATAATAGGCTGGATCCTAAAACCTGACACAAAAGAAATAGCCCTAGAAATAGACAAACATGGCCTTCAGGAAAAGGCTATAACAGCCTATGAGCTATCAGGCCGCGAGGATGTATATGCAAGGCTACAGGGCAAGGATACCCTAGACAGTCTTAAGGCCTTTAATAGAAAAAAGATCTCCATAAAAGTTAACAAGCTTTATTACTATGTCATTATTGGCCTAGTGATAGCCATATCTTTATTAAACATAATAGCTAATCCCATGGATGATATTATAAGAGACAGGAAAAAAGTTCAGGCCCTGATTGACGGTGAGCTAGATAAATTGCATGAATACATAGATGATATAGCCCTTGAAGAAGAACTGACCCAGGAGCAAAAGGAGGCCTTAAAGCAGGAACTAGATGACCTAGCAGAAAAGCTAAAGGACCTTAAGGATTATAGGGAGGGGCTAAAGGAGTTTTCAAAGACAGAGGAAAAGCTAACCGAGGCTTTAGAACAAATAAGAAAAGAAAAACTAGACAAGCTAATTGACCTACTAGATGACCATGACATTACAGGCGAGTTAGCAGATGCACTAGAAGATGGGGACAGTCAGATCCTAGACCAAGCCATAAAGGAGATAAAAGACAAGCTAGCTGATCAGGAATTAGGTGACCAGGCGAAAAAAGACCTTGCTGAGGCCCTTGAAGGGCTGGCCCAAGGTACAGGGTCAAGGTCTTTAGAGGAAAAACTAAAGTCATTAATTGAGAGTCTAGAGTCTGGCAATGATGTGAGCCAGATTGCTGAGGGCTTAAAGGAAATATTAGATAGCCAGCTAGAGACAGGCCAAGGCTCAGGTGACCTTAAGTATTCCCTGCAGCAACTAAGAAACCGCCTAAGTAGGGCTATAGATGATAATGAGAAAATTGCCCACAAGGGAGATGGGGGAAA
>DGFG01000141.1:8874-11672 GCA_002391555.1 Firmicutes bacterium UBA3906
AATGGCGATGGAAATGGCCAAGGGTCTGGCATTGGTAGCGGAGCCACAGGTTATGAGACAATTTATGACCCCAGCCGCCTAGGTGACGGTGGCGAGGAAAGCCAAGTACCCGGTCAGAATACAGGCCAGGGCCAGATAGATAGCAAGGACAATATGGGTTTAGGTAATCTTGATGGATATATACCCTATGGCCAGGTTATATCTGAGTATGAAAAAGAAGCTGTTCAAAGTATGAATCGCAGGGCTCTACCTGCAGGCATAGAGACTTTGGTAAGAGACTACTTCTCTTCACTAGAAGACTGAGGGATGAGGGAGGATAAGGATGGAAGAGAGAATTGAAGATAGGATAAAGGGCTTTAAAGATACCGTCCTATCTATAGAAGATGAAATAGCAAAGGAAATGATAGGGGTAAAGGATATTATACACCATGTATTAATAGCAGTTATTTCTGGTGGCAATGTCCTTTTAGAGGGTGTTCCCGGCCTAGGAAAGACAAGGCTTGTAAAAACCCTTGCAAATGTCATGGACCTTGATTTTAAAAGGATACAGTTCACACCAGACCTAATGCCCTCAGATATAATAGGGACAAATATCCTAATGCAGGATGACCAGGGCAATAGGGCCTTTAGCTTTCAAGAGGGTCCGGTATTTACTAACCTCCTACTAGCCGATGAGATTAACAGGGCTACTCCAAAGACCCAAAGTGCTCTATTAGAGGTAATGCAAGAGCAGGCTGTTACTGTAGCTGGCAAGACCAGAAAGCTACCAAAGCCCTATTTTGTACTTGCCACACAAAACCCCTTAGAGCAGGAAGGGACCTACCCCCTGCCAGAGGCCCAGCTAGACCGATTTATGTTCAAGCTTCTAATAGACTTCCCCTCCTTAGATGAGCTTGATCAGATAGTAAACCTTACAAGCAAGGACAAGCAGGAGGGGGCTAAAAAGGTCATAGATGGAGACCAGATACTTATGCTCAAGGAAACAGCATCACAGGTCCCAATAGCAAAGCCGGTCCAAGAATATGCACTAAAAATTGTTTTAAATACCCACCCCAATAAGGAAATGTCCAATGAATGGGTGGACAAGTACGTTAGATATGGTTCAAGTCCAAGGGGGGCCCAGGCCATAATCCATGGGGCTAGGGTAAGGGCCCTAATGGAGGGACGGTATAATGTGTCCTTTGATGACATAAGGGATATTGCCTATCCAGCCCTTCGCCATCGCCTATTCCTAAACTACCAGGCGGTTACAGAGGGACTAAGACCTGACGATATAATAGGGCAGATTATAGAGCAACTAGATGAGTGACCTTTAGGAGGAAAATATAACTTTAGCTAAAGAGGTTTTTATGAAGGCATTTGATGAAGACTTTTTAAACAAGCTTGAACAGTTAAAGCTTCATAGTAAAAAAACCATACAGGGTGGAACTGGCGGTAATAGGAGGTCTAAGGCAAAGGGGTCCTCAATAGAGTTTTCGGATTTTAGGGAATATTCTCCTGGTGACGACTATAGGAGCATAGACTGGAACGCATACGCCCGTTTTGAAAAGCTGTTTATAAAGCTATATATGGAGGAAAGGGAGACCAATATAAGCATACTATTAGACTCTAGTGCCTCCATGGGCAAGACCGATCCTAACAAGGCTATTGCTGCTAAAAGACTGGCAGCAATTTTTGCATATGTTGCCCTGGCTAGTTATGATAGGACATGCCTAGCCGCAATAAACAAGTCTACTGTAGACCAAGTTCCCTACTTTTCAGGAAAGGCTGGATTTCCTAGGATCCTTAGCTTTCTTGAAGGAATAGAATTTAACGGAGAAACGCAGCTCAACAAGGCTATAAAGTCCTTTAGCCCCCTCTATGGGAAAAGGGGGATAACTATATTAATATCTGACCTATTTTCCCATGAAGGCTACGAGGAAGGCTTAAAATGGCTTAAGTATAATCATCAGGAGATAGTACTTGTTCACCTATTATCACAACAAGAGTTAGACCCAGGTTGGACAGGTCCCCACAAGCTAATAGATGTTGAAACTAATAAAGAGGTTCAGGTAGAGATGACCCATCAGGCCCTTAATTTATATAAAAGGTCACTTGATGATTTTCTAGAGGGAATAAGGGGCTTTTGTAGCCAGATGGATATTGGCTATACACTAGTAAATAGTCAATTATCCATAGAAGATATAGTTTTTGATAGTCTGTATAAGGCTGGTATATTAAGTTAAGGGGGCAGGAGTATACTTGTCATTTCAAAATCCCTGGGGGCTACTGGCTCTACTCTTAGTAGTCCCCCTAATACTGCTTTATATGTTAAAGCAAGAGTACAAGGATATAAGGGTTTCAACCACCTTCCTTTGGCAGGAAGTTGAAAGACAGCTACGGGCAGCCAAGCCTTGGCAGAGGCTAAAGACCAGGCTCTTGTTAGTCCTGCAGATTTTAGCCATTATAATTTTTGCCCTGGCCCTGGCTAGGCCTGTTTATAGGTCTACTGATGCAGGCTACCACTATGTAGCTGTAGTTGATAGTTCAGCTAGGATGCAAGCAACCGATATTAGACCATCTAGGATGGAGGCAGCCAAAAAGGGCCTAAAGGACCTGATAGCTACTATGACTGCCAGAGATAGGATGACCATAATCCAGGCAGGTATAGAGCCCTTTGTAGTGGTGGATGAGACAGGAGACAAGGGCCTTTTAAGGCAAGGTGTAGATGGGCTAGAGGCCTACAATAGTAGGGCAGATATAGAAAAGGCAATACAGCTAGCTGAGGCAATTATTGATAAGGGTGAAAATGGTCAACT
>DGFG01000141.1:11986-23025 GCA_002391555.1 Firmicutes bacterium UBA3906
ATGGTAACAATCTGGCTATTAGCAATGTAAGTACAAGTCCAGGGGAGGAGGGCCTAGTTGTCCTGTCCCGAGTGAGGAACTATGGTGATCCTGCTAGTGTTACCCTAGAGCTTAGGGTAGATGGGTCAGTTTTTGATATAAAGGAAGTAAGTCTGGCAGATGGAGGCCAGGCGGATATCTATTGGACTAGGGTACCTAGAGAGGGAAGGACTTTTGAGCTGGCTATACTAAATGAGGATGACCTGGCAATAGATAATAGGGGCTGGGCTGTGAACAAGTATCAGGACCAGTATAGGGCGCTTTTGGTGACTGACCGCAATGTCTTTATAGAAAGGGCAGTGGGCCTTAGAAAGGACATAGAGCTAGTAAAAACAACTAAGGGCCAGGACCTGGTGTCCCAGGATTTTTCCCTATATATATATGATGGCTACCTACCAGAAAGGCTGCCAAAAGGCCATATGATAGTCTTTAACCCACCGGAAAATGGGCCCCTTGATCTAGTAGAAGAGGGCCAGTTTGAGCCTGTAGCTGTTAGGATAAACAGAGACATTGTAAATGATGAAATAATAAGCTATATAGAGGCCACAGATTTTCAGATAGCCAAGGCAAAAAAGCTAAAGCTGCCTCAGGACTTTGATATAGTCTTAGAGGACCAAAAGGGCAACCCCCTACTAATTTTAGGCGACACTGACCAGGGTAGGCTAGTTATCTTTGCCTTTTCTCTTAAGGATTCTAATTTACCCCTAAAGGCAGATTTCCCAATACTTATGCAGGCCCTGCTTAACTGGACCCTGCCCCCTGGCTTAGATGAACTAGACTTTACCTATCCCGGAGACCCGGTCCTGTTAGCGCCCATGCTAGAGGCAGATCAAATTAGTGTTATTTCCCCATCTGGTAAAGAGTATAACTTTGATCCCTATCCAGTACCCTATTTCTATGATAGCTATGAGACTGGAATCTACCAGGTGGTCCAAAGGGCTGGTGACAAGCTTTACAGGACATACTTTCCTGTTGTAATTCAGACCAGCCAGCTTTCAGACTTAAGGGATGCATTTGAGGAAATGCCTGACCAAGGTCAGCAAACACCTGGCCTAAGTGCACAGTTTTTAAAGGATTTTTGGAAATATGCAGGCTGGGCCTTAGTCCTATTACTCCTAATAGAATGGTGGGTGTATCATTATGGTTCTTGATTTTCAAAGCCCACTTTCCTTATTAGCCTTTATCCCCATTGGAGGGCTAATGGTTTTCATTTACCTAAAATACAAGGAAAGAAAGCTATATAAGGGGGTAAGGCCCCTAGTTACAAGGCTAATAATCCTGCTCTTAGTCCTACTAGCCCTTGCAGGCGCGCAGCTAAACACCCTAGTTAAGGACACAGAGTTGATATTTGTAGCTGACCTATCAGATAGTATGGAGGGCAAGAGGGAGGAGCTTATAGACTTTATAAGCCAGGCCATGGACATCCTACCCGATAACTACAAGACAGGGGTAATTGGCTTTGCCCGGGATGCTCAGGTAGAGCAGGCTCTTAGTGATAGCAGATCCTTTTACGACTTTCATGTAGGTATCAAGGCTAGCTATACCAATATAGAAGCTGCCCTTCAAAGGGCTGAAGCCCTCTTTTCTCCTAATAGTCGAAAGCGTATTATAGTCCTAACGGACGGGAATGAAAATACTGGCGACGGTATGATGCGGGCCAAGGCACTAATGCAGAGGGGGATAAGGGTTGACGGAGTCCTGTTTGAGACCCAGCCTACAAGGGAGGTTCAGCTTTCAGATCTAGTACTGCCTAGCTCCATTTACCAGGGAGAAAGCTATGGGGTAAGGGTGGTTATAGACTCTAGCATAGAGACTAATGGTAGCCTAAAGCTCTTTGCTAACAGAAACTTGGTGGGCCAGCAAAGGGTAGAGCTACAAAAGGGAACAAATGTATTTTTATTTGAGGAGCTAGCCGAGCAAAGTGGGACTCTTATATATGAGGCGGAGATAGAGACAGGTGAAGATACCATCCTTCAAAACAACAGGATGTCTACCTATATAAAAATCGCGGGACCACCTAGGGTAGCCCTAGTCGAGGGCAGACAAGGTGAGGGACAGGAACTTGCAAAGATACTCGAGGCAGGTGGCCTATCCTACAAGGTATTTACACCCTATAGCCTGCCATCAGACTTAGATGAGCTAGTTATGTATGAGGCAGTCCTATTAGCAAATGTGGAGTATGACAAGCTAGGAGATAAAAAAGCCGAGGCCCTAAAAACCTATGTTTGGTCCTTGGGCAAGGGACTACTAACTACAGGGGGAGATAACTCCTATATAATGGGGGGCTATTTAGGTTCAGTCTTAGAAGAGGTCCTGCCTGTTGATATGGAGATAAAAAACAGGGAGGATACCCCAAATCTGGCCCTTGTTTTAGTCATTGACAAGTCAGGTAGTATGGCCGATGGCCAGTATGGTCTATCGAAAATGGACCTAGCCAAGGAAGCGGCCATGAGGTCCTTAGATGTCTTGACAGAAAATGATTTTATTGCTGTAGTTGCCTTTGACGGAGCAGCCTATAGCGTTGTAGATATGCAAAGGGCTGACAAAAAGGAAAAAATCCAGGAAGCTATAGGTGGAATGGAAGCTTCAGGTGGAACCAATTTGGAGCCTGGCCTTAAGATGGCCCTAAACTCCCTTTTGAAAACCGAGGCTGCTGTAAAGCATGTTATTGTCCTGACGGATGGTCACACTAGTGAAGGTAATTTTGGCCAGATAGTAGGCGACATGACGGATAATATGATAACAGTCTCTGGTGTTGCTATAGGTGAGGGAGCGGACCAAAGGCTTATGAGGCAGATATCAGACCTTGGCCAAGGTAGGTTTTATTATACAAATGATTTTACCAGCATACCAAAGATATTTACCAAGGAAACCTACCATGCCAAAAGAAACTATATAAATAATGAGACCTTTTATCCAGTACAACGGGGCCAACTGCCAGTATTTGATACTGCTAGAGGCCTGCCGCCACTACATGGCTATACTACAACTACAATCAAGGCTGGGGCTGAACTTGTCTTGGCAAGTGAGGAGGATGACCCTATACTGGCCTTTTGGAACTACGGGCTTGGTAGGGCTGCTAGCTGGACAAGTGATGCAGGCGGAGCTTGGTCTGAGGACTGGATGACCTGGTCAAGGGCAGGAGATTTTTGGCTAAATACTATATCTAATATCCTACCTGGCCAGACCTTTGGAACAGAGCAGTTAGAAATAGAAAGGGATGGGAGCCGGGCTATCATATCTTTTAAGGCAGAGGACAATATGGCCTCAAGCATGGAAACCCAAGCAGTGGTGGTCGGGCCAGATAATAGTGAAACAATACTTCAAATGGACCCTGTAAGGCCGGGCTTATACCAGGCTAGCTTTGATCTTGAGGATACAGGGGTCTATCTTGTTAGGGTAGAGCAAAGGCAGGAGGAAGAGCTGGCCGTCATGGAGACAGGCCTATCCTATCCTTATTCACCTGAATATGATATGAGACTAAAGTCATCAAGGCTAAAGCTAGAGCATATAGTTGGTCAAACAGATGGTAGGATTTTAGCTAGCCCAGAGGATATTTTGGCCTATGAAGAAGCAGCTGTTTGGAATAGGAGGCAGGTATGGCCCTATTTGCTGCTGGTCGCCCTAATATTATTTATGTATGATGTAGCGGCAAGAAAACTAGATATAAAAAGGCTATTTAAAGATGCTAGGGTCAGGCTAGCTAGGCTACTTAGGCTAGTATTGGCCAAGACGGGTCCTTTAGTTAGGAAAATCTTTACTAAAAAGCCTGCTAGGATTAAAAGGGCAAAAGCTAGAGAAGGGCTAGAGGATAAGGCTGAAGATGAGGTTAGCAGGACAGAGGTTAGCAAGGAGGAAGGGCCTAAAGAATCAAGCGAGGAGTCTGAACTTGACACAAAGGATAGACAGGCTAGGAAAAGGGCCACAGAGGGTGAAAAGAAAAGGGATGGGCGGGGCAAAAGGCCCGCTACTGACCAGACTGAAAGTGATGATTTTACTGGAGAGCTCTTAAGGGCTAGAAAAAAGAGCAAGATTAAATAATAGGCTTTATTAGCTTTTAAAATAAGGGCTAGATATAATAAGGGCTAGGATAAAAAAGAACTAGTATTATATATAAAAAAGATGGGCTAAAAGCCCATCTTTTTGATCTTTATCCCTACACTTTAATGCATTTACTAATCAGCATTTGCCCTTTACTGTAGTTTTTAGTTAAACATAAAACTTTAAAAAGCTCTTATTTATCTATTTGGTAATCTTTCTGCACTCTAGGTAAAACCTTTTATCATCAGCATGGCCCATGGAAAAGGTCTTTCGAGGGAGGACCCCATCTAGAATTACTGTGGTGAAAAGGTCATGCTTTTCCATAACGGGAAGTAAAAAGCCCATACAGCCATCTTTATCTGCCAGCTCTAATGTTTCCTTATCTCCATGTATATAGTCTATGTCTGCCTCTGTATGCTTTTTCAGATAGTCATCTAAAAAGGCCTGCAGGCTACCAACCTCTAGGTTGCATACTGGATTTTCAATTTCAATAAGGCCATATTTGTCCTTTGAGCTATATAAAATTATATGGCCTTGGTCCTTGCGATTCTTGTGTCTTATTATAAATGAATATATTGCCTGGACCCTGTCTTTGATTTCTATAATATTAGTTTTTATGCCCTGGGACTTGTTATAGTCAACCAGGCTCTTTAGAACATTGTCAGGGTCTATATTAAATAGGCATCGGTGGATTGGCTCAAATTCTAGTCCATCATCATGAACATTTACCAGTTCCACTAGGGCATAACGGGCAGGATGATCCTCTAGCATATCAGCAGATAAACTAGCCTTTAATTCTTCCCAGTAGGCCTTGGCTGTTGCAAGAGAATGGTTGCCATCGCCTACAGCAAAAAGGAGGAGGGGTTTTTCCTCTTTAAGCTTATATTTTTCCTTAAACAAATCAGGGTCAGCTAACCTGGCCAGGCCCTTGTATACATCTTCTATCATGGACTGGCTCTTTAGGCTATAGCCCTTAATATGGCCACCCTTCATCATAAGGTCGAAATCATATAGCTTTTCCATCTCTGTTACCTTGTCAGCTAGAGGCTCTATTATACTGCGGTCAGGGTCATCTATAAGTACCATGATGTGGGGTGATTCAAGAAGGGCCTCTCTTCTGATGGCTATCCTGGGTGGTAGCCTATCTAAGACTGTCCCCTCAGTAGCCCTGGTCAAGGACTTTGCTCCTAGGTTATAGTCATAGTCTTCTAAGTCTAGGGCAACTAGCAGCCCTTTTCGGACCTTGTTTGATGAGTCTGTCCTTTCTATGTATATAAATTGTGGTGAAAGTGTGGTAAAAAGACCCTGCTTAAGATAGGCCTCCATAGTCTTTCCGATTTCTTTAATTCGTTTTTCCTTGTCATCATCATTTAGGTATACCTCAGGGTAGACAAGCTTTAATGTAGATGGTTGATCAGCAACATAGTCCTCAAGCTCCTGCCAATAAGCCCTATTTGATGTGTACTGGTCACAGGCAATGACAGCCCATTTATTTAGGTCTACCTCCTTATTAGGTAGCATTATCTCCACAGCTTTTATACCTAATTTACTTTGCAAGTTTACCTCCCCCTTAATAGCTGGATATTTGTTTACATACCTGTATATACTAACATAATTGCCAAGTGAATTAAAGAAGAAACGGAAATTTTCTCTATCCTGTAATAATATTGCATTCCCCTTGCTATGTAGTATAATTAAAACAGCAGGAAGGCTATAGGTCAAGAGGGGAAAAATTATAAGGGCTTAGATTTTTTTAGACTTGTAGATTATTAAAAGGGGTGGTCAAGATAGAAAGGCTAAGGACAGTAGATATAATCTCCAAAAAAAGAGATGGTGAAAGCCTTTCCAAGGCTGAAATTGATTTCTTTATAGATGGCTATGTAAAGGGGCAAATACCTGACTACCAAGCAGCTGCCCTATTGATGGCAATATACCTAAAGGGTATGGATAGTCGAGAGACAGCAGATCTGACTATGGCTATGGTGGAGTCAGGAGATAGGGTTGATTTGACAGCTATCAAGGGTATAAAGGTTGACAAGCATAGCACAGGAGGAGTGGGGGATACAACAACCCTCATAGTGGCACCCCTGGTGGCTGCATGTGGGGTCCCAGTCGCCAAGATGTCAGGCCGAGGTCTTGGCCATACAGGGGGGACCCTAGACAAGCTCGAGTCAATACCAGGCTTTAGGACAGAGCTTTCAAAGGCAGACTTTATTGCAGCAGTAAATAAAGTAGGACTGGCTGTGATAGGCCAAAGTAAGGGTCTGGTCCCTGCCGATAGTCTCCTTTATGCACTAAGGGATGTGACAGCTACAGTTGCCAGTCTGCCCCTGATAGCCAGCTCAATTATGAGCAAAAAGATTGCAGCAGGTGCAGGTGGTCTAGTACTCGATGTTAAAACAGGCAGTGGGGCCTTTATGGAGACAAGGGAGGATGCCTTTGACCTGGCCAGGGAGATGGTTAAGATAGGGGAAAGGCTAGCTATGAATACTACAGCTATTATTACAGATATGAACCAGCCTCTGGGCCTGGCCGTGGGTAATGCCCTTGAGGTCAAGGAGGCCATTAGTATTTTAAGAGGACTAGGAGAGGAGGGTCCCTTAAAGGCCGTATCCCTCCTTTTAGCTGCCCATATGATATATACAGGGGCTGGCTGCACTGCTATAGATGAGGGCAAGGCTATGGCAAAAGATGCCCTAGAATCCGGTCGGGGCCTAGACAAGCTAGCTGAAATGATAAGGGTCCAGGGAGGGGATGCTAGGGTAGTCGATGATATTAGCCTCCTTCCTCAGGCAAAACATATAATGCCAGTAACTGCTGATATGGAGGGCTATATAGCCTCTATAGATACTGAAATGGTAGGGACAGTCGCATCTATTCTAGGTGCTGGCAGAACAAGAAAGGACCAAAAAATAGATCCTGCTGTTGGTCTTGTCCTTAAGAAGCGGCTTGGGGACAAGGTCAAAAAGGGAGAAGAGCTAGCCCTATTCCACCTAAACGATAGGGATAGATTTGACCAGGCCCAAGACCTATTTAAGAGGGCTATTAGGATAGGGGCAAAGGCATCTGGCCCCTGCCCCCTAGTATATGGAACAGTCACAAGAGAGGGAGAAAAGCACTTTAGCTAGTCAGCCCTATCAGATCAATTTTTACCCTGGCCTTGACCTTAACAATTATCTTTGGATATAGGTCTTCCCACTTGTTTTTTACCTCTTTCCAATAGGCAGGCTCTCTGGTCCTTAGCAGTTGTTTAAATTCAAATATGTCCACCCCGTATTCTTCCTGCATTTTTTTAATAGTATTTTCGCAAAGGCTGACAATTTCTTTTTCAAAATCTTTCTCTAGAGTCTTATGAAGGTCTATATCCTGGTCTCCTTGGGTATAGACCCTTGTATTTTCAGCGTAGGAGCCGGAGACTTCAATATCTATATCAAAGCGGGGTAGGTCATTTTCAATTGATGTCTTGATCTTGGTCTTTGACTTGCCTATATCAAGGGCAATAATAGCATTATCCATAGCCGAACTAGTAACAGTTATTAGGCCCTTGTTATAGCGGTTTAAGATGAATTTTACAGCCTCTAGTTCTAGTTCATCCAGCCAGCCAACCATCTTATCCTTTTTAAAGATAGCTGCACCATTAGACTTTATCTCATCCTTTGTTGACTGGATAGCAGGCAGGATAAAGTCCAGGCCCAGATCTATATTGTTTAGCATTTTATTTAGGCCTGCTTTTTCTACCATTCTTGAGGTTTTTCTTGTGTTTCTATGTATTTGGGAAAGATAAATAGAGGAGTAGTCCTCTGTACGGGGATTAACATCAAGGACTTTTTTTGCTTCACCATGACTTACATAAATGTTTACACGCCGGCCCATTTCGGGGTCACGGACAAAAAAGTCAATAACATTCTTTAATCCAGCCCTGGCAACATCCTCGGATAGTATAATAGCCTGTAGGTGCTCATAATAGGGGATTAGGTTGGTGCGGGTGGCCATTTCTAGGTTCATACTTATAAAGGAGTTTCCTATCTGGGTGATCTGCCAAGTAGCATCAGATTCTGGATCGCCACCACCCCCTGAAAAGCTAGAGCTTTGGGCCTTTTGCAGGATAGGTATCTGTACGGTCAAGGCATATTCTGGTCTTCCATTATAAAGGCCGGTTTTCTCTAGAGGCATTTCTTCCTCTTGCCTTGCTTCTGACTTATCGCCCTCCCTGCCCTTTGGGTTAGGTGGATAAAGATCTATAGCTACACCGAGTACATAGGCCCTCTTTTCTATATCTATCATATCCCAACAAGCAGTAGTAATAAGGAGGGATAAAATCATAAGTAGTAGGACTAGCTTTTTCATTTTTTTATAGAAGACCTCCTTTTAATTAGTGTAATAACAATCAGCAGGGGAACAACAAAGCCTGCAACAAGAATCTGTATAGTCTTTAAATAGGTAATTTGCTTTATAGACTTTAAGACATTAGGCTCAAGTATGGCAAGGATGAGTAGCAGGGGTATAAAAGCAAATACTATATACCTTTCATATTGACTCTTGACCCCAAAGAATACAGCTATATTACGGCTTGCTGCATAGTAGTAGGCCATACCAGAAGCAAAAACTATAGAAATCCATATAACAGCAACAAAGGCCTCTAACCTCTCCATAAAGAGGGGGGTGTACTCAATGGACTTTGAAAGGGTCAGGGTAGGATATAAAACGCCTTCAAGGCCAGGTGCAGTAAAGTTCATAATGCATACAAGGGTTATAAGCATGTAGAAAATGATGGGGATCAGGATGCCGACCATGTACCACTTATAGGTCCTAGCTCCCTTTTGACTATGGCTATATATATAGGCAATTATAGAATAGCCTGTATACTCCTGAAGGCCAGGCAAAACTCCCTTTAAGACCTTGTCACTATTGTCAAAAAGTATAGGCCTTAGGTAATCAAGCCTTCCTTGGCTTATTGTTGTAGCTACCAAAACTATCAGGGTAATAAGGGCAAGGGGGAATAGTAGGTCGCAGACACTGGCCATTGTATAAATACCCTTATATACAGCATAGGCTGTGACCAGTAGCATAAGCAGAACTATAGCATATATGGGGGTCCTGTCCAGGAGAAAGGTAAGTAAGGCCTGGGCAAATATTCGAAAGGATAGGGCGACATAGATAAAGGTATATAGTAGGGTAGGTAGCATGATTATCCTGCCCAAGAGACGACCTAAAACCTTTATACAGATATTTGGCATGTCATCTTCAGGGTATAGAGAGACTAAATAGTATATGAGGCTAGCTGAAGCCAGGGACAAGAGGCCACCTAACCCTAAGGAAATCCACCCATCCTGACCTGCTATCCTTGCCATCCTTTGTGGTACAAGCAGGATGTCAACTCCAAATATTGCACTAGCAGTAAGGGTCATTATTTGCACAGGCCTTAAGCTATCATCCTTCATCGGCTTTTGCCTCCTTTAAAGCCTTGCTTTTCCCTCTAGCCTGGGTTTTCAAAAATTCTGGCCTTTTATTCTGACCGGGATTTGATCCTCGGATTAGGGTATCAGTCCAATCCTTTAGGTTAAAGGGGGTAATCGGAGCCAGGTACCTGATCCCAAAGCTTTTTAATGAGCTAAGATAGGTAATTAAAGTTAGCATACCAATTGCTATACCAAAGCCTCCAAAACTAATAGCCAATATGATAAAGGGTAGTCTCAGAAAACGTGTGGCTAGTCCAAGGCTATAGTCTGGTATTGTAAAGGAGGCTAGGGCAGTAAGGGCTACTACTATAACCATAATTGGGCCAACTAGACCCGCCTGTACAGCTGACTGGCCAATAACAAGTCCTCCAACGATAGATACGGTCTGGCCTATAACCTTAGGAAGTCGTACCCCCGCCTCCTGGAGTATTTCTATGGTAAACTCCATAATCAAGGCTTCAATAGCAGCTGTAAAGGGAACTCCTGCCCTGTTAGCTGCCATAGAAAGGGCTAGGTTTGTAGGTAACATCCCTGGGTTAAAGGTAGCAATGGCTATATAGCTAGCGGGAAAGAGGGTTGAGATAAAAAGGCACATATATCTTGATATCCTGATAAAGGATGAAATTATCCAGCTTTCAAAATAATCATCCGCACTCTGCATAAGGATCGGGAGGGTCACAGGAAGGAGTAGGGCATCTGGAGCACCCTCTAGTAAAAGCATGACTCTACCATCCATTAGGGCTGATACCACCTTGTCTGGTCTTTCTGTGATCTGGCTCATTGGGAATATGGAATTAGGGTTGTCTAGTATCATCTGGCCTATTTGAATAGCAGATATTTGCCCGTCTAAATCTAGCTTTAAAACTCTTTGCTTTATTTGCTCAACAATTTCAGGATCAGCAAGGCCCCTTATATAGGCAATAGCCAAGTCTGACTTTGCCCTTTTGCCTATTTTAAAGGCATCAATAGCCAGGTTAGGATCCCTTAACCTCCGGCGTATAAGACCGATATTGACCTTTAATATCTCTACAAAGGACTCTTGGGGTCCCCTTATTGATGACTCAGTATTTGGCTCACCTATAGTCCTACCATGATAATACTTAGCCCCTATTAATAGGCCCTTGTCATAGCCCTGTATGCATAAGAAAACATTGCCTGATAATATAGCCAGGACAATATCATCAAAGGATTCAGCCTCCTTTATTTCTCCTATGCTTATCATGGAGTCCTTTAGCTTGTTAATATCGATTCTTCCTGGCCCCTTTGGCTCATTTAGTGAGTATATGGTCAGGGGCCTTAATATGTTATCCTGGACCACAATAGAATTTACAAGATTGTCTATGTAGATAAGGGAAGCCCTTATACCATGGGCTCCTATTTCTAGCTCCCTAGTTACTATGTCATAAGAACTACTCATAGTAATTTTTAAGCGGCTAATGTTGTCATCTATGTTAGCTGTCAGCTTAATGTTTTTTAGCTGGTCAGTACTTGCCTCTCTAA
>DGFG01000113.1:0-3229 GCA_002391555.1 Firmicutes bacterium UBA3906
CCTTTTATATGACTGGTAGTCAAGAAGGAGAAAAACTGGCAGAAGCAATACAAGCTCAGCTTAGAAGCAACCTGATAGAAGGTAACAATCGGCAAACAAAGTCGGCTAGTAATTTTTTAATCCTAAAAGCTGGAGATGCACCAACAGTAATAGTTGAATGTGGTTTCTTATCTAATCCTAGAGAGGAGGCCCTCCTTCAAGAGTCAGATTACCAAGACAAGATTGCCTGGTCGATTTACAGAGGAATTATCGATTATATTTCAGAAACATAGAAAAAACTAAGTTTATTAATCAAGCAGAGTCTAAATATGGTATAATCGTATATGTAATACATTTGAATCTAGAAGGAAATTTGCTTTACTACTTTAAAGCTGTTCATTTATTATATATAATATATGTAAGTGATTAGCTTTCTAGATAAACGCGATGATAATAAGGGGTGTACCCATATGTGGGATTGGATATCAAGACTATTTTCATATATAGAGCCATATATACAATTTCCTTGGGTCATCCGTCATATTATTGACATAGCAATTGTGTCTTTTGTCTTGTACAGGTTATTATTGTTGATTAAGGAGACCAGGGCAGAACAGGTATTAAAGGGACTAGCAATCTTACTATTTGCTACAAAGCTTAGCGAAATCCTCCAGCTCTACACTATTTTCTGGATTTTAAAAAATACAGTTACTGTAGGAGTTATAGCTATCCTTATAGTTTTCCAACCAGAGCTTCGCAGAGCACTAGAACACATTGGGAGAGGCAAGTTCTTCGACAGGTCCATATTTATACGAGATGACAAGGAACCATCATTAGTAATTGATGAGATAGTCAAAGCCGCTCAGAATATGGCTGAGAAAAAAATAGGTGCCCTTATAGTAGTTGAAAGAAATACAGGTATTAATGATGTTATAGAAACAGGAGTAAGTATTGATGCTGAGCTAACTGGGGCCTTACTTGAGAACATCTTTATGCCAAATGCACCCCTACATGATGGAGCAGTCATAGTCCGAAAGGATAGGATTGCAGCAGCTGGTTGCTTTCTTCCGCTCACAGAGAATCCAAATATCAGTAAACAACTTGGGACAAGACATAGAGCCGCATTGGGGATTTCTGAGAGTTCAGATGCCTTGGCTATCATAGTATCTGAGGAAAATGGTATTATTTCGACTGCCAACAATGGAAAGCTCACCCGCTACCTAGATGGCAAAGGGCTAGAGGACATGCTAAATAAAATCTACGTAAAGGACAAGCAGGCTCGCTCAATATTCCCTAAAAAGTGGAGGGCAAAAGAATGAGCAGGATTATGGACCGTAATGGTGTACTGAAAATAGTATCTGTAATTATAGCCTTCATACTGTGGTTATATGCTGTCAGTGAGCTTAATCCAGAAGTTACCCGCCCCTTGTCAGATATAGAAATAGAAATTGAAAATGAAGAAATTCTAATAAACAAGGGTTTTACCTTAGTCAAGGATCCCCCGTCAAGAACAAATATCAGAGTTCGGGGTTTAGGTAATGATGTTAGCAAAGTCAAGGCTGACAATATAAAGGCTATAATTGACTTAAGTAAAATTGAAAAGGAAGGGACGCAGCGTTTAGCACTAAGGATTGACGGACTAACTCCCAGGGAGGTTAGGCTAGACTCTGTTCCAGAGGTATCAATAGAGGTTAATAGGATAAGGAGAAAAACAATTCCAGTAGAGATAGAACTGTATGGGCAGAGGCCAAAGGATTACTATGTCCATGATCCTATTATTAATCCCCAATCAATAACCATTGTAGGAGCTGAATCTTTGGTAGATCAAGTAGTTAAGGGAGCTGCCGAAGTAAACATCGAAGATGTAGAAGATACACTTAACCTATCTTTACCAATTACACTGTATGGGGATGATAACAAAAAGATAGGATCCAAATACATAGAGTTGTTACAAGAGTATGTTCTAGTTTCTATACCAGTATATAATCTAAAAACTAGGGTTCCAGTCACTCCTACCTTAATAGGAGAACCAGCTGAAGGCTATGTAGTTGATTCAATAACGGTTAGCCCCAGTGATTTTTCTATAAATGGCGAGCGTGATTTAATAAACAATGTATCAAAGCTAATTACAGAAGAGATAGACATTACTGGACGAAACAAGGATTTAAATATATCGGTAGCCTTAGAAGAAATACAGGGGATATATATAGACAAAAGGTTAACAAATGATGTTAAAGTAAATGTGAGGATAAACCTAATCGAAGAGACTATACAAAGAAGCTTTGAAATTGATGAAATTGAGCTATTAAACATCCCAACAGGTTACACTGCTCAAGTATTAGATGAGAAAATAACAATAGTGGCCAAGGGTAAGTATAGTACAATGAACATGTTGACAGCTGATGCATTTACTGCAGCCTTAAACCTAGAAGGATTAACAGAAGGCGAACACGAATTAAGTCCACAGCTTGTGACGCCAACAAATGTTACAAAAGAGGGTACAGAGCCAGTCAAGATAAGGGTTATTCTAACCCCTATCACACCTTCTACAAATGAAAATGAAGGAGCACAAGATCAAACAGCTGGTCCTAATAATCCATAGCAAGGAAAAATGAATACTATAATTATAAAACCCGCAAACCATAGAGGAATGCGGGTTTGGCGCACTTGGCTGGAGTTGAACCAGCGACCTTTCGAGTCGGAGTCGAACGTTCTATCCACTGAACTACAAGTGCTCATTTATTTATAGATAATAGCATATAATTTGCTTTCATTTCAAGATGTATTAAGATTAGTTATAGAGCTTATTATTTAAACATGAAATCACCACAAATTTAAAAAAGAAATGGAGCTTAAATAAAGAAGTTTAACTATAGAACAAAACATACTATAATTTTAGGCAGGCATTTGCAATTTCTACTTTTTCTATACCCTTACTACTAATAATAAATGAATTACAGTCTTTGCTGTTTATGATAAAATCATTCTCAGTTAGCCTCATCAAAGTTTCCCAGACAAACAATCTTGTCTTATTATAAAAAAATCTAAAAATCTCCTCATAGACTGATCCAGATCTTTTTTTATAAAGATACATCAAGATATCCATAGCAAAAATGTGGTCTATATCTTCGATTTCTCTTAGAATAAATGGTATAAACCTTAATTGCTTAATCATTGAATACCCCCATTAATTTATAATTCATAATATGCTAATACTCATAAAATATACTTTGTAAGATAAAGAAAGCGT
>DGFG01000113.1:3448-7981 GCA_002391555.1 Firmicutes bacterium UBA3906
GAAAGCGTAAGGGGATAATATAAAGATGATTTTATTATTTACATAAAGGATATATAATTATGACTAGTGGCTTGATAGTCAAGAGAGTATATGGATTTAAGCACAGGAGATAATATATGAATTTAAGGCATTTTGAAATTTTATCATTATCATTGAGGTACTTGTTTGTCTTATTAGTCCTATATATATTGACTGTTTCATTTATAAAAACGATTTGGGATAATAATAGGATAAACACTAGGGGAACAAGCGGTAAAGTGCCCTTTATAATTGCCCTGTTTTCACTGTCAGCCTTCGGCTTGTTGGCAGGTCTTGGATCACTAGGCTATGACTACTTTGTTTTATTGTTAGGCCTATTAGTATCCTTAGTTGTTGTGTTTCAATTCTACTTCCTGTATTACTTTATTGATGGAATTGATGAGGTTATTTTATCTATTGTAGATTTTCTATTTGTTATAGGATTGGTAACACTACAAAGATTAAGTCCTGAGCTTGCAGTAAAGCAGCTACTCTGGTTTATACTAGGAAATATTGGCTTGTTTTTTCTTATGTTATTTTTCTCTAGAGATAAAGGACTGTCGAAATGGACCTATCCAATGATGGTATTTGGTCTTTTAACATTATTGGCAGTACTATTTTTTGCTGAAGAAGAATGGGGTGCAAAACGCTATATCTCCATTAGGAATATTTCTGTGCAACCAAGTGAGTTCTTTAAGCTTTTATTTATAGTAGTTTTATCCTACTGGCTATGTGAAAGAAAGAGCTTTTTAAAGAACCTACCCTTATTTTTATTCTCAAGCCTATCTGTGATTTTAGTTGTATTGCACAAGGATTTGGGAAGTGCCCTTCAATATTTCATAGTATTTATCTTTGTTTACTATATAAGCTCTAGTGATAGGGCTGTTGTTATCATGGCCTTGTTAGCAGCTAGCCTTGGCTCCTTGCTAAGCTATAAAATATTTCCCCATGTAAGGGTTAGGCTAAAGGCGTGGAGAAACCCTTGGGAGGACGTATATGGTGGTGGCTATCAGCTTGCCCAATCTCTAATTGCAATAGGTAGTGGTGGCATGCTAGGGCTTGGTCTAGGCCTAGGTGAACCTCATGTAATACCAGCTTCTCGAACCGACTTTATCTTTGCTGCTATCTGTGAAGAGTTTGGGCTTATAGTTGGACTTTCAATCATACTACTATTTTGCATAATTTTATTAAGGGGTATGAGAATAGGACTAAATGCAAGTAAAGCCTCTGATATGCTACTAGCATCTGGGGCTACTATTACTATCTGCATACAAGCCTTTATAATAATCGGAGGAGTCACAAATCTTATACCTTTAACCGGAATTACGCTTCCCTTTGTTAGTTATGGTGGTAGCTCTATGTTTGTAAGCCTATGTATAATAGGCATTATAGAGGGGATCAGTATAAAGAACGCACAATTAGCCAATAAAGAAGGGGATATTAAAGCAGAGGGTGAAGGCGGCAATGAAAACAATTAGCAAAAACATAAAGAAAAGCTTACTCATCATCTTAATGATGTTTATCATACTTATAATCTATATCAGTTTTTCTGTCTATAGGTATAGTGATAGGTGGTTTTCAGACCCCAGTAATTCTAGGGTCAACATAGATATGACAAATCCATCTCTTATACCTGGCATGGTTTTGGATAGAAATATGAAGGTGCTAGTTGAAAGCAAATCAAGAATCGAAAATGGTCAAGAAATTTACTATAGGCAGTATAGCAGAGAAAGTAAATATGCATCCCATGTGATTGGTAGCAGACAGCTTGGTATTGGAGTTGAGAGCCACTTTATAAGATCTTTATTGGGATATGACAATAGTATGCTAGAAACCATATATCAAAAGATGTCAGACGATAAGGAAAAGGGCAATAATGTAATCCTAACTATAGATATTGAGCTACAAAAATATGCTTATGACTTACTTGCTAATGAAAAAGGAGCTATTCTACTCTTAAATCCCAAAAATGGCGAGATATTAGCAATGGTAAGTAGCCCAGCTATAGATTTGCAAAACACTAATAATAGACCCGAAGGGGAGACACTAGTAAATAAAGTGACTCAAGGTATGTATCCACCAGGTTCAATAATGAAGCTAGTAACAGCCTCAGCTCTACTTGAGCAAAAGGGGGAACAAGGGCCTTTTGTCTTTAATTGTAATGGGCAAAACTTAATTGACGATATAAAGATAAATTGTGCAGGTACAAAAGCCCACGGTCTAGTTGATCTGCCAAAAGCCTTAGAGCTTTCATGCAATGGATATTTTGCACAGGTAGCAATTAATTTAGGCAGGCAAGGCCTAAAAGATATGGGTGAGCGTTTTGGCTTTAATAAAGACTTCCTATTTAATGATTTTATATGCGGAAAGAGTGTCCTAGAGCTTAACAAGAATACAAAGACTGAGGAACTCGCATGGTCAGGAATAGGTCAAGCTGAAGTTCTAGTTACTCCTTTACATATGGCCTTGCTTGTATCCTCGATAGGGAATAATGGTAATATACCAGAGCCGAGATTACTCCATGCTGTTCAAAAATGGAATGGTGAGATTCATTACAGAAAAAATACTAAGCCTATCCTAAAGCCTATTTCGCCCCAAACTGCAAATGAACTAAAAGGTATGATGGTAAATGTAGTAGAGCAAGGAACTGGAAAAGAGGCCTATAGAAAAAATCTACAAATTGCAGGAAAGACAGGAACTGCACAGGTCGGGGGAGACAAGCTGGCTCATGCTTGGTTTGTTGGCTTAGCACCTGCTGAAAACCCGAGTTTGGCTATAGTAGTCTTAATAGAAAATTCGGGATCGGGTGGGAAACATGCAGCTCCTATTGCTGCTGATTTATTAGAAAAGGCTACTAAGCTTGGATATTAGGCCTAATACAACAATTACAAACAAGAAAAAGAGAACGATGCTTACATATATAAGCTAGATGACAAGACAGTTGACTTTACACACCACATACTTATATAATAGATTAAAATTCTATTGGGGGTAGGTAATTTGGGAAAAATTAAGAAGGCCCTTAAGTGGGCATTTAAAAGATATGGACTAGATGCTCTAAGTGCTATGGCTTTAGGCTTATTTGCATCGCTGATTATAGGACTTATACTAAGCCAAATTTCAAGAATACCATTCCTTAGCTTTATAGGTGAATTTGCTAATATCCTTAGCGCTTCTTCACCAATAGTAGGTTCGGCTATAGGAGTGGCCGTAGCCTATGGACTAAAGTCAAAGCCACTGGTTGTTTTTTCATCTGCAGCAACAGGTGCCTTTGGCTATTCCTTTATGTCAGCAGGCCCCTTGGGTAGCTTTATAGCTGCTGTTGTAGGTGCCGAAATTGGTAACCTAGTAGCTGGTAAAACAAGAGTAGATATAATTCTAGTCCCTTCTGTAACAATAATAATTGGGGGTTTAGCAGGGAAGTTTGTAGGACCACCTATAGCAGGACTAATGAAAAGTTTAGGGGCATGGATAAACCTAACAACAACCCTAAATCCTATTCCGATGGGTATCTTAATTTCTGTTTCTATGGGTATGATATTAACTGCGCCAATTAGTAGTGCAGCCCTGGCAATATCAATGGGGCTATCAGGAATAGCTGCAGGAGCTGCTACTGTTGGTTGCTGTGCCCAGATGGTTGGATTTGCTGTAGCAAGTTATAGGGAGAACAAAATGGGTGGTCTTATTGCTCAAGGGTTAGGTACCTCGATGCTACAGGTATCTAATATACTAAAAAATCCACTTATCTGGATACCTCCTACACTTACGAGCGCAATATTAGGACCATTAGCTACTACAATACTGAGAATGGAAAACACACCTGAAGGTGCTGGTATGGGAACAAGTGGATTAGTAGGTCAGTTTGGAACCTGGGCTGCTATGTATGGAAGTGAGCCTACTTGGTATATCTTACTTAAGATGTTACTCTTACATATAGTACTTCCAGCTATCCTGACCCTTATAATCTCAGAATTTATGAGAAAAAGAGCCTTAATAAAAGAGAATGATATGAAGTTAAAACTATAGTACTTAATAATAAAATATTTTTATGGGGCAATATTGGCTACAATAAAGCTAGCAATATTGCTCCTTTTTACTTCCTTGCAGTATCTACTCATTTTCTATAAAATAATGATACTACTTAAATCTTTTTACTACAAGGGATGTGCTTAGTTTGCATAAGCTACTAAAAGACAAAATAGATAGTCTACCTGATCTACCAGGTGTTTATATAATGCTAGACCATGAGGGCAGGATTATTTACGTTGGTAAGGCCAAGTCCTTAAAAAGCAGGGTCAGGCAATATTTTCGACCGTCGAGCCAGATAGGGAAAGTAGCAAGCATGGTTACCAATATAAATGACTTTGACTATATATTGACTGACACTGAGGTAGAAGCCCTTATACTAGAGAGTAATCTAATAAAAGAACATAGGCCAAAATACAATATAGTCCTTAAAGATGATAAATCTTATCCCTATATAGAGGTAACAACAGGAGAAGATTTTCCTAGAAT
>DGFG01000113.1:8254-19281 GCA_002391555.1 Firmicutes bacterium UBA3906
ATATTTCCTATTAGGACCTGTAACAGAAATGTAAAAGAAGGTAAGAAAGAGAGGCCCTGCTTGTATTATCATATAGGCAGGTGTTCTGGACCATGTATGGGTAACATAAAAAAAGAAGAATACAGAGAAACAATCAAGGAGGTTTGTAGGTTTCTAGAGGGAAGACAGGATGATGTGATAAAGGAACTTATGGCGAAAATGGAGAAAGCCTCCCAAAGGCTTGAGTTTGAAAAGGCTGCTGCTTTTAGAGACAAGATAAATGCAGTTAAAAAGATTTTAGAAAGCCAAAAGATTGTATCAACCGAAATGGAAGACCAAGATGTTATAGCTTATGCTCAGACGGAGAATGAAACAGCATTACAAATGTTTTTTGTTAGAAATGGCAAGCTTATATCAGCTCAAAGCTTTATTTTGAATGCAAGTGAAGAAACGAAACTGTCGCACATAACAACTTCATTTGTAAAGCAATATTATAGTATGTCAACCTATATACCAAAAAGTATCCTAATCCAAGATGAAATAGAGGATAAGGAGACTATAGAAAGATGGCTATCACAGCTTAAAGGGTCTAGGGTTTATATAAGGGTACCTATTAGGGGCGAGAAACGCAAACTTGTAGATATGGCTAAAAGAAATGCTATAGAAGCCTTATCAATACATGAACAAAGATCAAAAAGAGAGTGGGAAAGAACAGAAGGAGCAGTTGCTGACTTAAAGGAATACCTAGGTCTTGATACTCTGCCCAAGCGGATAGAATGCTTTGACATATCAAATATTCAGGGTAGTCATTCTGTTGCTTCAATGGTTGTTTTTTATAATGGAAGACCTGTTAAAAGCGATTACCGGCGTTTCAGAATAAAGTCAGTATCAGGGCCTGATGATTTTGCTAGCATGAGAGAGGTTATTTTTAGGAGATTTAAAAGAGGCTTAATGGAAAAAGAAGAGCTAATCAAAGAGAAGATGCCAAAGGCAAGTGCAAAATTTCAAAAGTTTCCTGACCTTGTTATAGTAGATGGGGGTAAGGGTCAATTAAGTGCAGCTATAGGGGTCATGAAAGAGCTAGACATTGATTATTTACCAGTTGTGGGTCTAGCAGAAGAAAACGATGATATATATAGGATAGGCGACAAAGATCCAGTCATCTTGCCAAAGAACTCTCATGCATTACATCTAGTTCAAAGGATTCGAAACGAGGCCCATCGCTTTGCTATTAGTTACCATAGGAGCTTAAGAGAAAAGGGCAGTCTTCACTCAGTCTTAAATGATATTCCAGGAATAGGGCCTAAACGGGTAAGGGAGCTTTTAAAGGAGTTTGGTTCAGTTGCAGCTATAAAGGATGCAAGCCTTGAAGAACTAGCAAAAGTAAAGGGTATGAATACTAGTGTAGCTAAGGCTGTGCTTGATTATCTAAAAAATTAACATTTAGGGTTAGTATAGACATAGAAGTTGTTGCAGTATATACTTAACTTAGAATAATGAACCTTTAACTCGTCAATAAGATATCTATCAAGGAATGATAATTTATATGAGGTGGTTTTAATGAGCAAAAAGTTATACTTGTCTGAGACAGACAAAAAGATCTTTGGTGTATGCGGAGGTTTAGGTGAGTACTTTGATATTGATTCAACTATAGTGAGACTTATATGGGTGATAATTGCCCTAAGTGGGGTTGGAATACTAGCTTATTTAATAGCCGGACTTATCATACCCAACAGATAATTACTAAACTGATAAAGGATGCTTGTAGTGTATAGATTAATAGCCATAGACTTAGATGATACCCTTTTAGCTAGTGACCTAAAAATAAGTGATGCCAACAAAAACTCAATATTAAAAGCTATTGATAAAGGAGTATTAGTCACTATCGCAACAGGTAGAATGTACAAGTCAGTCTTACCTTTTATAAATGAACTAAAGATTACTGTACCCGTTATAGCCTTTCAAGGTGCCTATATTTGCAACCCCATTACAGGAGAACTTATAGATAAAAAGATAATGCCAAAGGAAAATGCTAAGCAGATTATTATGGACTGCATAAAGGATAATATACATATCCAGCTACATACTGAGGACAGCTTTTATTTCGCTCAAGAGAATGAATATAGCCGTCAATATGAAAAGCTTTCAGGTATAAGGGGACAGGAAGAAAAAGACCTATATAAAGTTTTAGATCTAGAACCCATCAAAATGATAATAATGGCCGAGCCAGACAAGATTACTGCCTTAAATGAAAAGTACCAAAACATATATAAAGATGATATGCAAATAGTAGTATCCAAGCCCAGCTATCTAGAGTTTACTCATATTGATGCTACAAAGGGAAGGGCAGTAGAAAAGCTTAGCTCTATCTTGGGAATTAAACAAGATGAAATTATATGTATAGGTGATAGTTATAATGATATTTCAATGATCCAGTACGCAGCCTTAGGTGTAGCCATGGCTAATTCTCCACAAGCTGTAAAGGAGAAAGCCGATTATATTAGCAAAACCAATGATGAGGATGGAGTGGCTGCAGTGATCAATAAATTTATATTAGGAGAAGTGATTTAACCGTGAGCAAGATACCTCTAGAAGATCTAGTTAAGAAATTAGAACTTGAGATCATATTCGATGGAGGAGTAAGAGAAATCGAATTAGCTACTAGTGATATTAATAGGCCGGGCCTACATTTCGCAGGCTTTTTTGACTATTTTTCCAAAGAAAGAATCCAAGTAATCGGAAAAAGTGAGATGTCTTATCTTAGTAAGCTAGATCGTGATAAAAAATTAGAGCATCTTGATGAGTTTTTTAGTGCTGATCTACCCTGTGTAATTGTAACTAGAGGAATGGAGATACCAAAATATATAGTAGACTGTGCAGTAAAATACAATTGTCCCCTATTAAGATCACATAAGGCTACCACTATACTTATGAACAAGCTAGTAAATTATTTAGATTCTGAACTAGCGCCCCGTATCACTAGGCATGGTGTTTTGCTAGATGTTTATGGTGTGGGTATATTATTGATGGGTGAAAGCGGTATAGGCAAGAGTGAAACAGCACTCGAGCTTATAAAAAGAGGACACAGACTAGTTGCCGACGATGCAGTAGAAATAAAAAAAGTTGCAGAGCACAGGCTGATAGGAGATTCACCTGAGCTGATTAGACACTTTATGGAGGTTAGGGGCATTGGCATTATTGATGTTAAGGCACTCTATGGAGTGGGTGCTGTTATCAATGCAAAAGCCATAGATATGGTAATGTATATGGAGTTTTGGGACAACAATAAGGAATATGACCGCCTAGGTTTAGTAGAAAATTATATAGAGATATTAGGTGTCAAGCTACCTAAGGTAGAACTGCCTGTTAGGCCAGGAAGGAATCTTGCAATTATAGTAGAGGTTGCTGCCAGGAATTGGAGATTAAAGCAAATGGGCTATCATGCTGCCAAGGAACTCGATAGGAGGTTAAATGACTTTATACAGCAAAATAGTGATAGTTAAGCTATGTGCTTATGTGGTTAGAGACTAGATCACACATTCTCCAAGTTGGTCATACTTTTTAGTGGCATTTAGTATATTTAAACTAAGATTGTATGCCAGGAGGATTTAGATGAAGGGTCTTAGTATAAAGCCACTTTTATTTATCACTATATGCTTGTCCATAGTCTTCTTAGTTACTGCCCCCTTATTCTTACCAAATAGGATTGAGAATAACATAATACAGGATCCTGACTTAATGAATAGGCCAGAATGGGCAGGAATTATTACTATATGGTATGTACCCTATTTTGAAACAGCTACCGGTAATCAAGTAGGCTGGCTAAATGATTACATAAGAAGCTTTGAAAAGAAATACCCAGGAGTAATAATTGATTTAAAAGTGCTTAATGCAGATAGATTAGCACTATATTTTTATCAGGGCGAAGACATGGATTTCTTGCCAAACATAATAGCTATGGATTTGTACAAGCAACCTATACCAAAAGAGATGTTAGTAGACCTGTCATCTTATTTTAGCGACAAGGAGCTTGCTGGCTTATATGAACCTTTAGTCAATAGCCTTTGTATAGATGGGAAATTACTAGGTATTCCATGGATGCTTGGTTCATATGCCTTATTTGTTAATGATCTATTTATTGAAGGACTGGATCTTGTAAAGGATAAAGAAATACAAGCCGAGAGAGAAAGTGGATATGAGCAATTAGATACAGTGGTCCGGTGGAGGCTTAAAAAAGATTTAGAAGATGCAACAGACCTTGATTTTTTTGGGCTAACCTCTTATAGTTCTAGTCATACAAGGCCACTTTTAAGTATCATTTGCTCTAATGAAGGCAAAATAAACAATAGGGGGCTAGACCTAATTACTAGCTACTTAAAAGATGGTCTATGCTCTAATGAACTTGTTTCTACCAGCTATCAAAAAGCCTTCAGCCAATTTGCTATAGAAAAGAGAGTTGCTACCCTATTAGGCTCAAGTAAGGTATTATATGATCTAAAAGGACTAGAGGGAGACAACAAAGGGATAGACTATACAATACTTCCCCTACCAAGGGATAAGGAAAACGGCTTTTACTTAGATCAGATAGCAGCAATGGGGGTATTAAATGGTACTAGTGAAGAAGCAAGGCCTATATGCGTGCAGTTTCTTAAGGGCCTATTAGAGACAGAATGTCAAAAAAAGCTTTCAGAATTAGGAATGTTTTCAGTCCTAAAGCCCTTAAGCTTATATGAAGATGACGAAGAAATGTCATTATTAGAAGGTTCGCTAGAGGATATGGGTACAGGTTTTTTCTATAAAAATAGGACTAATATTGATAGTGTTTGGGAGGACCTTTTAAATATTTTTGAAGACTACTTACAATAAATATTTGTGTGGGAGATAATATGGATCTAGAAAAGGGTTTACTTGACCTCAGGGCTAATATACCAGAAGAACAGATACTACTTAATGAGAGCATGAAAAAACATACTTCTTTTAGGATAGGTGGTCCAGCCGATATAATGGTTGTACCTCATGATACTGAACAGGTAAAGACAGCTATTGAAATATTCAAGGCTCACAATATACCTTATTTTATAATGGGTAGAGGCAGTAATTTGCTAGTTAGGGACAAAGGTATTAGGGGTGGCGTTATAAAGCTAGCTGATGGATTCAGTAAGGCAAAGGTCACAGATAGGCAAATCCAAGCTCAGGCAGGCATATTATTATCTAGCCTTTCTAATTTAGCCCTTAGGGCTGAACTAACTGGTTTAGAGTTTGCCAGTGGGATACCAGGCACTCTAGGTGGGGCAGTAGCTATGAATGCCGGTGCCTATGGTGGAGAAATAAAGGATGTAATTGAAAAAGTTATTGTCCTAGATGAAAACCAAAAAGTCCTAAGCTTTACTAATAGTGAAATGAATTTTGGTTACAGAAAAAGCATAGTACAAAACACTAAAATGATTGTACTTGAGGTATATATGACCTTAGAGAAGGGCAATTACCAAGAATCAAAGGAAAAAATAAAAGAGCTAACAAAAAGACGGAGAGAAAAGCAACCACTAAATTATCCTAGTGCAGGCTCTACATTTAAACGTCCAGTAGGTTATTATGCAGGCAAGCTAATTCAGGATTCGGGCTTAAAGGGCATGAGAGTAGGAAATGCCCAAATATCTGAACTGCACTCAGGTTTCATTATAAACATGGGAGATGCTACTGCCGAGGATGTAATTAAGCTAATTGAGAAAGTTAAAACTCGGGTTTACGATCGATTTGGTGTAAATTTAGAGCCTGAGTTAAAAATTATAGGAGAAGAATAAAGGTCAGGTGGTCTACCAGGCCTTTTTGCTATACATACAAAGGAGGAAGCTATTTGTACAAGTTGATCGCCGATTATCATACCCATACAGTATATAGTCATGGAAAAGGTACAATACAGGACAATGTAGAAGTAGCTAGGCGTAAGGGTTTAAAAAAAGTAGCAATAACCGACCATGGATTTGGTCATATAGGTTATGGAATATCTAGAAAAAAACTAACTCAGATTAGGACGCAAATTAATAGATTAAATGATAAATATGGTGATATAGAAATATTACTTGGCATAGAGGCAAACCTAGTAGGTATAAATGGACAAGTAGACTTGCTTGAAAAGGATCTTAAGTATTTTGATATAATACTGATGGGCTTTCACAAGGGGGCAAAACCCCACTCAGTTAAAGACGGATTTAATTTATTTTTGAAAAACTTTCTAAGCCCCATATATCCTGCTGGCAGGGAAAAGCAAAGACAGCTAAATACTCAGGCTATGATAAAAGCAATCAATAGATATCCAGTAAATATAATAAGCCATCCTGGTGCTAAAATTGATATAGATACTAGAGAATTGGCAAAAGCTGCAGCTAAAAGAGGGGTGGCCTTAGAAATAAATGCAAGTCATGGATTCTTGACTGTTGATTATGTTAAAATTGCACTAGAGGAAAAAGCCCCCTTAGTTATAAATAGTGATGCTCATAGGCCAGATGATGTTGGTGAATTTAGCAAGGGGATTGATATAGCAAATAGGGCAGGTGTAAAGCCAGAACACTTAGTTAATAGCAGGGAATATACAGTTCTTAACCAGGGGTGGAGATGATAATATGAGGTTTATAATCGTATCAGGTTTGTCTGGGGCAGGCAAGTCATTAGCTATCAGGTACTTAGAGGATATGGGGTTTTTTTGCATAGATAATTTACCCCCCATGCTAATGCCTAAATTCGCAGAGCTATGCTATCAATCCGAGGGTAAGGTAGATAAAATAGCAATAGTTATGGATATCCGGGGAAGGGGTTTTTTTGACCAGGTCTTTGAATCCTTGGATACTATGAAGGAGTCAGGTTATTCCTACGAAATAATTTTTTTAGATGCAGATGATAAAACCTTAATCAGTAGATATAAAGAGAGCAGAAGAGTCCATCCACTGGTTAAAGAAGGTCGGATAATCCAAGGAATAAACGAGGAACGTGAGAGACTAAATAAACTTAGAAAAAACGCAACCCATATCATTGATACTAGTAATTTAAAGCCTAAACAGCTTGGAGAAGTAATCGAAAGCCTAGTAAATGAGGAAGATAAAAAGAAGGGCCTTATTGTATCAGTTATTTCCTTTGGTTTTAAACATGGGATGCTCTTAGATGCAGACTTAGTTTTTGATGTGCGGTTCTTGCCAAACCCCTTTTATATTGAGGAGTTAAAGGAACACTCAGGCAGAGAAGCAGTAGTAAAAGACTATTTATTTATGTTTCCTGAGACCCAAAATTTTCTAAACAAGCTAGAAGATATGCTGGAATTTTTAATACCCTATTATATAAGAGAAGGCAAAAAGCAGCTTGTTATCGGAATTGGCTGCACAGGCGGTATGCATAGATCTGTTGCAGTAGCAGAGGCAGTACACCAAATGATGAACAAGCAGGGACACCACACTATAATAGGACATAGGGACATTAAAAAGAATTTAAAAGATGAATAAGAGTATAGATTTAAAATGTCATAAAAATAATTACAAGATCACTGCAATTGGCGGAGGAACTGGCCTTTCTACCCTGCTAAGAGGCCTTAAAAAGTATAGTGATAACATTACTGCTATTGTTACAGTGTCTGATGATGGAGGAGGCTCTGGTAAAATCAGGGAGGAATTTGGCATATTGCCGCCTGGTGATATCAGAAACTGCATATTGGCCTTAGCAAATGCAGAACCAGCTATGGAACAGTTATTACAGTATCGTTTTAATGGGGGCTACTTACAGGGTCAAAACTTTGGCAATCTCCTAATCGCTGTTATGACCGACATGTGTGATGGGTTTTTAAATGGCCTAAAGGAATTGAGCAATGTTTTAGCCGTTAAGGGCAAGGTATTACCCGTTAGTTTAGATAATATAAGACTAAAGGCAAGGTTGAAAAATGGGACAATTGTTATAGGTGAGTCAAAGATCCCCAAGGTTCAGCAAGAAGAAAACAGCCCTATAGAAGAAGTTTTTCTAGAACCAAATTGTGCTAGGGCACTCCCTGAAGCTATCGAAGCAATAAGCAATGCAGAATGTATTATTCTCGGGCCTGGTAGCCTCTATACCAGTATTATACCGAATTTATTGCTTCCTGAAATAAGCTGTGCAATAAGAATGTCAAGTGCTAGAAAAATATACATTGCAAATATTATGACACAGCCTGGTGAATCGACAGGGTATAATCTAGCTGACCATGTAAATGCTATAGAAAAGCACGGTGGTAAAGGAATAATAGATACAATAATAGTAAATAATCAGATGCCACCAGCAGAAATTTTGGAAAAGTATATCCAAGAAAATTCAATTCCTGTGTTTTCTCAGGATGACTATAAGAAAATGAACTATGAGCTGATCGAGGGTGAACTACTTGATTATTCTATAGGTTTGATAAGGCATAATTCTGACAAACTATCAAGACAAGTGGTTAAGCTCATAGAAGAAGGATTATAAATAAATAAGAAAGCAGGATTGGGGGATTAATATGTCATTTTCATCGAAAGCAAAGGGTGAAATCTGCAGAACCTCTCCCGGTAAGGATTGTTGCAAGTTAACTGAATTAGCAGCACTAATACAAACAAGTGAAACCATTCACCTTTATAGTAAAGGTAAAATAAAGCTAAAGATAGTCACAGAAAACGCCTTTATAGCTAGGCGGGTATTTATGCTGATAAAATCATTGTACAATGAATCTGCAGAGATTATAGTAAGGAAAAATAAGAAGTTAAGAAAAAACAATAGCTACATATTACATATAGCTAAACCAGGCCTAGCTAGAAGGATGCTTACGGATGCATACATTCTAGACGCTAGCAATAATAGTGAAATAGGATTAAGGCAGGTCATTCCAGCTGAACTGATAAAAAACAGGTGCTGCAAGAAGGCTTATTTAAGGGGAGCATTTCTTGGTAGTGGTTCAGTTAGCAATCCCGAAAAAGCCTATCACTTAGAATTTGTAGCCCGCTCAAGAGTGTACGGGGAGTCACTATGTGCCCTGCTTAATGATTTTGATCTAGGTGCAAAAATAATAACCAGAAAAAACAATTATGTTATCTATGTAAAAGAAGGGGAGAACATAGTAGACCTCTTGAGTATAATAGGCGCCCATACAGCACTACTGAATTTTGAGAATATCAGAGTATATAAGGATATGAGAAACAATATAAATCGCCTTGTTAACTGCGAGACAGCAAACCTTAGCAAGACAGTAAATGCATCGATAAGGCAGATAGAAAACATAAATTATATCAAGGAAAACATTGGACTAGAGAATATTTCTCCCTCTCTCAGATCAATAGCAGAGTTGAGGCTAAATTATCCTAATGCTAGCTTAAAGGAACTAGGTGAGCTTACAAGCCCTCCCCTCGGTAAGTCGGGAGTTAACCATAGGCTACGCAAGTTAGAAAAGATAGTCAATGACCATAAAAGTGGCTAGGCCTTATATTCCTTAAAAAGCTAACATCAAATAAGACAGGTTAAGATAGGTTAAGACAGGTAAATATGCTAGTATAAAATGTAAGTATATGATATAATATATTATCAGAAAAAACGGAAGGCAGTGGTTATATGAGCAAGGACTTCCAGAACACTATGAAGTTTAAATTAGAAAAGGAACCCTCAGACACGCCGAGAGATATCTTTAAAAAGGTATTTAAGGCCCTAGATGAAAAGGGGTATGATCCTATCAATCAGATGGTAGGCTACTTTATATCTGGAGATCCAACCTACATAACTAGTCACCAAAATGCAAGAGCAGTCATAAGACGGCTTGAAAGGGACGAGCTATTAGAGGAGCTTGTTAGATTTTATATGAACAATATCAAATTGGATGGATGATCAGATTTGAAATACCAAAGACTTGGCCAGACAGATATCATAGTTTCTCAGATATGCTTTGGTACCTTGACAATTAGTCCACTACAAAAAAATTTAACCTTGTCCGAAGGGCTTAGAGTTATGAAAAGAGCGATAGACTGTGGTATAAACTTTATCGACACTGCAGATCTTTATGAAACCTACCCCTTTATCAAAGCCCTACTAAAGGATAAAAAGGACTTAGTAATAGCTACAAAATCCTATGCCTATGATATAAGTACTGCTGAGGCATCCTTAGAGAGAGCCTTAAGGGGGATAGAAAGGGATTATGTAGATATTTTTTTATTACATGAACAGGAAAGTGCACTAACATTAAAGGGCCACTATGAAGCTATAGAGTATTTCTTAAAACAAAAGGAAAAGGGCCACATTAGAAGCTTTGGGATATCAACACATTTTGTGGAAGCAACTAAAGTAGCGGCAGACATGAAGGAAATCGATATAATCCATCCAATATTAAACTATAAGGGTATAGGGATAGTCGATGGCACTAGGGCCGACATGGAAGATGCAATATCCAAGGCTTACCAAAACGGTAAGGGTATATACCTAATGAAGGCATTAGGCGGAGGTCACCTAATCAAGGAAATGGCCAAGGCTTATAATTATATATTAGATTACCCCTATAAACATTCTGTGGCAATAGGGATGCAGAGAACAGAAGAAGTAGATGCAAATATCAGCTATTTTGAAAATAGAAAAGTACCCGAAGATACTGCAAAGGGCTTAGAAAAATATAAAAGAGACCTTATAATACAAAGCTGGTGCCAGGCATGTGGAAATTGTATAAAAAGATGTAATCAGGGAGCATTAGAAATTGTTGAAGGTAAGGCTGTAGTAAACAAAGAAAAATGTGTCCTGTGCGGTTATTGCGGAAGTGTTTGTAGAGAGCTGGCAATTAAAATTATATAAGAAAAATATCATTCAGGAGGAAGCTTATACATGAGGATTTTATCTTTAGATGTAGGGGATAAACGTATAGGCATGGCTATAAGTGATCCTTTAGGATTGACTGCACAGGGTATTGAAACCTTAACCAGAACCAGTAATGAAAAGGATTTGTCTACCATAAAAGAGCTAATTGAAAACAAAAACATTGAAAGAATAGTAATAGGACTACCAAAGAATATGAACGGGACCATAGGCCCCCA
>DGFG01000151.1 GCA_002391555.1 Firmicutes bacterium UBA3906
GCATATATCTCTAGTGTTTCATAGGCCTTTTCCCTTTGCTTGTCTTCATCGATATACTCCAAGGTTCTAAGATTATGGAGGCGGTCAGCTAGTTTTATTATTATAACCCTGATATCTTCGGCCATGGCTAGGAACATCTTGCGCAGGTTTTCTACCTGTTGCTCCTCCTTGGTCTTGTAGGAGAGTCGCCCTAGCTTGGTTACCCCATCAACTAGCATAGCTACCTCAGGACCAAACATGTCACTTAGTTCTTCCTTGGTAACATCTGTGTCCTCTATTGTGTCATGAAGTAAGCCTGCAGCAGTTGTATCAGCATCCATCCCAAGATCAATCAGGATAATTGCTACCTCCATAGGGTGGATGCAAAAGGGGTCTCCCGAGGACCTTTTTTGGCCATCGTGTACCCTAAGAGCAAATTGATAGGCTTTTTTAATCTTTTCTTTTACCTCATCACCATATGCTTTTGTTGCTTTAGTCACAAGCTCTTGTTGAAGCTTTTCTAGCATCTTTTGCTCCTTTCGTACATTTAGCTTTTAAATAATCCCTTTAATATTGAACCAGGGTCTCTACCTCATAGTCAGATAATACTTTCCTACCGTCTAATTCTGTAAGCTCCATAACAAATACAAAGCCAATTACCTGGCCTCCTAGTTTTTCTACTAGTTTGGCTGATGCCATTGCTGTTCCACCTGTTGCTAGTAAATCATCTGCAATTATTACTCTTTGTCCTGGTTTTATAGCATCCTTGTGGATCTCTAATAAATCAGTCCCATACTCTAGCTCGTATTCATAGCTTATGGTTTCACCGGGAAGCTTGCCAGGCTTTCTAACTGGTACAAAGCCAAGGCCTAGGGCGTATGCCAGAGGGGCCCCTAAGACAAAACCTCTTGCTTCTGGGCCTACGATGACATCTGCTTTTTTCTCTCTGCAGTAGTCTACTATAGTATCTATAGTATACCTATAAGCCTCTTTGTCCTTTAGTAGACTGGTTATATCCTTAAAGGATATACCTTCCTTTGGGAAACCTTCGATAACTCTGATTCTTTCTTTTAGATCCATTATGCTTCCTCCCTTTACTCCATTAAAGTTAAGTTTATTAACCATTCAATCCCCTAAACCAGGACCTGTGAAAGGTTAGTATTTTACTCTCACTCAGCTGCCTGCTCTTTGGGTTTTCGACACATTTTATCCTAAAATACTGGTTGCCCGCCTCGATATTTATAAAGCCTAGCTCCTTGAATGCCTCTAGGGCTAACAGTAGCTGGAATTCATTAAAGTCATAGCCTGTATCAGCCTTTAGCTTTTCAGATAAGCTATTGGTCGATGTAAAAAAGTTGTTCCTTGCTGCCCCAGCCTTTAACCACCTATAGATTATGGTTAATTGGTCTCTATCAAGATAAAAATCCCTTTCTGGGTTTTCAGCTTGGCCTGGCATATCATCCATCAAAATCCTATAGGCCTTTTTGCTACTGAAGACCTGGCTAATATTTTCTACAAGCCCATACTCACTATCAGGTACAAATATAGTATGATAATATTCAAATGGAATCTTGGCCATATCTGGTGCTAAGACTATTGTGTTTCTCCCTGCACCATCCTCATTGCTGGGTATATTGTACCTGATTGGTATAGGCTCACAAAAGTCTTGGTCTCTTAAATGGTCAAGTAATGCCTTGCCAGCATAGGGGGTGTATACTAAAACAGCCATACCAAACTGACAAGACCTCAGCTTGTCCACAAAGGCTTTTATATCTATTTCTTTTATAGGATTGTCGCTAGCATGGCTTTCTCTAGGTATCCTACTATCATTATACATAAATCTTTCTAAAAAGACATTAAAATGTTTTTCGTAAAAGATACTTAATAGACTATCGATGTCCTTATCGCTACTATATACCCTCTGTAGGCTATGTAGCTGCAGCTGGGTGGTCACAACCCCCCTCCACTCATTCTGTCTTAGGGATGTAAGCAGGGCTAGCTCACATCCAGGCTCTAGCTCCCTATCCTGACCTGCCATATTAAAGCCAATACCATCCCAAGACCTTTGGCCTACAGCTAGTGCAAGCTTTAGATGGCTTTTCTCCTTGCCTAAAAGTCTTTTACTCTCTAGATGGGCGCTAGGGATAAAGAACCTTGGGGTTGGGTTTCCAAAACCAAAGGGGGCTAGCATCTCTATTTCCTTATGAAGGTCTGCAGTAATATGTTCTGATTTTAACTCAAGATCATATAAATATTTAGGGATTAGTGCCTCCTCAGCTAAGTGCTTGTCTGCATAATCGCAAAGCCTTTTCCTAAGCTTTTCTATATTGTCCTTGTGTAGGGATAAGCCTGCTGCCTGCTTATGTCCGCCAAAGCTAACAAACAAGTCCTTGCATGAGCATAAAGCCTCATATAGGTCAAAACCCTTTATGGATCTAGCGGAACCAACAGCGATATCGGATTCCTGGTCTATTGAGATAACTACAGATGGGCGGTTGTATTCCTCGACAATCCTAGATGCGACTATACCGATGACTCCTGGATGCCAGCCTTCACCTGCCACTACCAGGACCTTGTCATAGGCCGGCTGGGTCTTTACTAGAATATTTTCAAGTGCTGACTCTAGGATTTGCGCTTCGGTTTCCTTTCGCTTTTCATTTTCCTCTATTAGGTCATGGGCTATGGGCATTGCTGCCTCTAGCCTGTCTGATACTAGTAGTTCATATCCCTTGTGGTAGGTTGACATCCTACCGGGTGCATTTAGGCAGGGCCCTATCCCAAAGGATATTCTAGCTGAATCGACAAAATTGTCCTTTAGGTCTAGGCAATCAATTAGAGCCTTTATACCAGGTCTCGGATTTTCATTTATAGCCCTAAGGCCTAGGGCTGCAAAGACCCTGTTTTCTCCTACTAGGGGTACAATATCAGCTATGGTTCCTATGGCAATAAGGTCAATATAGTCAGAAACTGCCCTAGTACCACCTATGGCCTGTACTAACTTTGCAGCTACTCCTACCCCTGCTAAGTCTACAAAAGGATATGCTTGGCCAGCTAGCTTTGGGTTTATGACTGCATAAACATCCGGCAAGGACTTAGCTGGGTTGTGATGATCGGTAATTATTATATCCATGTCAGTATTAAAGGCTTTTACCTGGTCAACTGCAGTTATACCACAGTCCACAGTAATAACTAGACCTGCTCCCTGGTCTCTTATGACCTTGAGGGCCTCTTCATGTAGGCCATATCCCTCATCCTTGCGACTTGGAATATAGATATCGACTAGACCGCCTAAGGACTTGATATACAAATAAAGCATGGCTACAGAGGTGACTCCATCCACATCATAGTCACCATATACTATTATCTTTTCACCTTTTTTGATTGCCTTTTTAACCCTGTCAGCAGCTCTGTCCATACCAGCTAGAAGAAAGGGGTCGTGGAGCTGCTCTATACTAGGCTGTAGAAAGTCCTTGGCCTCTTTGAGCTGGCTAATACCCCTGTTTAGCAATAGTCTAGAGGTAACTTCACTTATGCCTAATTCGTATTTAAATAGGATAAGTCTACTATCTATATCATCAATATCTGGTTGACAAAGCTCGTATTTTGCCATCTAAACCCCTCGTACAAAGTAGTCAAAAACAAAAGCCCCTTATTAAGAAGCTTTTGTTATGCATTATTCTTATTATATTATGCTTAGCTACTATTAGTAAAGTAGAGTCAAGTAGAAACAAGAGACAGACTAGCTTGCTAGCCTGATCTATGGATGCTAGCTAAAGCCTATTGGTCAGCAATTTTTTGCCCCTTAGTATATTTCCAGCTGCTCTATAGCCTTGATTGCTAAAGCACATTCTAGTCTTTTCTTTTCCATCTCACAACCTAATTCATAGGGAAGATTAATATCTCCACTATAATGATAGGCATTTGCATGACAACCACCACTGCAGTAAAATTTAGCCCAGCAGCTTGAACACTTGTCTTTTGTAAAGACATTTGTCTTTCTAAAGACTAGCTGCTTTTCCCTATCAAAGGTCCCATCTAGCACATTGCCCATTAGCTGGCTGTCTTCTCCAACAAACTGGTGGCAGGGATATATATCTCCCGAAGGTGTAACTGCTATATATTCGTTACCCGCTCCACAGCCTGTTACTCTTTTAGCAGCACAAGGCCCCTGGCTAAGGTCTATAGAAAAGTGGAAGAAATTAAAGTCCTGTCCCTCTTTGCGCCTTTGAATATAGGCCTTCATAAGCCTATCATAGGATGCATAAACCTCTTCTAGGTCTACTTCCTTAATGGCATAGTCCATATTCTCCGGTGCTACAACAGGCTCAATAGAGATTTGCTTGTAACCTAGATCAGCTAGGTATAAAACATCCTTGTCAAAGTCCAGATTATGTCTTGTAAAGGTGCCTCTCACATAGTAGTTTTGCTGTTTTCTTTTGTCGGTTAGGTCTTTTGTCTTTGGCTCTATAATGCCGTAAGACCCACTACCATTTACGGTCTTGCGCATCCTATCATGGACCTCTGGCCGACCATCTAGACTAATTACTACATTGACAAATTCCTTGTTTATAAAATCTATCATTTCATCATTGAGGTTTAATCCATTGGTGGTTACCGTAAACTTGAATTTCTTGTTATGCTTAGGCTCAAGTTCACGGCCATAGTAGACAAGCCTTTTTACAGTTTCAAAGTTTAGCAGTGGCTCTCCGCCAAAAAAGTCAACCTCTAGGTTTTTCCGTTTGCCTGAATTGGCAACTAAAAAGTCAAGTGCCTTTTTGCCAGTTTCAAAGTCAAGTAGGCCCCTAGCCCCATTAAAATCTCCTGTCGATGCAAAGCAATAGCTGCAGCGCAGGTTACAATCATGGGCAGCATGTAGGCACATGGCCTTTATTACAGGCTCGCCCTTCATCATGGGTATTTCGTCCTCCCATTTTGAAAATAGGATGCCCTCTCTTGCCAGGCTCTCTAGCTCGCTGAGTGCCTCAGTAATTTGCTCTTTACCATACTTGCCTGAAAGGTCTATTTGTATTTTATCGTGGTCAAAGTCTGGACCATAGGGAAGTAGGTCCCAAACCAGGTCATCAATCACATGGACTGCCCCGCTATTTACATCTACTACAATCTTTATCCCATTAGCTTTAAATCTATGTATCAATTAAAAAACCCCTTTTTTCTAGTGTGAAAATATATAAATCCAATAAAATTTACTCACAGATACTTATATAAAGAGCTAGCCTAACTAACCTTTTAGAGGAATCAATAAATATAGCAGTAGCAAAGTGCTACTGCTATTAGCCTTATGTATTTATAGCTTACTTAATTAAGATATTGGCCTATTTTTCGCAGCTCTGGTTGGCTACTGTACAGGATGTTTTACATGCTGACTGGCAAGATGCCTGACATTCTCCACATCCACCCTCTTTGATACCCTTTTTTAAGTTACCCTTGTGTAATGTCTTTATATGTTTCATGCAAAATTCTCCTTCTCTCAATGCGATTCTTTATATATTATAGCATATTTTTCATTAAGTGAATAGGATTATTTAAGGTTTATTCCAATCGCTCCACCAATTGCACCGGTCACTAGTGCCATGATAGTGTCTGATATGAAAATCTTGTCTAGGCTAACCTTGCCACCAAACAAAAGGCTAATAAGGGAGACCAGACAGATGTATAGAAAACCTGTTATAGCTCCCTTTAGCCACCCCTTAGTATTTATCCTGCGAGCAGCATAAGCTGCTCCAAAGACTATTGAAAATATCCTAATTACCTGTACTACTGGCTGGATAACCGAATCATCTAGGTCTGTAAGCTCCATTACTAGAGAAAAGGCAATAATCAGTACCAGGGTAATTATAAGAGCAAATATTGACCCTTTTGCCGCATAGCTAATGTCTTGTAACATGGAGTTGTCTTCCACCTTGGCGGTAAATTGATGACTCCTTCTCATTGCTCTCAACTCCCTTAAGACATCTTAGTTTAATCTATGCAGGCAAGGGACTAGATATTACCTTAAGAATACTTAAGCTATTAAATTATAGTAAATAAAGGTTCTATAATAAATGTTG
>DGFG01000132.1 GCA_002391555.1 Firmicutes bacterium UBA3906
ATAACAGTATTTTCTATAGGTCTTCTATACAAGGATATAAAGGACAAGCTAGGCTTTTTACCCGACAGGCTAGCCTCCTTGTTTGCTGTCACCATATCTGCCCAGCTAGGTGCCCTGCCTCTTATAGCCTATCATTTCAATAGCCTGTCCTTGATATCATTTTTGACTAACCCTCTCCTAATACCGGTTTTTGGCCTACTTGTAATGGCAGGCTTTTTAATAATGCCCATAGGGATTATCCTGCCTGGACTTGCCTTTTATATAGGGATACCAATAAAGGTTATCACAAGGGTCCTACTTAATATAAATATCGCCTTAGCAGGACTGCCCTTTTCAGCAGTTAGGGTGGTCTCACCCCCTATAATTGCAATTATTATTTTCTTTATAATAATCCTTATACTATCTAGGGACAGGCCCTCCTTTATTAAAAGGCCCCTGGCCACTGCAATAGTCATAGCTTTTGTATTTTTAGTAGCCAGTGGCCTATACCAAGGGCTTAGGCCAAAGGAGCTTAAAATTGTATTTTTAGATGTAGGTCAAGGGGATTGTACCTATATAAGGACGCCAGATGGTCTTGATATACTCCTAGATGGTGGGGGCAGGGAGGGTAGCAATATAGGTCAAGATGTAGTAATTCCCTTTCTACTTAAAAATGGGGTTGCTTCCTTGGACCTACTTATTATGTCCCACTGCGATTATGATCACATAGGTGGCCTCTTGCCCCTTGTCGAGGAGCTAAGGGTAAGGGAGTTTCTCGAATACCCCCCTGGCGAAGAAAACGAGACCTATCGAAAGCTTAAGGCAATAGTTTTGGAAAAGGGCATAAAGACTCATAGGGCCAAGAGGGGGCAGTCCTTTAAGCTAGGAGATAAGCTAAGGCTTGAAATACTCTATCCAGATGATGGAGTAGTTGAGGGGTTAGCAGGCGGAAATGAAAATAACTATTCCCTGGTAAAGGTACTCTACTATGGGGACAGGTCTGTTATGTTTACAGGAGATATTGAAGGGCCGGTTGAAGATTATCTAGTTAGCCAGGGTATAGAGGAGGTAGACGTATTAAAAGTAGCCCACCATGGCAGCAATAGTTCAAGTAGTCAGGCTTTTTTGGACCTGCTTTCCCCAGAAATAGGTGTTATACAGGTAGGAAATAATAGCTATGGGCATCCTAGTATAGAGGTACTTGAAAGGCTAGACCAGCTAGGGACCAAGATTTATAGAAATGACCTAAACGGAGCAATAATCCTAAGTTTAAGAGGGGACAAGTGGCAGGTAGATACCATGATTAAATGATTCAGGCTCTAGTAAAGGAGGCCTTTTTATGACCCAAAAAACCTTTATATAATCAAAAGACCAGCTAGACCCTCATTCTTTAGGCACATTTTTATAGAATTATTCTATTTTTATGATACAATAGTTTTTGTTTTAAGCTTTAACCTATTACATAGGGGTATATTATTGTAAGGAATATGTTTTGAAAGGAAGATTTAAATGAAAAGATATGAAAAGAGGGAATGGAAGGAAAGTATGAAGATTACCATGGACTTTAACAATATGATGTCTGAGGTAATTGGAGATGAGCAGGGCATATCCAAGGCTAGTATAGACCAACTATCCGATAGGCTAAAAGAGGCCGCCCAGGCTATGAAGGACAAAAGAAAGGCTGGCAAAATGGACTTTAGGGACCTGCCCTATAATCAAAAGGATATAGTAAAGGACCTTATAGATACAGCCAATAAAATTAAGGACAGGTTTGATGCCTTTGTTGTACTAGGTATCGGGGGTTCTGCCCTAGGGCCAATAGCAGTCCAGCAGGCCTTAAATCATATGCACTATAATGAACTATCAAAAGAAGACAGGGGTGGCTACCCTAGGCTTTATGTAGTTGACAATGTGGATCCTGAGAGAATGGATGCCCTCTTTGATGTTATTGATATTGAAAAGACAGCCTTTAACGTAATTACAAAGTCAGGTAGTACCTCTGAGACCATGTCCCAGTTTTTAATCATCCAGGACATGTTAAAGACAAAGCTAGGAGACAAGTACCAGGACCATATTATAGCAACCACGGATGCTGAAAATGGTAACCTTATAAAAATTGCAAAGCAAGAGGGCTTTAAGACCTTCTTTATCCCAAGGGGAGTGGGTGGCAGATTTTCCGAACTAACCCCAGTAGGTCTTTTACCTGCAGCCGTATGCGGCATTGATATAGAGGAGCTCTTAGCAGGGGCTGCCTATGCAGATGAGCTCTCTAGTGTGGATAATGTGTACGAGAATATGGCCTATATGGCAGCAACCCTCCAGTATTTAGCCATGAAGGCTGGCAAGAACATATCTGTTATGATGCCCTATGCTGATTCTTTAAAGTATATGGCTGACTGGTATGCCCAGCTCTGGGCTGAGAGCCTAGGCAAAAGGTATGACCTAGAGGGCAAGGAAGTCTTTGTAGGCCAGACTCCTGTAAAGGCCTTAGGAGTAACCGACCAGCACTCCCAGGTCCAGCTCTATACCGAAGGACCCTTTGACAAGGTTGTAACCTTTCTTGGAGTAGGAGAATACCGCAAGACCATGGAAATTGCTAGGGGCTATGAGGATATACCGGCAGTATCCTTTCTTGGTGGACATACATTAAATGAGCTTATCCATGCCGAGCAGGCCGCAACAGAGTATGCCCTCTTAAAGGCTAAACGCCTAAATAGGACCATTACCCTGCCAGTAGTAAATGCCTTTACCATAGGCCAGCTCCTTTACCTACTTGAGGTTGAGACTGCTTTTGCAGGTGAACTACTAAATATTGATGCCTTTGACCAGCCCGGTGTAGAAGAGGGTAAAAATGCTACCTATGCCCTACTAGGAAGGCCTGGTTATGAGGAGAAAAAGCAGGAGCTAGATAGTAGGCCTAAAAAGAAGGAAGAGTATATAATCTAGCCTTATCTACAATGGTAAAAAAGGCAGATAAATTAAGGGCTTAATGAATCTGGATTGGATTTTAAATAATAGTCGAATTAGACCTCTCCGGCCAAGGCAAAAGCTTTAGGGGAGGTCTTTTTTTCTTATTTATATTGGTGGATTATTCGCAAAATTTATAGAGAAAACCAGGTCTTTGTTATATAATATTATTAGATGGCATAATTTGATGAAATCCAGGGGGGATCTTATTTGAAACAGAAAACGTTTTCCAAAGTAGCTGGCATCTTGATAACACTCATGATCCTATTTACATATCTAAGTCCTTTAGCTACTAGGGCAGAAGGCAAGAGTAAAATGCAAACTTATGTAGAAGATATGCAGCCGGGCTGGAACCTAGGCAACAGCTTAGATGCAACAGGGGATGAAAGGTCCTGGGGCAATCCCCTAACTAGCAAGGAGCTTATCGATGCCATAGCAGAGCAAGGCTTTAAAAGCATAAGGATTCCCGTAACTTGGGGACATAGAATGAATGATGATAACAAGATAGATCCTGACTTTTTAGACCGGGTGGCTGAGATTGTAAACTGGTCTTTAGATGCAGGTATGTATGTAATGCTTAATATGCATCATGATTCTGACTGGATCTACAATATGAAGACAGATAGGACAGGGGTATTAGATAGGTATAGGGCCGCCTGGACCCAGATAAGTGACTATTTTAAGGATTATCCTGACAAGCTAATGTTTGAAGCTATTAACGAGCCAAGGTTTGATGAAGACTGGGGACGGGATACAGAAAACTATTTTGACTATCTCTATGACCTTAACACATCCTTTTACCAAATAGTCAGGGGATCAGGAGGGAAAAATAAAACTAGGCCC
>DGFG01000136.1 GCA_002391555.1 Firmicutes bacterium UBA3906
AAGTCTAGGGGCTGGTATTGTGTTAGGACTCCTACTGTAGTAATTCCTGAATGGGCACAATTGCTCAAGGGAAAATCTATAATTCGATATTTCCCCCCAAAAGGAACCGCTGGCTTTGCCAGTTCATCTGTCAGTACACCGAGACGACTACCATGGCCTCCCGCCAGTATCATGGCCACACAATCTGTTCTTGCCATAAGCTACCTCCCATATTGATGATTTTTACTAAATCCCTTTGCTCTTCCTTGCTTGTTTTTTGTTTGATTACTTGCTTTTTCTCTTGCTTTTTTCCTTGACTATCTTCCTTTTTCTTTAGGTAGATGGTAGATAGGGGTGCAAGGTCTATATATATTAGGTAGGGACCATCTTCATGACTATTTTCCCTAACTGATTTTAAAAGCTGGCTTTTTTCTGTCTGCCCTCCATAGTCTTTGGTATCACTGTTTAATAGCTCATAATAGTCACCTGCAGCCGGGACCCTTAAGGGATAGGCAGGTCTTTTTACTGGAGTAAAGTTGGAGACAACAATAATCTGATCCCCCTCCTCCTTGCCAATGCGGGTAAAAGCAAATACTGAGTTTTTGGAATCATCTGCCTGGATCCAGCTAAAGCCCTCTTGCTCGTGGTCCAGCTGCCATAGGCTCTTGTTTGACCTATATATATGGTTAAGGTCTCTTACATAGTTTAATAACCTTTTATGGCTATCATAAGCAAGTAAAAGCCAATCTAGGCCAGAATCATACCTCCATTCTATAAATTGTCCAAACTCACCGCCCATAAAGAGGAGCTTTTTGCCCGGCAAGGCCATCATAAAGCCGTAAAAGGCCCTAAGGCTTGAAAATTTCTCTTGGTAGCTACCAAACATCTTGTCTAAAAGCGATTTCTTGCCATGGACAACCTCATCATGGGAAAGGGCTAATATATAGTTTTCTGAGTAGGCATACATCATAAGAAAGGTTAAAAGGTGGTGGTTGTCCTTTCTAAACAGGTGGTCCATAGAAAAATACTTGAGTGAATCATGCATCCAGCCCATATTCCACTTGTAGTTAAAGCCTAGGCCCCCCTCATGGATGGGCATGGTGACCATGGGATAATCAGTTGACTCCTCGGCTATCATAAGGGCATTTGGAAACTGCGCAAATACCGCCTTGTTAAGCTTTCTTAAAAAGTCTATTGCCTCTAAGTTTTCCCTGCCCCCATACTTGTTGGCTATCCACTGACCTGGGCCCCTGTCATAGTCCCGATAGAGCATAGAGGATACTGCATCTACCCTGAGCCCATCAAAACGGTAAATATCTAGCCAAAAGATAGCATTTGATATTAGAAAGGACTGGACCTCGGGCCTTCCATAGTCAAAAACCAGGGTCCCCCAAGCTAGGTGTTCTCCTATCCGAGGGTCCTCATATTCATAAAGCTTTGTCCCGTCAAAGGAGGCTAGGCCATGGCCATCTTTGGGGAAATGTGCTGGCACCCAATCCATGATAACCTTTAAGCCTGCCCCATGACAGGAGTCTACAAAATACATAAGATCCTCAGGTTTGCCATACCTACTGGTGGCAGCAAAATAACCTGTTACCTGATAGCCCCAAGACCCATCGTAGGGATGCTCCTGTAGGGGCATTAACTCCACATGGGTATAGCCTAAGTCCACTAGGTAGGGTATAAGGTCGTCAGCCAATTGTCTATAGGTCAGAAAGGACCCATCCTCATGCCTTTTCCAGGAGCCTGCATGTAGCTCATATATTAAAACAGGTGCCTGGTAGGGAAGGTCACTTTGGTCCCCACTTTTAGTAGAATGCTGCCAGCTGTACTGGTCTAGCCTATAGGTAATAGATGCGGTGGCAGGCCTTAGTTCAGCGTAAAAGGCAAAGGGATCAGCCTTAAGTTGGACCTTGCCCTCCTTAGTTGTTATGGCGTACTTGTAAAGCTGGCCACTTTCCATACCGGGCACAAAGGTGACCCATATACCGGACTTGCCAACTTTCTGCATGGGATGCTTGCCAACTTGCCAGTCGTTAAAGTCACCTACTAGGCTAACACTTTTTGCATTTGGGGCCCAAACAGCAAACCGATAGCCCTCTGGCTGGTCCTTTGCTTTAGCTATATATATACTGCCTAATAGCTGGTATGCTTTATAATTTGTACCCTCATTAAATAGGTATAGCTGATAGTCAGATGGCATTGGTCCTTTAAATGGTTTTTGAATCATCTATGAGAATCCTCACGTTTTTTCTTTTTTTACTTTGTTTACTCAAACTTTAAAAATGTGTTATGATTTAATAAAGAACTTATTGTTAAACTTATGCAATTTGTAGCTTGTTTTAATTATATAATACAGTATTGTACAATTCAAGGAAAATACCTGATAAATAGAGGCTTTCCAATACTTCTTTTAAAAAAACAGACCCAAAAATATTAAGTATTGGTATAAAGCAAAAGGTCTTATAAGCTTGTAGCAATGCTAGTTATATATAGCTTTTAAACTAAGGGTATAAACCGCTAAGCAGGGTTACTAGGAAAAAATTCTTATAATAAACCCTGTAATACATATTATAGGAGGAGTCTTAATATGAAAAAAATCTTGCTGGCATCAGCCGAAGCCGTTCCCTTTGCCAAAACAGGGGGTTTAGCAGATGTGGTAGGAACCCTACCCCAGGCCTTTGACAGGGAGGAATTTGATGTCCGCGTCATAATGCCAAAATATAAAGCAATCGATGAAAAATATAAAAATAAAATGGAGTATATAAAGCATATTTATATAGACCTAGGCTGGCGCAGCAAGTATTGTGGAGTATTCAAGCTAGAACATGAGGGCTGTCTTTTCTACTTTATTGATAATGAGTTTTACTTCGGTGGTGACAAGCTCTACTCCTATATCCATGAGGATATAGAAAAGTTTGCTTTCTTTAGCAAGGCTGTCTTGTCAATCCTGCCCCATATAGACTTTAGGCCTGACATACTCCACTTAAATGACTGGCATACAGGTCTTGTTCCAGTTATGCTAGATGCCCAGTTTAGGGACAAGCCCTTTTACCAGGGGATAAAAACTATAATGACCATACACAATCTAAAATTTCAGGGGATTTGGGGCCTAGAGGAAACCAAGGATGCAACCGGCCTTGATGGCCACTACTTTACAGCAGACAAGCTTGAGTATAAGGGAGATGCCAACCTACTAAAGGGTGGCCTAGTCTATGCTGACCATATCACGACGGTCAGTGATACCTATGCAAAAGAGATCCAAACTCCTGCCTATGGAGAGGGACTAGAGGGCCTGCTCCTTGCCAGGAGGGATAGCCTAACCGGTATTGTTAACGGTATCTCCTATAGTGACTATAATCCAGCAAATGATGATAGTATTTTTGCCAAATACAACCGTAGAGATTTTCCCAGCAGAAAACGGCTAAACAAGACGCAGCTGCAAGGGCTACTAGGCCTTGAGAAAAACCCAGATACCTTTTTAATCGGTATTGTATCTAGACTAACCAAGCAAAAGGGTCTTGACCTTATTGCCTTCAATATGGACAGGCTCTTGAGTCAAGATGTACAGCTAGTTGTACTAGGAACAGGAGAGCCTGACTTTGAAAACATGTTTAGATACTATGCAGGCCTCTACCCAAAAAAGGTCTCGGCCAATATCCTCTTTTCCAATGACCTAGCCCACAAGATTTATGCTGCAGCTGATGCCTATCTGATGCCCTCCCTCTTTGAACCCTGTGGCCTAAGCCAGCTCATTTCTATGAGGTATGGGACAGTCCCCATAGTTAGAGAGACTGGTGGCCTTGTAGATACAGTTATTCCATACAACAAGTATACAGGCCAGGGGACAGGTTTTTCCTTTAGAAACTATAACGGGGATGAACTCTGGTCGGCCATCTCCTATGCCATGGAAATTCACCAAGACCGGAGGGTCTGGAATAGTATAATAAGGCAGGGGATGGCAAAGGATTTCTCCTGGCAGGAGGCCGCTAAAAAATATGCAAACCTTTACAGTAAGTTAATTGTCTAGGATGTTTTTTGTGGAAAACGTTGCCTATATGGTGTAAAATAATAAAAGGTTTTATCAAACCTTGTCAAAATTAACCTTTAGGAGGACATATGGACACTTATATAAATTTAGATAGCCAGTCTAGTATAAAAGAAGGCATTATAAGAAAGCTGCTACTTGAGTTTGGCAAAAACCCAGAGGATGCCAGCCCACAACAGATATACAAGGCATGCGCCCTGCTAGTTAGGGACAATATGCTCTATAGGATGGCCCAAACAGAGAAAAAGGATAGGCAGACCAAGGGGAAAAAGCTCTACTATATATCCATGGAGTTTTTGATGGGCAGGTCCCTTGCTAACAATATATTAAATCTAATGAAGACAGATGAGTTTAAAGGTGCCCTAAGGGACCTTAATATAGACCCAGACATGACCTTAGACCAGGAAGAGGATGCAGGCCTAGGTAACGGTGGCCTAGGTAGGCTGGCAGCCTGTTTTATAGACTCACTAACCACCCTGGAACTGCCTGCTGTGGGCTGTTCCATCCGCTATGAGTATGGCCTCTTTAAACAGCTTATAAAAGAGGGCAAGCAGGTTGAGGTCCCAGACTGGTGGCTAGAAAAGGGCAATGTTTGGGAGGTTAAACGGCCAGAGGAACAAATACAAGTAAAGCTAGGCGGTAATGTGGAAAACATCTGGGTTGACGGTAGGCTAAAGGTAAAATACAACAATGATGAAACAATAATAGCCATGCCCTATGATTTTCCTATCAGTGGCTATGGGTCAAAGCGGGTAAACTACCTGAGGCTCTGGCAGGCTCAAGCAACTGAAAGAATGGATATGAAGGCCTTTAATAGGGGCGACCATGTACAGGCAATCGCAAAAAAGGAAACAGATGAGCTAATATCAAAGGTCCTCTACCCTGAGGATAACAACCCAGAAGGCAAAAGGCTAAGGCTAAAGCAGGAATATTTTTTAAGCTCAGCTACAATCCAGTGGATAGTCAAAGAATATAAGGCAGACTACGGAGACGACCTAAAGGGACTAGCAGACAGGGTGGTTATCCATATAAACGATACTCACCCTGCCCTTGCAATACCTGAGATGATGCGGATCCTCATGGACGAGGAGGGCCTAGGCTGGGATAATGCCTGGTCCATAGTAACTAAGACCTTTGCCTATACTAACCATACAGTTATGAGCGAGGCCCTAGAGAAGTGGCCCATATACCTATTTAAACCCCTCCTGCCCCGCCTTTACAGTATCATTGTCGAAATCAACCAAAGGCTTATGGAAAGGCTATCTAGGACCTATCCAGGGGACCGGAAAAAGCATGAGTATATGGCCATAATATCTCACAATCAAATAAACATGGCCAATATCTGCTTAGCGGCTTCCTTTGCTGTAAATGGAGTGTCTGGCCTACACACCAGGATCCTAATCGACGATATCTTTGCAGACTACGCTAAGGCCGAACCTGAAAGATTTCATGCTATAACCAACGGAATAACCTTTAGGCGGTGGCTCCACCATGCCAACCCTGACTACTCTAAACTTATTACAAGCCGGATAGGGGATAGCTGGCTAAGGGACTCTAAAGAGCTGTCAAGGCTAAAGCCCTATGCAGATGATGGGGAGTTTAGGTGGCTCTTAGCTGAGATTAGGCAAAAAAACAAGGATAGGCTTGCGGCCTATATTAGGGAAAAGCATGGTATAGAGGTAGATAGGCATTCTATATTTGATGTTCAGGCAAAAAGGCTACACGAATACAAGAGGCAGGTCCTAAATGCCCTCCATATACTATATCTTTACAATCAGCTAATCAAGGATCCAGACATGCCCTTTGTACCGAGAACCTTTATTTTTGCTGCCAAGGCTGCCCCAGGCTATACTAGGGCCAAGCAGATTATAAGGCTTATAAACTCTATCGGCCACCTGGTCAACAATGACCCCCGTATCAGGGGCAAAATAAAGCTTGTCTTTCTTGAAAACTATAGCGTAAGCCTAGCAGAGATGCTGATTCCTGCCGCTGACCTCTCAGAGCAGATATCAACAGCAGGCAAGGAGGCCTCTGGAACAGGCAATATGAAATTTATGCTAAATGGTGCCCTGACCATTGGTACTCTTGACGGTGCAAATGTTGAGATGGCAGACCTAGTTGGAAATGAAAATATCTATATATTTGGCCTGCGGGCTGATGAGGTAAACTTAAGGTATGATTATGGGTCCGAGGAGGTCCAGAGGATATATGTTTCAGACAATGACCTGCACCAGGTCCTAGAGCAACTAGTAAATGGGCCCCTAGCTGACCTTGATAAGGAGGCCTTTAGGGATATCTACCAGTCCCTGCTCTTTGGTGACTATGGTATGCCTGACCCCTATATGGTCATCCGGGACTTTAGGGCCTATGTTGAAATGCAGGCCAGGGTCTCCCGTGAGTATGAGAAACCCGACCTTTGGTGGAAAAAGGCGGTCCTTAACACAGCAGCTGCAGGCTTTTTCTCCAGTGACAGGACAATCGAGCAGTACAATGAGAAAATCTGGCATCTAGAGGCGACAAAATGGTAATAGAACACGATTCGCAAAGGCTCTTATACCGGACTCCCTTTGGAGCTGCTTTGGTTTCAAGCCAGGTAAGGCTTAGGCTTTATGTCAAAATTGATGAGATTCCCCGGTCAGTCAAGCTTATCTTTAGCTTTATGGACCATAAGGCCCAACAAGCCAATATGTATTTTATT
>DGFG01000168.1:0-8246 GCA_002391555.1 Firmicutes bacterium UBA3906
CAATGGACCTGTTGCAATAATTAGATGCTGGTCATTTGGGATCTTTTCTACTTCACGTCTAATTAACTTTATATTGGGATGACTCGTAATTTTTTCTGTTATATAGGCTGAAAAGCCCTCCCTATCAACTGCTAAAGCACCACCTGCAGGTACACGGTTATAATCAGCTGCCTTTAGTATGAGAGAGTTAAGTAGTCGCATCTCCTCTTTCAATAAACCTGCAGCATTTTCAAGCCTATCAGCCCTAAATGAATTGGAACAAACAAGCTCTGCAAACTTGTCTGTGTTATGGGCTGGTGTCATTTTTTTTGGTCGCATTTCATATAAGCTTACCTTAACCTTGTTTTCTGCAAGCTGCCAAGCTGCTTCACTACCTGCCAAGCCTGCACCTAATACGGTAGCCTTCATCTATTTGTCATCATCCTTTTTTTCCTTTGTATATCCGCATTCCTTGTTTGTACATTGGACTGTTTTCCCATTAGCCCTTGAGCTTTTTTCAGTCATTAAAGCTCCGCATTTTGGACAAGGGTCCTTTATGGGCATATCCCAAGAAACAAAGTCACACTCTGGATAGTTGCTACAACCATAAAATTTGCGGCCCCTTTTACTTTTACGTACAACAATCTGTGCACTACATTTTGGACAGGGTATGTTTATCTCTTCGACTATGGGTTTGGTATTTCTACACTTTGGGAAATTGGGACAGGCTAAAAATTTACCATAGCGTCCTGTCTTTATTACCATATTAGCACCGCATTTTTCACATACTACATCAGATTCTTCATCCTTGATTTCAATCTTACCAATATCCTGTTCGGCATGAGATAAATAATCTGCAAAAGAAGGATAAAACTCATTTAGTAAGTCACGCCAATTAACCTCTCCTTCTTCGATTTTATCAAGTTTTTCTTCCATAGCAGCGGTAAACTTGTATTCCATAATTTTTGGAAAGTACTTGTCCATAAGGTCATTTACAATAAAGCCTAGGTCTGTAGGATATAAGATCCTAGCATCTCTTACAACATAACCCCTAGAAATAATTGTTGATATAGTGGGGGCATAGGTACTAGGACGACCAATTCCCATGTCCTCTAAAGCTCTTACGAGAGAAGCTTCTGTATAACGAGCTGGTGGTTGAGTAAATTTTTGTTCGCTTTTATATTCCTTTAATTCTAGCTTTTCACCCTCTTCAAGGTCAGGCAGCATTATGTCTTTTTCCTCTTTGCCTTCATCATTGCCCTCCATATATAGGGCTGTATAGCCAGGGAAAACCTTTCTTGATCCTGATGCCCTAAAAATATACTCACCTGCTGATATGTTAACAGTAAGCGTTTCATACAAGGCAGGCTTCATCTGGCTCGCCATAAAGCGGTTATAAATTAAAGTATATAGCCTTAGCTGGTCACGCTTTAATGAGGATTGTAAATCCTTTGGACTGTACCTAACTGATGTAGGCCTAATGGCTTCATGAGCATCTTGAGAACCCTTTTTACTCCTAAAAATATTGGCTTTGCTAGGTACATAGTCTTTACCGAATTTTTCTTGAATTATAGTTCTCACTTCAGCTAGAGCCTGATCTGATACACGGGTTGAATCTGTTCTCATATAGGTTATTAGACCAACAGAACCTTCACCCTTTACGTCAACTCCCTCATAAAGCTGTTGAGCCAACATCATTGTCTTTTTTGTTGTAAAGCCTAATTTCCTAGACGCCTCTTGTTGCATTGTACTAGTAGTAAATGGAGGTGGCGCAGAACGTTTCCTGCTTCCCTTTTGGACCTTTGTAACTGTGTAGTCCTCTCCCTTAATAGCTGCTAAGACCTGGTCTACCTCTTGTTTGCTTTTAAGGTCTATTTTCTTTTTTCCTTTACTATGAAGTTGGGCTTCAAAACTTTGCTTATTCTTCGATGAAATAAAGATACCCTTAAGGTTCCAATATTCATCTGGTTTAAAAGCTTCTATTTCACGTTCTCTCTCACAGATAATTTTGCTTGCTACTGATTGGACCCTGCCTGCACTCAAGCCCTTTCTAACCTTTCTCCACAAAAGAGGACTAATCTTATAGCCTACTAGCCTATCTAGGATCCTACGTGCCTGCTGGGCATCTACAAGATTCTGATTTATGGGCCTTGGATTTTTTATTGCATTTTTAACCGCATCCTTGGTAATCTCATTAAACTCTATCCTACATGGCTCGTTTTCTTTTATACCTAGTAAATGGCTAAGATGCCAGGAGATAGCCTCACCCTCCCTGTCCGGGTCTGTTGCTAAATATACTTTGTCTGAAGTTTTGGCTGCTTTCCTGAGTTTAGCTAAAAGTTCTCCCTTTCCTCTAATAGTTATATATTTTGGTTCGAAGTTATCTTCGACATTTACACCTAATTGACTTTTTGGTAGATCTCTTATATGACCCATAGAGGCCTCTACAGTATAGCCTCTACCGAGATATTTCTTTATTGTTTTAGCCTTTGCTGGAGACTCTACCACAACTAGTTTTTTTGCCATATTTACCTCCATTAATTGGTCCATTCGATCTTGTATGTTTTTCCAGGTAGCTTCTTTATTATTCCCTTGAGCTCCATAAGCGTTAGAACTGCATTCAGTCTTCCAGAATCAAGACCTGTCATCTCAAGAAGCTGCTCTATACCCTTTGGACCTGTTTCCAAGGCATTATACACCTGAGTTTCAAATAAATCAAGAACAGGTATTTTTGAAGCCGGCTTGGGATTTAGTTTTTTTTCTACATTTATGTCCTCTAAAATATCATCAACAGAGGTTATTATCTTTGCTCCCTGTTTTAATAGTTCATTGGTCCCCTTACTAAAGGGACTGTTAAAATTGCCAGGCAAGGCATAAACATCCCTACCCTGTTCAAGGGCAAAATCTACAGTAATTAATGCTCCACTCTTTACACCTGCCTCTATTACTAGTGTTCCATTTGCAAGTCCACTAATAATTCGATTTCTGGCAGGAAAATTACCAGGCAGGGGCTGAGTGTTTGGTGGGTACTCACTTATTAAGGTACCCCTTTCTATTATTTTTTCATATAGATTTTTATTTTCTGGTGGGTATATATAATTAAAGCCACAGCCAAGTACTGCTACTGTATAGCCTGATTTGGCTTCTAGTGCTCCTCTATGGGCGTAGGTATCTATTCCCCTGGCTAGCCCGCTAATTATTGGTACACCGCATTGTGCAAGCTCATAGGCCAGTTTCTTGGCAGACATCCTACCATAATCAGAGGATCTCCTCGAGCCTACAATTGCAATAGATCCACTACTTGTATTAAGTTCTTGTCCCTTTAAGTATAGAACAGCTGGAGGGTCATAAATTGCCTTTAAGAGGGGCGGATAATCCTTGCTATTTAGTGTCATTACCCTAATATCAGTAGAACTCATTATCTGCTCAGCTTTTTCTAAGCTTTCTTTATTTATTGAAGATAAAAGCCTATCAGCACAAGAATTACCTAGTATCTTTTTAATTAGAGTTTCTTCACCTTTTGCAGTCTCATATACGCTTTTAGGGTCACCAAAGGCCATTAGTAGCTTGTAAAATCGTTTAGCGCCAATCCCTGGAACTGTACTTAGCCAAACCCAATATAGTTGGTCTATTTCTTGCATCCATTACACACCCTATACCAATTAGTCATATCTACTCTTTCTATATGAATCTTTTGTTTCCTCCTATAAACCAATAACAAGCCTATCGGCTTGTTTATTTGGTCCATTTTACTATTGGCTTCCTAGCTGCCTTTACCTCATCTAGTAGCTTTACTGATGTAGTATGAGGAGCTTCTTTTATTAATTCTGGTGCTTGTATTGCTTCTTTTGCAATTCTAATTAATGCGTCTATATAGGTATTTAAGGATTCTAGACTCTCTGTCTCTGTTGGCTCAATCATCATAGCTTCTGAAACAATCAAAGGAAAGTATGTGGTGGGTGGATGCAGGCGGAAATCTAATAGTCGCTTTGCTATCTGCTTGGTATTTATGTTGTTAGGGTTGTCCTTTAGCTTACTTAATACAAACTCATGCATACAGGTCCTATCATAAGGTAATTCATAGTGGTCTAGTAATGACTTCATCATATAGTTTGCATTTAATACCGCTATTTCACTTACCCTTCTTAGGCCTTGTGCACCCATAGTCAAGATATAAGAATAAGCCTTTACAATAACAGCAAAATTACCATAAAAGGACTTTACCTTTCCTATCGATTTAGGCCTATTATAGTCAAAACTATAGCTATCTCCTTCTTTTTTTATAACAGGCTTTGGTAAAAAGTCTTCAAGCTCTTTTACAACTCCTACTGGACCACTGCCTGGTCCTCCTCCCCCATGTGGTGTTGAAAAGGTCTTGTGAAGATTTAAGTGCATAACATCAAAACCCATATCACCAGGCCTAGTGATACCTAGTATTGCATTGGCGTTTGCTCCATCATAGTACAAAAGGGCACCTGCCTTGTGGACCATATCAGCAATTTCTTTTATATTGCTTTCAAAAAGACCCAAGGTACTAGGATTTGTTAGCATTAAGGCAGCTACGTCATCAGCTAGTGCCTGCGATAGAGCCTCAAGATCAACATTACCCTCTTTATCAGACTTTACCTCTGTAACTTTGTAACCAACCATTGAAGCCGTAGCTGGATTTGTACCATGGGCTGTGTCAGGAACTATAATTCTATTGCGTTTAAAATCCTTTTTGCTATCATGGTAGGCTTTAATTATCATAAGGCCAACTGCTTCACCTTGGGCTCCTGCGGCAGGCTGCAAGGTGTAGGCTGACATTCCCGTAATTTCACAAAGAAGTCTTTCCATTTTATATAAAAGCTCCATAGCCCCCTGCACTGTTTCCTCTGGCTGTAAAGGGTGTATGTGAGCAAAGCCTGCTAGACTTGCCATGTCCTCATTAATTTTTGGATTATATTTCATAGTACATGAGCCTAAAGGATATATACCTAGGTCAACTGCATAGTTTTTTTGTGATAAATTGGTATAATGCCTTATTAGATCAACTTCGCTAACCTGTGGTAGTTCAGCATCTTTTGACCTTTTTATACTAGTAGGTATATCTTCTATGGGCACATCAAGAGCAGGTAGACTATAGCCTACCCTTCCTTCCTTAGAAACTTCAAATATTAGTCTGCTATAGGTCATCTTAAGCCCTCCAATACAGTTACTAGCCTATCTATTTCCTGCCTTGACCTTTTTTCAGTTACACAATATAGTATTGCATTAGTTAAATTAGGTAAGCTGTTTTTAAGCTTGTAGCCACCTATTATGCCAGACTCTAATAGGCTTTTTTCAATTTTATCCGCATCTATATTGGACTTTATGGGAAATTCCTTGAAAAATGGACGGTCATAAACAATACTATAGTGTCCACTCTTTGTAATTTCCCTCATTGCATAATGTGCTTTATGCCAGCTCTGTTCTGCAACTTCTTTTATACCCTTTTTACCAAGAGTAGCTAGGTAAACACTTGCTGCCAGAGCATTTAAGGCTTGATTAGAACAAATATTAGAGGTGGCTTTCTCTCTTCTTATATGCTGCTCCCTCGTTTGTAGAGTAGAAACAAAGCCTCGTCTTCCTTCTTTGTCTTCGGTTTGTCCAATAATCCTACCTGGCATTTTCCTTATAAATTGATTTTTACATGCCATAAAACCTAGATGAGGACCCCCAAAGTTCATAGGATTACCCAGGCTTTGCCCTTCACCTACAGCTATATCAGCTCCTAACTGGCCAGGAGTTTTGAGTATCCCTAGTGATATTGGATCAACTGACATAACTAGAAGACTAGCATTTTCGTGGGTATATTCCTCAATCTGTGTTAGGTCTTCTATATAGCCTATAAAGTTTGGCGACTGAATTATTACTGCTGCTGTTTGCTCGCTTATATTATCCCTTATATAATCAGCATCAGTCAGACCCTGGTCCATAGGAATCAAAACTAAATCTATGTTTTGTGACTCTAGATAGGTCCTTAGTATAGTCAGGCTTTCAGGATTAATTAGGCTTGAGGCCATTACCTGTGGCCTTTTTTTAACTGAAACAGCCATAAGGGCAGCCTCTGCAAGGGCACTTGCCCCATCATACAAGGAGGCATTAGCTACATCCATATCTGTGAGCTCACAAATCATTGACTGGTACTCAAAAATAGCCTGCAAAGTTCCCTGACTTATTTCAGGTTGATAAGGCGTATAGGCAGTGTAAAACTCGGCCCTTGAGCTAATATGGTTTACAACCGCTGGTATGTAATGATCATATACTCCAGCACCTAGAAATATTGGCATTTTTGATGCGTCTATATTTCTATTAGCTAATCTAGATACTATTGCTTCAACCTCTAGCTGAGATTTTGCTGGATCTAGCTTAAGACCGTCCTTTAGTTTTAAGTCTTCCGGAATGTCTGTAAATAGGTCCTCCACACTAGAAAACCCTATCTTTTCTAGCATGTACTTTATGTCATCATCGGTAGCGGGTATGTATGGAAACATATAGCTAACCCTCCTGCTTTATAAAAGCCTCATATTCCTGACTTGTCATAAGTTTTTCTAATTCCTCAACTTGACTAATTTCTAGTTTTATAATCCAGCTAGCATAGGGATCTTTATTGATAGCTTCTGGTGTATCTACTAATTCTTCGTTTACTGCTACGACCTTACCTGATAAAGGAGTATAAATATCAGAGGCTGCCTTTACTGATTCAACTATACCGATTTCATCGCCTGCATCTAGCTCATCATCTATGTCAGGTAGTTCAACATAAACAACATCTCCTAAACTATCCTGGGCATAGTCAGTAATTCCTATAGTCGCATATTCTCCCTCTACCTTTACCCATTCGTGGTCTTTTGAATAGTACAAGCCTTCAATTAATTTCATCTTTCATCCTCCTACCTTTTATATTTTTTCTTGTAAAATGGCATCTCAACTATTTTTGCCTTGTGCATTTTTTTTCTAATCAAAACCTCAACATTAGAGTCAAGATTTGAGTGCTTAATATCTATAAGGGCCATTGCTAAGCTTTTAGAAAGGCTGGGTGAGTGATTTCCCGATGTTACAAATCCTATCTTTTCACCCTCATAGTAGACCTCATAGCCAGTCCTAGCAATACCCCTATCTATCATTTCAAGGCCTACTAGTTTTCTTTTTAGACCCTTATCTTTTATCTTTACTAGTGCTTCTTTCCCTATAAAGTTATCCTTATTAAGGGCAACAAAGCTAGTCAAGCCAACTTCTAAGGGGTTTGTGTCCTCGGATAGTTCTTGGCCATATAAAGGAAGACTTGCCTCAAACCTCAGGGTATCTCTACAGCCTAAACCTGCTGGTACCAGGCCATATTCTTTGCCCTTGTCAAGCAAAAAGTCCCAAAGACCTGCTGCATCTCCAGCATTTACATAAATCTCAAAGCCGTCCTCACCCGTATATCCAGTCCTTGAAACCATACACTGCTTGTTATTTATGTACAATGAACTATCAAAGCTAAAAAACTTGATTGTGGTCGTATCACAGCCGATAGAGGCTAGAATCTCTGATGCAGTTGGCCCCTGCAGAGCTAATAGTGCAATTGACGATGAGATATCCTTTACCGATACAGCAAAATCCTTTGCCTGCCTTTTAATCCATGATAGATCCTTGTCCTTGTTAGATGCATTTGCAATAATCCAGTATTTATCCTTTGAATATTTGTAAACTAAAATATCATCTATGATACCCGCATTTTCATTTAAAAGTAAGGTGTACTGGACCTTGTTATCTGATAGCTTTTTTATATCATTAGTTAGAATGGTATTTAGAAACAGCTCTGCTTCAGATCCTGTAATCTCTAATTCTCCCATATGAGATACATCAAATAGACCAGCCTTGTTTCTAACACTATGATGCTCCTGTATAATGCCTTCGAATTGGACTGGCATGTCCCAGCCTGCAAAATCAACTATCCTTGCCCTGTCTTTATAGCAATCAAATAAAGGTGTTCTTTTTTGCCCGGTCATTTACCTTCCCTCCCTTGCTTCAGTATTAATTACCTTTAATCATATAATACTATATGGGCCTGTATAAAACAATAAATTCAATTGAATATAAAATATTGCTATTAGCATAAGTCTTTCTTAAAAATAAAAATTACTTCCCTTGGCTTATATTTTTCTCGTAAGTTTTTTTGAAGTAGCTTACCCTCTAAATAACCATTTATCGGCTCTCTGGCATATTCTATACCAGGCCCATCTTTGGCAACAAGCTCATAG
>DGFG01000168.1:8565-12618 GCA_002391555.1 Firmicutes bacterium UBA3906
CTTTAGCAGGGCTGAGCCTATACCTTTTCTAGCAAGCCCTTTGGCTTTATCTAGGTCAACTGCTATACCCTGCAGATGTATATGTAAATTATCATTTTCATTTGCATGACCATAGCAGAGGCCGGCGAGCTCATCTTTATATTTTGCGATTAAATATAGGTCTGGTTCTTTGTTAACTCTTTTTAAAAAGGTTGAGTAATCTTCTTGGTCTAGGTATTCACATTGAAAGCTATGTGCCTTCTCATAAAATTCATTTGATAGCCTTTCTATTTTGTAAGTCAATTTATCTTTTCTCCTTTTAGTAATAGATAAAAATATTATGCCATAGTTTTCATTACATATCTATATACATGTACGTATGCACAAGAGAGCTAGATAGTTAATATTATATAAGTAGATATTTATATGGAGGTGAAGTATATGGGATTTGGTTTTGCAGGTCAAAGGGGTTCATGTAATGATGATTCCTTACTTTTTTTCTTTTTACTTTTAGTGATTATATTCTGCAATTGTAGGTTCTTTAGAAATGGAAGTGAGCTTTTGTTCTTCTTCCTCTTGCTAGTTTTCTTGTTCAGTGGTAACGATTACTGTGGAGGATGTGCATCTGCAGACTAATCTGCCAAGTTCTTTAGCACAGCATTAACTACAAATCAAAAGCGCCTATATTAAATGCCGATTGTATCTTTACAATCGGCATCCTTTAAATTTAATCATCTGGCCTAGCTACATACCTAGCCACCAGTTAATTATATCATTTCCCCAATATAAGGCTACTATAGCCGCTATTGCTATAAAGGGTCCATAGGGTAGATATTGTCCCTTTTTCTTTATCTTTAGTAGTATCATTCCTCCACCTAAGATAGCAGCAATATAAGCGGAAAGAAAAATCGTTAAGACAGTGAGCTTCCAACCAATAGTTGCCCCTATCATGGCCATTAGCTTTATATCGCCTCCACCCATACCCTCCTTTTTTAGTATAAGCTTTGAAAGCAGGGCGATAAGAAGAAAAGAACCCCCTCCCACTAGCAAACCTATTATTGCATCAAAATAGTCTACAGGTGTTATCCTAACTAGCTGATAAACAAGAGCTGCTATAAGACCTACTAAAATAATCTCATCTGGTATTATCATATGGTCCAAGTCTGTAAAGGTAATAATAAGAAGAAGGGATACAAATACAAGGCTAATTAGTAAGGACCAGCTAAGTCCAAATACTAGGTAGGAGATTAAATACATTAGCCCCGTTAATAGCTCTACAAAAGGGTACCTAATTGATACCTTTGACTTGCAATATCTACATTTGCCCTTTAAGAAAATATAGGAAAATACGGGTACCAAGTCCTTGGCCTTTAACCTGTTATTGCATGAAGTACAATGGGATGGAGGAAACACAATTGACTTATCAATTGGTATTCGATATATACATACGTTAAAAAAGCTACCTAGGGCTAAGCCCAATAAAAAAATAATTACACCAATCATAATTTATCTAGCTCCTCCTGCATTATCTGCCAGTACTCATCCTTTACTTCTTTTCCGGTCCAAATTCCAACAGAGGCAAGGGCCTGCCCTATAAGCATGCCTGTTCCGTCCACTATTTGGCAACCAGTCCTTTCTGCTTGCCTTAGCATGGCAGTCATTCTTGGGTTGTAGACTATATCACATACTATAGTTTGAGGACTTAAGCTAAGATCAGATATTGGGTTTTCCTTAATATTTGGCCACATACCTAATGATGTTGTGTTTACTATAATATCACTTTTATCTGGTATATGGCTTGCTGGACTTGCGATATAAGATCCCGTTAGATCATTTACAAGGTTGGCTAATACTTTTCCCCTGTCATATGTCCTATTCACTATCCTTATTTCCTTTGGCCCTTCTAGGCCTATATATACAGCAATAGATCTTGCCGCACCACCAGCACCGATAATTACAATACTTTTGTCTTTTACACTTATATTCTTTCTTTTTAAAGACTTTATAAAGCCTTGTCCATCAGTATTATAGCCTATAAGCTGGCCATCCTTAACCTTTACTGTATTTATTGCACCTAGCTTTTTAGCATAAGGATCCAAAGAATCTACAAGACCAATCATTGCCTCTTTATGAGGAATAGTAACATTAAAGCCCTTTAAATCAAGGGCTTTGATGCCTATCCTGGCATTATTTAAATTTTCAGGCCTTATATCAAAGGCTAGATATATTAGGTCAAGTCCAATTCTTTGGTATAGGGCGTTATGTATTATTGGTGACATACTATGGCCTATAGGATGCCCTATTAGACCTACAAGCTTGGTTGAGGCTGATATCTTCATTCTTGTCTCCTATAATTAGTCTAGTAGCCTAAAGCTCCTATTCAAAGATATTTTCTTTTCTATGATCTGGGGTCATAAAGTCATAATCATCCTGAATAAAGTCTGGATCGTCTTGTGTGTAGAAAACAGTACTTATTGTTACAGCAAGATCTCCTTTATTATCTTCTCCACTTTGCTTTTTTACGTCTATTGCTTGAATTTTATTATAGTAGGGTGCTTCTTCAAGCTCCTTGATTATTCCCTTCAAATTAGGATAGTCAGTGACTAATTCGAGGTCAATTGTTCCTGAACTATAGTATGCCTCTGGTTCGCTTAAGTAGAAGGTTGATTTTTTCTTTATAGCATTATCACCTATCATATTCTCTAAATAAACAAGTAACAGAGGTTCGTCCCATCCTAAAAGGAAATCACTAGTTAGTTCAGAAAATTCATTTTGGAGTGTCGATAGTTCATTTTTTAGGTCAGGTATCCTGTTTTTTTGCATATTAAGGTTATTTATTCTAATCATCAGGTCATCTGACTCGTCCTGAAGTACCTTAATATCATCCTTTATTGGAGTGTAAAACCGTGTATAGTATAGAGCTCCAGCTGCTATAACAAATACTAAAATAAGTAAAATTAACTCCCTTTTACTAAGCTTCATCCTTGTTCTCGACCTCCTGTTCTACATCTTGTGAATCCTCTTCTAATGATTGGTCATCTATAGATTTTGCTAAATTAATGCTCATATCAAATGTATAATATTGTTTTGATTCTTCTGCATCTTCTCTTAATTCAACAACGTTAAATTTAACAGTTACAAAGTAATCCTTTTCTCTAAGATTTACTATGGATTGGGCTATATTATCATAATCATCTGAAATTCCCTTAATTACTATATTAGACTGCGTTAGTCTAATGTCAGTTATAGAGATACTTTTATGAAGGGACATTTCAATATCTTCTAATAAAGTGGTATTCAAAATATAGCTATCCTTAATTGAACTTATTGTATTATTCTTATCCTTTTGAACAGCTACATTCTCTAATAGTGAAGTATACTCTTCTACATCCTTTGTTACCTTCTCTAGCTCAATCTTTCTATCCTCTATTTGCTTTTCAAGTGTCTTTTTATGATTTATGGGGGCATAAAAGGCAAAATACGCAAGTAAAGCTAGTATACCAATAATAATTAATGCTAGTAATAAGGCGTCTATGCCTGTTAGCCTTTTTTTACTCTTAGGAAGTAAGTTAATATCTAAATTCATATTTACCACTGCCCCCTTATTGTTGATCCTATTGCATCTGTTAATAGGACCATCTCATTTCTCATATTCCTTCTACCTAAATAGGTGATTTGAACTAAATCGGTTATCGGAGAAACTTCTATTCCTAGGTGATCGCTTATGTACTTACCTAGCCCTTGTAGCTGACTACCACCACCACTTATGTATATATGGCTGATTTCAGCCTGATTATTTTTATTCTTGAAAAACTCTATAGTACGCTCTATATCAACTAATAAATAGTCTATTGAGTTAGTTATCTGCCCATAGTTATTTCCATCATTATTGTAGAAGAAGTTAATTTTCTTTTTATAGTCCTCTGCTGTAAAGAGGTCTGTATCTATAGTTTCTGCAATAACAGCACTTAGGCTATTGCCGCCGTTAATTATTGTTTTATGCAGGCTGTACTTACCATTATGTAGCATAACTAGGTCTGTCTTCATAGCACCAAAATCTATAAAGCATACATT
>DGFG01000161.1:0-5179 GCA_002391555.1 Firmicutes bacterium UBA3906
AGATGTGTATAAGAGACAGGGTCATAAAAGCAAATGAATACATCTGAGAAAAAGGCTAGGGTACTATTGATTTACCCTGACTATACGGACAGGAACATTACAAAAAGAAGTGGGGGAGGCAACTATAGCGAGGGGCTAGCTTCTATATCTGCTGTACTAAAGCAGGAGGGGCATGATGTCGACCTACTTCATCTATTATATATCCACAGTGAAGAGGACTTTAAGAGCAAGCTAAAGGCAAAAGGCGAATTTGACATAATTGGCTTTTCAATTAGGACAACAGCCTTGCCCGATGCAAAAAAATACATAAAGTGGACTAGGGAGACTTACCCCGATGTTTTCATTATAAGTGGGGGTTATCATTGTACACTAGCTCCAGACGAGGTTTTAGCTGTAGATGGGGTTGACGCAGTAACAATAGGTGACGGCGAATATGCCATGCTAGACCTATGCAATTTGATGTGTGCAGGTGAAGACTTTACTAATACTGAGAGCATTTATTTTAAGCTTGAGGATGGAGCTATAAAGAAAAATCCAATAAGGCCACTATTTGCTGACCTTGAGAGGCTACCTATACCGGACTTTGATCTTTTTGATTATGAAAACCTAGAGTCTGTTAAGGTTGGCACAGCTATAGTAATGATGAGTAGGGGCTGCCTATATAGCTGTACATATTGCGGTAACTCACAATTTAGAAATGTCTACCCTAATAAAAAGCTATATGCTCGTTTCCGTTCTCCAGAAAACGCTATACTCTATTTAAAGACCCTATTAGAAAAATATCCCCAGATCAAGGTTATTAATTTCCGTGATGCCATTTTCAATATGTTCCCTAAATGGTTTGACGAATTTATTGAGCTATACAAAAAGGAAATCAACCTGCCCTGTACTGGCAATATCAGATTTGACATACTAACAGAAGATACAGTACGTAGAATGAAAGAAGCAGGTTTTTACACAATAGACATGGGCCTAGAAAGTGGAGATCAGGAGACCAGATACAAGCTACTAAAGCGTTTTCATACGGATGAGATGCTGATAAATTGCAGTAAATGGTTTAAGAAATATGGGATTGAACAGCTGACCTACAATATTATAGGCCTGCCCTATGAGGATATCCATAAGGCATTGAAAACTATAAAGCTAAATGCGAAAATGGAATCTGATAGGATGATCCCAAATATATTTTATCCATATCCAGGCACAGAGCTACATGATATAGCTATGGAGGCTGGCTTTGTACCCGATGAAATATCACCAGATACTAGGGTACCCCTTGTACAGGAGCAATTTCCTGAGCACGAAGTTCTATATATAGCTGCCTATTTTGGTCACTTTGTAAAGAGATATAAATGGGCCTATAAAATGCCTAGTTGGTTGGGCAAGCCATATGAAAAATGGCTGGACTACAGGGTTACAGGCAAGCTAGTACCAAAGAAGTTCCTTGTTTTTGTCCATGACAAGTATGTATGGGTAAGGACCAAGATAAAAACCTTTATTATCCATAAGCTACCTAGCGTATATATGAAGATGCGTAAAATCAAATACAGAAAGACAATGGCTTCATAAAGAAGTGATTAGGGCTTGGGTCTATAACCCAAGCCTTTTAACATTTGGTCGGGTAGATCTTGTTTAAAATAATTGCTAGTTTGTTAAAATAATTGCTAGTTTGTTTAAACAATTGCTATGTTTTTTAAAACAATTGCTACTAAGGATATAAGCCGAGAAAAAACCTACCCTTAAGAAAGGAAAAACTGACCATTAGCTTGAAACTTTTTTTAACTAAGGTCCGTCTATATAGGTAAAAGGAATAAGTGACAGAGAGAGTGATTATTATGAGAGTTAGCTTTAAAAAGAAGATCCTAGCCAGGTGCCTATGCTTGGCCCTTGTAGCTATAGTGATTTTAGTCATACCTGCCTGCTCAAATCCTATGAAGGGGATAATAGCACAGGACCTATCAGAGGATATCAAAGCCAAAGAAAAGGAAAGTACAAGTATAGACAAGAGTTTTATTAAAAGTACAGCTGATTTTTCATTTGACCTCTTTAAAAGGGCCTATGACAGTGAAAAAAACTCTTTAGTATCTCCCCTTTCGGTCATGATTGCCCTGGCGATGACAGCCAATGGTGCAGATAAGGCTACCTTAGAGCAAATGGAGGATACCCTTGCAAAGGATATGGGCCTAGACAATCTTAACAGCTACCTTTACTCCTATATTAAGGATCTTCCAAGTGAAAACAAATCAAAGCTTTCTATAGCTAATTCTATATGGATAAGGGATGATGAAGGGCTCAAGGTCAAAGAAGACTTCCTGCAAAGAAATGCTGACTACTATAGGGCGCAGATTTACAAGTCACCCTTTAACCAAGAGACAGTCAGTGACATTAATCGGTGGGTAGCTGGCAAGACAGATGGTATGATAGACAAAATAGTCGATGATATAAGCCCTGAGGATATAATGTTTATTATTAACGCTATTGTATTCGATGGGAAATGGAAAAACCAGTATTCAAAAAATGATATAATAGACCGTAGCTTCACTAGGTCAGATACAAGCCAGGTTGAAGTGGAGTTTATGATATCAGATGAAGATATGTTGATTGAAGACGAAAAGGCTATTGGATTTATAAAGCCCTATCACAATGACCATTATAGCTTTGTAGCCCTTTTACCCTCAGAAGATATGTCTATTGACGAGTATATTGAGTCTTTGACAGGAGAGATCTTTGTAGCTATGCTAGAGAATGCAAAACAGGCAAAGGTAAAGGCCTATATACCAAAGTTTGAGTATGATTACGACCTAATGCTAAAGGATATATTATATGAAATGGGTATAAAGGATGCATTCTCAGCTCATGAGGCAGATTTCACTAGGATGGCTGAGCTAGGAGTAGATAATATATATATAGACCAGGTCCTGCACAAGACCTTTATTTCTCTTGATGAAAAGGGTACCAAGGCAGCAGCTGTCACAAAGGTGGGGGTAAAGCTAACCTCAGCAGGTCCAGAGGATCAGGTCTTTATAATACTAGACCGGCCCTTTGTCTTTGCGATAGTAGATAACAAGACCAAGCTACCCATTTTTATAGGTAGCCTTATGGACCCGGCCGCCTAAGCCTGACCGTAGCAGGATGCAACTAAAAGGGTAAGCAGACCAGACCAAGGTTCATTCTTTATGATCGATCTTATTCAATGAGTTCAATGAGCCAATAAATCTTAGGGCAAAAAGGGGAGGCAAAGTAGTATGAAATCTTATAAAAGGAAAAAGAGACTTATAGCTGTATCCTTAAGTCTTGTATTACTATTAGTATCAATAATAGGTCTTGCATCCTGTGCTATCTCTTATCCAGAGGCTGAGAGCCTAATGGACTCTATAAAGGCCCAAGAGCAGGAGACAAAAGAAATAGAGGATGACTTTATAAAAAACACATATGAATTCTCTACAGACCTATTCAAAAGGTCGATTGATATGGAGGAAAATTCCCTAGTATCACCCCTATCTGTCTTATTGGCCCTAGCCATGACGGCAAATGGGGCAGATACCCTTACCTTAGAGCAAATGGAGGATGTATTAGGCATGGGGACAGCTATAGAGGACCTAAACAGCTACCTATATAGCTATGTAAAGGGCCTTCCATCAAGTGATAAGGCCAAGCTATCAATAGCCAATTCAATATGGTTCCGGGATGATGAGGGCAGGTTAACAATAGAAGAAGACTTTTTGCAGACTAATGCAAACTTTTATGGGGCAGATATTTTCAAGGCTGCCTTTGATGGTCAGACTGTAAAGGATATTAATAAGTGGGTTGAGGATAAGACAGATGGGATGATTGACCAGATCCTAGAGGATATTGGTAGTGACCACATTATGTATCTTTTAAATGCTATAGCCTTTGATGCTGAGTGGTCTGTAGTTTATAACAAAGATCAGATCATTAGCAGCGAATTTCAGGCTATTAGTGGGGAAAAACAGGCAGTAGACCTAATGAACTCAGAAGAGGACTGGTATCTTGATGATGGCAAAGCTACCGGCTTTATAAAGCCCTATCATGGAGGCCACTATAGCTTTGTTGCCCTGCTGCCTAATGAGGATATTCCCCTTGATGACTACATAGATAGCCTGACAGGAGAGACTTTAATGGCAACAATAAAGGGAGCTGAGCCTAATTTGGTATATGCGAGCCTGCCGAAGTTTTCCTATGAATATGAAATAAAGATGAATGATGCCCTAATAGACCTTGGCATGCCCAATGCATTTGAACCGAGTCTTGCTGATTTCTCCAAACTAGGACAATCAACACGAGGAAACATATTTTGTGAGGAGGTATTTCACAAAAGCTTTATATCTGTAGACGAGCTTGGAACCAAGGCCGGAGCTGTAACCAAGGTGGTAATGTCTGATGAAGCCTATATAGAAGGTAAATATGTCAGACTAGATAGACCCTTTGTTTATGCAATTGTAGATAAGACTACTAGCCTACCTATATTTATAGGGACGGTTGTAGACCTAGAAAAGTAGTAAAGAGGGTCTTTTAACTAGCTTTGTGGGCTAGATAAAAGCCTTTAAAAACCTTTATAAAGCTATACAAAGACCAAGGATTTAGCCTTGAGTTGTAAATTGAAAAAAGAGGGGACTATATATAGAAATAAGGCCAGCTGTTCATTTAGCAGGCCTTATTTGCTTTCTATCTGTCTAGTTTTACCTGGCTATTAGGATTCTAAAAGCCATTATTGTATCTGGTACATTCCCTTCTTTTTCATGTAATTAAAGATGCCCTCACCATGTTCTTGCTCTTCCTTTTGTATATGGTTTAGGACTTTTCTTGCATTGGTATCTTGGAATTCAAATATTGTTGTGTCATATGTGCCTGACACATACTTTTCAGTGGACAGCATATCGCTACATAATATCTCATCTGACTGATTTTGCATAGCCTGCATTCCTTGCTGGCCGGCCTGACCTCCTGCTTGATTTTGCTGTGCTTGTTGCCCTTGTTGCCCTTGCTGTCCTTGCTGTCCTTGTTGATTTTGGGCCTGTTGTATATTGGGAACCTGGCCTCTTAGCATTTGCTGTATGGTATTGTAGTGTTCTTGTTCCTTCTTGGCGTAGTTTTGGAACAATTGCTTTAGCTCAGGGTCCTGTGCCTGGGCTGCATAGTTGTTATACTTTTGAATACA
>DGFG01000161.1:5343-10516 GCA_002391555.1 Firmicutes bacterium UBA3906
TAGGAAATTTATTCATTGAAAAAATTTGAAAAAACCTTACATGGATAAGGATGGCTATAAGAGTATAGACAAAGTTAAGTTATAGCAAAGGCCACAGGTAAAGGGCAAAACTATAGGCAACAAATATAAATAAGTAAGCCAAAGTCAAAAATCAAGGTAAGAGCCAAAGTTATCTAGTCAAAGTATAGGCAATAAATAAGCAAGTGAAAGTCTAAATTTAGGCAAGGACAAGTACAAAAATAAGACAAATCAGTAGACTGACCTTTAGGACTTATTGCAAAGGAAAGACTAATAAAAAAAGGAATTGGTAAGTAAAAGGGAGCAAAACAGACTATGGTACAGATAAAGCCATATTATTTTAAAAAAACGGCCCATTTAAGGCCTTGTAAGTGGTCAATTACCGTGGTAAAATTCCATCATACAGATACAAATGTCTATGTGTCAAACACAAAAGGGGTTTATCACAGTGACTAAGGAAAATGTATTTTATATTGTAAACCGTGAGGTACTGCCTGGGGTATTCCATAATGTTATGAAGGCTAAAAAGCTTTTAGCAACTGGGGAGGCAGGGACAGTAAATGAGGCTGTCAAAAAGGTTGGTATAAGCCGAAGTGCCTTTTACAAGTATAGGGATTCAGTGTTTTCCTTTTCAGAGGCAAACCGGGGGAAAATCATAACCCTTTCCCTTACCCTCTTGGATTTACCGGGTCTTTTATCTAATATTTTAAACGAGATAGCCCTTCACAAGGGCAATATACTTACCATAAACCAAAATATCCCTATACACGGGGTAGCCAACGTAACTATTTCTGTTGATACAAGGCAGATGGAGTATGACCAGGAGAGATTAATCCGAGACCTAAATGAAATAAAGGGCGTACAAAGGATCGAAGTAATAGGACAGGAATGACTTTCAGGAGGATATAGCAATGGTTTTTGTAGGAGTCTTAGGACATGGAGTAGTAGGGTCAGGTGTTGTGGAAGTCCTGCTTAAAAATAAAGAAAGCATAGGGAAAAGAGCAGGCAAGGAAGTGCTTGTAAAAAGGATTCTTGACTTAAGAGATTTTCCCAATCTAGCCTATAGTGGTTTATTTACAAAGAATGCAGATGACATATTAAATGATCCTGAGATAAGCATAGTAGTAGAGGTTATGGGGGGCATAGAGCCAGCCTATGAGTTTACAAAACGTGCCTTGGAGGCTGGCAAGTTTGTTGTAACCTCCAACAAGGAGCTTGTGGCCGAGCATGGGGCTGAGCTAGTCAGTCTTGCCCATAAAAACCAGGTAGACTATCTTTTTGAAGCCAGTGTCGGTGGCGGTATACCTATTATTAGGCCCTTAAAGCAGTGTCTGGCTGGTAATAATATAAGCGAAATTACAGGCATCTTAAATGGAACAACAAACTATATACTTTCAGAGATGAAAAACAAGGGCAAGGACTTTGACCAGGCCCTATCAGATGCCCAAGCAAATGGCTATGCTGAAAGGGATCCTTCCTCTGATATTGATGGCATAGATGCACAAAGAAAGATTGCAATTCTTTGCTCGGTTGCCTTTGAACAGCAGGTCTCATCAAAGGAAATAAAGACCCAGGGAATCTCTAGCATCTCAAAAGAGGATATGGCATATGCAAAAGAACTAGGCTATGTCATAAAGCTTATTGCTCAGGCCCAAAGGTCAGAAGAGGGCATATCAGCCATGGTAAGTCCCATGCTTTTGCCTGAGACTCATCCCTTGGCAGATGTAGAAGATGTATTTAACGCTATTTTAGTCAAGGGCGATGCCATAGGAGATGTTATGTTCTATGGTAGAGGTGCAGGAAAGCTACCTACTGCCAGTGCAGTTGTAGGTGACATTATAGAGGCAGCAAAGCATCCAAAAAACTCTAGTGAAACAATCGTTGACAATGAAGCCTGTGCAACCCTATTAGATACTGGTAACCTACTTTACAAGTACTATATTAGGCTAAAGACAAAAGACCAGGCTGCCTTAAAAAATGAGATAAGTCAGCATATGCCTAGCCTTGACCTTTATATATCCAGGGACAGGAGCCTATCTGACCAGTTAGTAGTTATAACCGGTCCTATAACAGAGGCAGACCTAGAAAAAATAGAAGATAGGCTTAAAAAATTAAATTCTGTAGTTGACATTCTAAACCTTATAAGAATATCCTTATAAAAGGTCTAAACTAGATTTGGAGGGAAAACATTTTGGGGTTAGTAGTGCAAAAGTATGGCGGTAGCTCTATAGCAGATGCCGCAAGTATGATGAAGGTAGCAAAAAGGATAGGAGAAAGACAAAAAGGCGGAGACCAACTTGTAGTAGTCCTATCTGCACAGGGAGATACAACAGACAAGCTAATTGCCAAGGCCAAGGAAATAAACGATAACCCATCAAAGAGGGAGCTAGACAGGCTCCTGTCAACGGGAGAGCAAATTTCTATAGCTCTTATGGCTATGGCCTTAGAAAGCCTAGGCTATAAAGCTGTTTCCCTTACGGCTAGGCAGGTAGATATTAGGACAGATGCCAGCCACGGTAGTGCAAGGATAGAAAGTATATGTGTTGATAGGATAGAAGAGGAGCTAAAGCAAGGCAAGATTGTTATTGTAGCAGGCTTTCAGGGTATAGATCAGAAGGAGGATGTGACTACCCTAGGTAGGGGTGGTTCAGATACCTCAGCAGTTGCCCTTGCAGCAGCCTTAAAGGCTGACTATTGCGAGATATATACTGATGTAGATGGGGTCTATACAGCAGACCCAAGGATAGTCAAGAACGCAAGAAAGCTAGACGAGGTAACCTATGCCGAGATGCTTGAGCTGGCTAGTTTAGGTGCCAAGGTATTAATGAATAGGTCAGTTGAGCTTGCGGACAACTACAAGGTAAGGCTAGTTGTTAGGTCTAGCAAAAACAATAACGAGGGTACTATGATAAAGGAGTCAACAGGTATGGAGAAAACAGTTATAAAGGGTGTTACCTATGATAAGGATGTAGCTAGGATAACGGTTATTGGGGTTAGGGATATTCCAGGCATAGCCCACAAGATATTTAAATATCTAGCTGACGCTAATATAAATGTTGATGTTATAGTTCAAAGCAGTGGTATGGATGATACAAAGGATATTTCTTTTACAGTCCAAAGGTCCCAGCTATCAGATTCTATCAAGGTTATAAACGATAACCTAGATTCTATTGGGGCCAAAACTGTAAGCTTTTCAAGTGATGTAGCCAAGGTTTCCATCGTAGGTGCGGGCATGGTAAACCATCCAGGTGTAGCCGCCACTATGTTTGAGGCATTAGCCCAGGCAGGAATTAATATAAAAATGATTTCTACATCTGAAATAAAGGTGTCTTGTATTATTGCCGATGACAAAGTGGAAAAGGCAGTACAGGTAGTCCATGACAAGTTTAAGCTAGGAGAAAAGTAAGCAGGTATATTTGTTTAAGTATATAAGCTAAAACTTTTTACTTTTAGGATTTACGCTTAAAGACTCGTGCTAAAATACTTGAGCTTTAATATAATAGCTAGAATAGAAAACTTGATACTCATATAGTAGTATATATTAGGAAAAAAGGTACCCAGGCCAATATAGGCTTGGGTACTTTGCTTATAGGTCGGATATATTATATGCTGCCTAGATATTTTGCTCACTGCCTGGTCATGTCTATATAAAAGTATAAAAATATATAATAAAAGCTTGATTTATATGGGATTTACTATATAATATATTTGTAATCATTACAAAGTTAAAATCAATACAATAATAAAATTTTAATGGAGCAGGATAAGGATGCTACTTACTTATGATCAGATACTTGAACAACTAAAGGAAAAGGGTATTAACCTTTCATATCAAAGGCTCAAGGTTCTAGATTTTCTGTATAAAAATCAAATTCATCCAACTGTCGAGCAGATATACTTAGGTCTTGTTAAGCAAATACCAACCCTATCAAAGACAACTATATATAACACATTAAAAATACTTATAAATGCCGGTTTAGTCAGGGAAATCCCTTTTAAGGGAAGGGAAAGCTGCTATGATATAAACCTTGATCCCCATGGCCATTTTTGCTGTGACAGCTGTAATCAGATATATGACTTTCAAATAGATGTAAACCTAATCAAGAGCAAGGATTTAGAGGACTTTAAAATAAGGGATAGGGATGTATATTTTAAGGGTGTCTGTTCTAGATGCCTTTCTAAAATATAAATATAAATATAAATGAAGGAGGCTTGATAGATTGGCTAAATATGTTTGCACTATTTGTGGCTTCGTTTATGACGAGGCAAAGGGTTACCCAGAGGCAGGCATAGCACCTGGCACAAAATGGGAAGATGTACCTGATGATTGGGAATGTCCCCTTTGTGGTGCTGTCAAATCGGATTTCGAGAGACAGGGTGAGCCAGTAGTAGCAAAGGTTATTAGCAAGGAGCCAAAGGTAGCCAGTCAGGTTCATTCAGATGACAGGCAGCTAAGCGCTTTAGAGACTAGTATTCTTTGTAGAAACTTAGCCCGCGGTTGTGAAAAGCAGTACAAAAAAGAAGAGGCAGCCTTGTTTACAGAGCTAGCTGACTACTTTGCTGCAAAGGCAGGACCTGCTTTAGAACCTAGCTTTGAGAAGCTCATAGCCCTAATTGACAAGGACTTAGAAGAGGGATTCCCCCTTGCAAACCAAGTAGCAAGGGCTGATGAGGACAGGGGGGCACTTAGGGCCTTGACCTGGAGTATAAAGGTTACCAAGATACTAAAGTCACTTCTAACCCGGTATGCAAAGCTAGGAGACAAGATGCTTGAAAACACTGGTGTATATGTCTGCACTATATGTGGTTTTATCTACATAGGGGATGACCTGCCAGAGGTATGCCCTGTATGCAAGGTACCAAATTGGAAGTTTGAACAGGTAAAGGAGGGTAATGCAATTGGCTGACAAATATGCAGTAAGAAATGTGCGCTTGTGTACAAAGGACTGTCTGTGTCTGTATGTATGCCCGACAGGAGCTACTGATACAGAGGATAGTATTATTGATGTTGATAAGTGTATAGGCTGTGGAGACTGTGCAGATGCTTGCCCATCCGGTGCAATATCAATGGTACCTAAAAAGTATCCAGCCCAGCAGCCAAAGACTCAGGCTGTAGAGGATACATTAAAGCAACTAGTTACCAGCAAGGCTGACC
>DGFG01000073.1:0-2413 GCA_002391555.1 Firmicutes bacterium UBA3906
TTTTAAAGCTTTACAGTCACAGGTCTATCGCCAACCTCTGGGCTTATGATTATACCTAAGTCATGGCTTTCATAGGATCCATTTTCAATACTTTCAAGGCTAGAAACATTACGCAGTAGAATGCTATAGGCCTTGGTATTCCCCTCTGCGGTAAAGACCAATGTATCATCCTTTCTTTCCACATGTAAGGATAGGTCTGCCTTGGCCTTGCTATTGTAGATGGTGGCTGAAGCCTTATTCCCATCCTCTATTTCAAAGACATGGAATACAGCCTTATCTGCATAGTCATAATCAGGTCTATCATCTACTGCTCCTACAGGAATAATTGAGTTTTCCTTAACAAGTAGTGGTAGACTCATAAAGCCATGGTTTTCCTTTATCCAGCTACCTCCTGTCTTGGTCTCACCTGTTACAAAATCAGTCCACTTGCCAGCTGGCAGGTAGTAGGATACATCCCCTGACTCTGTAAAGACAGGCGCGACTAATAGTGAATCACCTAGCATATACTGCAGGTCAAGATAGCTGCAGCCAGGGTCATCTGGGAACTCTAGTAGCATTGCCCTCATAACAGGTATACCTTCCTTTGATGCCTCTACAGACTTGCTAAAGATATAGGGCATAAGGGTGGATTTAAGCTTGGTAAAGTATCTTAGTACATCTACTGCCTCTTCATCAAATAGCCAAGGTACCCTATAGGAATTATTACCATGTAGTCTTGAATGAGTTGATAATAAACCAAAGGCAACCCAGCGCTTGTATACGTCTGGAGATGCAGTACTTTCAAAACCACTTATGTCATGACTCCAAAAACCAAAGCCGGATAAGCACAGTGAAAGACCGCCCCTTAGGCTCTCAGCCATGGACTCATAGCTAGATATACAGTCTCCTCCCCAATGAACAGGGAACTTTTGTGAACCTGCAGAACCAGAACGAGCAAATAAAACTGCCTCACCTACTCCTCTTTCCTTTTCAAGCATTTCAAATACTACCTTGTTAAATAGGTAAGAGTAATAATTGTGCATTTTTACTGGGTCAGATCCATCATGGTATACAACATCAAGGGGTATTCTCTCGCCAAAGTCAGTTTTAAAGCTATCTACGCCCATATCTAGTAGCTTTTTTAGGTAACCTGTATACCATTCACAGGCATCAGGATTAGTAAAGTCTACAATACCCATACCGGGCTGCCATAAATCCCACTGCCAAACATCGCCATTTGGTCTTTTTAGGAGGTAACCCTTTTCAACTCCCTCATCAAAGAGTCTGGATTTTTGTCCAATATAGGGGTTAATCCAAACACAAATCTTTAGACCCCTATCCTTTAGCCTCTTTAGCATAGCCTCTGGGTCAGGGAAAACCCTCTCATCCCATTCAAAGTTACACCATTCGTACTCCTTCATCCAAAAGCAATCAAAGTGGAATACGTGTAAGGGTAGATCACGGTCTGCCATTCCATCTATAAAGGAATTGACTGTTTCTTCATCGTAGCTGGTAGTAAATGAAGTAGTAAGCCATAGGCCAAATGACCATGCTGGTGGTAAGGCTGGTTTACCAGTTAGGCTAGTATAGTTTCTAAGGACATCTTTTGGACTATCTCCACCTATAACAAAATACTCTAGCTCTTCTCCCTCTACTGAGAACTGTGCCCTTGAAACTACCTCTGAGGCTACCTCATAGGATACACATTCCGGATGATTTACAAATACGCCATAGCCCTTGTTGGTCAAATAAAAGGGAACGTTTTTATAGGCCTGTTCTGAGGAGGTGCCACCGTCCCTGTTCCAGATATCTACTACCTGGCCATTCTTAACAAAGGGTGTAAAACGTTCACCTAGGCCATAAACACATTCTCCCACCTGTAGGCCGAGCTGTTCTCTAAAGTAGGGGCCGTCATTGCTGGTAATATAGGCAAGGTTTCTCCAGCCTGAATTGGTTAAATAGCGATCCTTATAATAAAAATCCATGGACCATTCTTCTTTGTTGATTACTACTGATGTATCACCGCTTTTAAAGATAAGGAAATCTTGCTTATCCTCAATAACTGGGTCAAGCTCGGTCTTGTTTAACTCAAAATTTGGACCTTTCTTAAGAATGCCCTTATAATGATATGCCTTTATTCCAATAATATCAGGAGCTGGAGAGCTAATCTCCATAGTTATTACTGGACCTGCTAGGGTCTGTCCCCTATTTTGGATCTTGGTATGAGGTAATGTCATAATTAGCTGCTTGTCCTCGATTTTATAATCAAAGACCTCCGCTGGGCTATATATTTCAACTCCCTCTCTTTTTAACCATAAGCCGTCGGTAAATTTCATGGTCTAGGTCAAGTACTCTATATAAGGCTGAGTAACTTGACCCTCACCTCCTTTTCTATTGTAATTATTTTTACTAAACATAACACTTTATATCATTT
>DGFG01000073.1:2680-3033 GCA_002391555.1 Firmicutes bacterium UBA3906
CCTATTTTTAAACCATCCTTGTCTATAATTACTATGGGTCTTTTTGACCTTAATATACACTTACCATATTGGCTGGCTAGTATCTGGCCAGACAAAAGGGTCCCGTCCTCCCACTTCATATCTATGGTATAGCCTCCTCGGCCCCTTAAGCCTTTTACTTGTCCCTTAGTCCAAGCTTTTGGAAGGGCAGGTAAAAGGTCAAGCACCCCTTCATGGCTTTGTAGTAGCATTTCTGCTATACCTGCACTAAAGCCAAAGTTTCCATCAATCTGAAAGGGGGGATGGGCATCAAATAGGTTGGGATATACTGACCTCCTAAGTAGAGTCATAACATACTTGTAGGCATTTTCTCC
>DGFG01000098.1:0-1351 GCA_002391555.1 Firmicutes bacterium UBA3906
AGATGTGTATAAGAGACAGGCAGAGTATTTCTCCCTTGACCCAACCCTAGTACGGCTTCTTTGGCTATTGGCTATTTTCTTTGCTTTTTCAGGATTTTGGGCCTATATTATAGCTGTCCTCATAATTCCAAAGCGACCCTTTGCCGATACAGGCTCTTGGCAGGGCAAGGCCGGGCCAGATGGCCAAAACAATGATTCCTACGCAGATGCAGAAAATAATTCTTATAAAGACACAGGAAATGGGGGAGAAAGTATGGATCAAGATTATAAAGATACTGGCAGGACCTATGATGATGGGGGGCCGGTTAGGGCTAGCTATAAGGGGAGGAACAATACCCTATTAATAATTGGCCTTATCCTAGTGGTTATAGGCTCAATTTCTCTTGCTAGAAACATAGTACCAAACATATGGGCCATATTTAGGACCTACCTATGGCCGATTGTCCTTGTTTTAGCTGGCATTATAATTCTTATAAGTGCCTTTACCAAGGATAAATAAAGCCTGCTAGGGTAAAAACCTATACCAGGCTTGGGCTTTTATTGATTAGACCTAAAAATACTTAAATAAAAGGCTAAGGGATTTTTCCTCTTAGCCTTTCATTTTTTTAATTAGGATTTTAAGCTAGCTGTTTGAGGCCAAGCAATTAGGCTACCATTGCCAGCCCTTAAAGAGGCTAATTTTCCTATTCCTCTGGAAATTCCTTAGCTGGTTTCTCAGCCAGGGCATGAGGTAATGGTCTACACCAAGGACCCTACCTGCTCCTGCAAACATAGCAAAGGATGCCCAGATAAACCACCAGTCATTAATGCCGGTACTTAACATAAAGTTAATATTAAGTAGGATAGAGGCAATACCAGCTAAGAAGGTAAACATACCTATTATAAACAAGATGCCCAGTACTAGCTCTCCTAGTACAATCATCCTTTGGAAGAAGAGACTATTTGGGTAAACGACTTTTTCCACAAAGGACTCATACCAGCCAGGCGTATTTTCACCTACTAGGGGTATTAGGCCAGTAGCACCGGAGGCAGCATCGGGACTAGCCCCGCTAACGGCACTATCACCTAGCACTACATTTGACCACCAATTATCATCTATCTTAACCTTGGCTGACATAAACCACTTGTAGCCTAAATATAGTCTTAAGGGGACTAGCCAAAACCTAAAGCTCCTCTCCCTGGCATGGCTAATAGCTGACTGTATAACAAATCCATAATTGCGCTTTGTTTCGAATAGCTGATGCTTTAGGTAGTCCCAGCATAGCTCTATGCCACCTATGGTATAGAGGTAATGCATATTGACCAGGTGCTTTATTATAATGGCAAAGATACCTGACAGCCTTGGCATCCT
>DGFG01000098.1:1628-5852 GCA_002391555.1 Firmicutes bacterium UBA3906
TCTAGCTTTTTCTTTTCCTTGCCTAGGATCTGTGAGCTTATATTTTTAGCTGCCATCCTACCTGACTGGATGGCTGTTTCAACTAGAGCAGGAAGGGCCTTGCCCTCTTCATTTATAAACTCCATATTGTCTCCTACAGCATAGACATAGGGGTACTCCACTGTCTGGCAGTACTGGTTTACTACTATTTGATTTTTCCTGCCTAGGCTTAGGCCAAGCTCTTTTGCCAGGCTATTAGTCCTAATACCACCGGTCCAGATAAGGGTGTTGGTGTTTATTGCTTTACCACCATCTAGCATAATCTGCTGGCCGTTTACCTCTGTAATAGCAGAACCTGTTAGGACCTCGACACCCTTCCTTTGTAGATATCTTGTAGCCTTTTTGGCAGACTTTTCACTCAAGGTCGTAAGGATACTTGGTAGGGCCTCTGCAACAACTAGCCGGACCTCTTTTCTATCAAGCCCATACTCTTTGCATAGGGTCTTGGTCCATTGGATTAGCTCTCCCATGGTCTCTATCCCTGTGTAGCCACCACCGCCGACAACAAAGGTTAGTAGCTTTTTGCGTATCTCCTCGTTATCCTCCTCTGATGCCTGCTTAAAGCTAGCCCTGATATGGCTATTTAGTTTTTTGGCATCATCTAAAGACCAGAGGGTAAAGGCATTTTCCTCAAGGCCAGGGATATCAAAGAAAGCAGGCTCGCTACCGATTCCCAATATCAAATAGTCAAAGTCATATATCTTGTCCTTGGAAAAGAGCCTTTTGTTTTCAAGGTCTGCCCTAGTTATCTTATCTTGGATAAACTTAACCTTTGTATATTCCAAGACATGGTCAATGGAAACCTTTACTCCGCCTTCATCGACTCTGTCACCTGCGACCTCGTGAAGGGTAGTCAGCAGGGTATGATGGTCATTTTGGTCTATTAGGATTATCTCGATGTCATCCTGCTTTTTTAGTCTTTTGTGCAGGGTTTTGGCAGCCTCAAGGCCCGCATAGCCCGCACCAAGAACAATAATTCGCTTCATAAATGTACCTCCGATTTTTTCATTAGTCCTGCTTGTCTTAATTTTAGCACAGGGAGAGCATTTTAACTATACTTAAATACCCATAAATTTAACCTTTAAACTTTTTAGGCTACAATATTCACATATACTTAAGGGTATGATAGTATAAAAGTGGAATTTAGCTAATTATCCAAGGAGTCTAACATATGAGGCAGTATTTTAAGTTTGGCGATATATTGGTTTATATATTCATTGTCCTTTTAATAGGAGCTAGTTTTTTAGGCCTTAGGCTAATGGGGTCTGCTTCTGACCTAAGAAAGGTCTCTATTAGGCTAGGAGATGATACAATCGGACTATATGATCTGCCAACCGGTGATGGGGAAGAGATAATCAGGGTGGATGCCGGTGGCGATAAATACAATCTTGTGATAATGACCAATCAAGGGGTATATATAAAGGAGGCAAATTGCCAGGACAAGCTCTGCGTTAACTGGGGCTATATTAAAAGGCCTGGAGAAACCTTGGTATGCCTGCCCCATAGGTTGGTTGTTTCTATCATAGGACAAGGAGAAGAGCCAGCTGTGGATGATATATCATCCTAGGAGGCTAGAAAATACTATGAGCAAAGTAAAAAAGCTGGTTTACCTGTCACTTATAATATCACTAGCCCTGGTTATCCACTATTTTGAGTCCTTTATTCCACCCCTGGCACCAGGAGCAAAGCTAGGCCTTGCCAATATTATGGCCCTTGTAACCCTTAGCCTCTTTGGCTTTAAGGAGGCTCTGGTCGTTACCCTTATAAGGTCCCTACTAGGTCCCTTAATCGGTGGTAATCCCTCTAGCATCCTCTATAGCCTGGCAGGTGGTATATTAGCCACCCTGATAATGGCCCTGCTCTACCAGAAGTTTAGACCCTATTTTACCCTTATGGGGATATCAACGGCTGGAGCAGTCTTTCACAACCTAGGCCAGCTACTTGTAGCCTCAAGCCTGTATGGGACCTTTGGTATAATGTTTACCTACCTACCTATCCTGATGCTATCATCGGTAATAACGGGTTACTTTGTAGGCCTTGTTTCAAGATATATAATAAACTTTTTTGTAATAAAAAAGGCTTTAACAACCTAGTATTTGCAGAAAGAGAGAAAAGCACTTATGAAAATTTGGAAAAGGCATATAGATATATATGAGGACTTGAGCCTAGTTGATCAGCAGATAAGGGAAAGTCTAAAATCAAAGCAGGGAGTCCTCAGGCAGGCCCTGGAGGACCTATTAGATAGGGGAGGTAAAAAGCTAAGGCCGGCAATCTTGCTCCTAGCTGCCCAGTTTGGAAAGTATAATAGGAAAACCCTTATACCCTTAGCTAGCGCAGTGGAGATACTACATATGGCTACCCTAGTACATGATGATGTTATAGATGACTCCAAGCTAAGGAGGGGGCGGCCTACAACAGGTAGTCGCTTTGGTAATGACGTAGCAGTGTTTACTGGAGACTTCCTTTTTACCAGGTCCTTTTCTCTTATAACCCAGACCACTTCAGCTGAAAACATGCACTATTTATCAAGGGCCATAAAGGCTATATGTGAGGGGGAGATAGACCAGTTTGAGGCAAGATACAAAAGCCAGGTTTCAATTCTTAGCTACCTAAAAAGGATAGGCAGGAAAACCGCTGTCCTCTTTTCCCTAAGCGCCTATGTTGGGGCTGTGGAGGCTAAATGTAGCCCAAATGATGCAAGGCTGCTTAGGAGGCTAGGCCACAATTTTGGCATGGCCTTTCAGATAACCGATGATATTTTAGACTTTATGGGAGATGAATCCCAATTAGGCAAGCCAAGGCTCAGCGATTTTCAGCAGGGAGTTTACACCCTGCCGGTCATCCATACCTATGAAAATGACCTTTTTAGGGACAGGATTCTAGCCTATATGGGTAGGGATGACCTAGACCAAGAGGATATTAAAAGGGTTAGCCAGCTAGTTGAAGAGAGTGGGGGCCTTGCTTATGCAAGAGACCTAGCCAAGACCTACATACAAAGGTGTCATGATATTCTAAGTCAGCTACCTGACAGAAAGGCAAAGGAGCCCATAGTAGAGTTATTAGATGAACTAGTTGGTAGAAAGACCTAAGCCCCTTTGCCTTAATATGACTTGTGATAAAGCTATTTATCATGTAAAATTAATACACAACTTCATAGCTGTGTAGGGAAGAAATAGTGGACAGACAAATTTAAAAAAAGGAGTGATCTTTGTGGATAAAAAGGTCCTTACAGTCTCACTACCCGACAATCCGACAATAAGCGTGAATGTAATCCCAGGACACTATGCAACAAATAGGTTTCATGTTACCCATTACTTAAAGCTTTCCAGCTTAAAGACTAATGCAAACCTAGCCCGTGAGGTGGCCCGAGATTTAGCCATACCCTATAGATCAACTACACTAGTAGACACTATTTTGTGCATGGAGAGGACAGAAATAGTAGGAGCTTATTTGGCTCAAGAGCTCCTTACAGAAGGTACATCTCTTATGAATAGTGGCAGAGAAATCCATGTTCTAAGGCCAAGGCTAAATGTTAACAGAAAACTTATTTTTACAAGCAATCTAGAAGAACTAATACTTAACAAAAACGTTCTTCTCCTGGTTTCAGCCATAGCTACAGGCATAACCCTTGACAAAACATTAGAATTTATCAATTATTACGGGGGCAAGGTAGTAGGCATATCCGCTCTATTTAGTGCCCAGCCACAACTAGATGACCAAAAGATACATTCTATGTTTACTAGTGAAGACATCGAAGGCTACCAGATTTTCGATCAGGACAAATGTCCAATGTGCAAGAAGGGAGAAAAGCTTGAAGCAATTATTGTCGACAATGATTACAAGAAGTTGTAGTATAATTACTAGGAGCTGATATTATTGACAAAATTGTTCGAGTTTTTGAGCGATTTTTCTTTACTGGGAATGGGTATACCTGAGATTGTTATGGTATGCCTTTCCTTATTATTGGCCTATTTAGCCATATATAAAAAATATGAGCCATTACTACTTTTGCCCCTGGCCTTTGGCATGATGATAGCCAATGTGCCGCTTGCAGGGCTTTCCTCCTATGACGAGGGCGGTTTAATCTACTATTTATACAAGGGTATCGAGCTAGGTATATATCCACCTATGATCTTTTTGTGTATTGGTGCCATGACAGACTTTGGCCCACTTATCGCCTCTCCC
>DGFG01000149.1 GCA_002391555.1 Firmicutes bacterium UBA3906
GATGGCCACTATAAGGATGAAACCATTAGAAAGATGCGGGTCTTAAACCCAGATATAGAGAAAAACAAAGAGTTGCTCCACGAGTTTATATATGGGGCAGACGAAAAAGAGTCAGTCACTAATAACAATTAGGACAAAGTAGACTCTAAGCTTTAAAGGAAAGGTTAAATTTTAATATGTAACCGGCCAAAATCGTCCAAACTTTATAGCTATCAGCTAAGCTTTATCTGTAAGCAGCTAAAAATATATCAATAAAAGAAAGACGTGTTCTAAATAAAGAACACGTCTTTGTTTATTTATTTGCTTTATTATTTTATTTTCCCTTTTCTAATGGGTATAAGGTTTAGCAGGGCATGTATAATTGCAATCCCTATCACAATTAAGAGGCCAATAAAGAGGGCTGATATAGCTTTTCTAATAGGCAGGGGCTTAAAGCTTGCAGTTATTTCAATATCACCCTTTGGGATAATCCTTAACCTATCCCCTATCTGCTCTATATCCTGGTACTGGTCTAGACCTTGCCAGCCAGCAAATTTATAGCCTGGCATAGCCTGGGCAGTCAATTCTATAGGTACAGCCTTGAAATATTGGCCTGTAAAGCTACTTTCATCCCCTACTCCAGGAGTGGCCTTGACTATATCTATAGAGTTTATCCTTATAAAGCCACCCTTAGTGTTTGTATTGTTTACCCTTACATTAACTGTACCCTCAAGGCCAAACATATCCATGATATGGTCTTTAAGGTAGGCAGGTCTTTGCTCGGCAAAATCCCTAAGCTTGTCGACCTCCTCCTGCCAGCTAGCCACAGACCCACCATGTAGGGCCCACCTTGAAAGATGGTCCTTGATCGATGGCATTAGCATGTTTGCTAGCCTGTCTATCCTCTCTAAAACCACATCCTCCCTAAAGGATGTATTCATATGGTCAGCATACCTGTTTATAAGTTCATACCTAAAATCCTGATTTTCCAGGAGACCATTTATTATTATGCCAGGCCATTGCTCGCCGGTTTCAGGGCTCTGCCGCCTAGTTGCCCAGTCAAGCATATTAAAGCTAGCATCCTGGCCAAGTCCAAAGCCTAGATCAAGATCGTATAGGACAAAGCGCCAACGTCCGTCTAGATGGTCAGTCTCCTTATCTATAAGATACTTATCCTCACCAGTCTTTTCCTGGCCTATCCTATCTCCATCTGCCCTGTCCTGATCTAGCAAAAGCTGGTCTATACTATCCTCATCTTTTGTTTCACCGCTTTGGTCCTGGCCCTTGTATCTCCATAGTCTTACATTATTATGGGGCCAGTCCACATTATTTGCATAGGTGTTTACCACAAAGTAATCTAAATAATTGTCTATATCTAGTAGCCCTTTAACCTTAAGATAATTGTCTTTAACAGATAAGTCATGGCTTAGGATAAAGTCGAGCATCTTGAAATAGTCTGCCTCATCCCCTGGCTTGCCCTCATTTAATTCACCATTGTTATCTAATAGTACAAGCTTGTCTGGATCGGCCCCGTAATGGCCCTCTAAATAAAAGCGGTCAAGCCTCTCCTGTATATAATGGATACCCCAAAATTCACCGTTTATAAATACTACAAGGGGGCTGCTTTTTATTGTAGCTAAGTCCCTATGGGCCACAAGGCCTTGGATTAGGCTGTTGCGCATACCGGCATATTCCCAGTCATCGCCAGCGTTATTTAAGACTAACCGTTTATATCCTAGGTCTGTAGCTAGGCCACTGGCCCCTCCTAGATCTGCAAAGGGGTCAAAGGCGAATAGGTTTAAAGGGTCATAGTCAGTTCTGGCATATAGGCGGAGGCTCTTTTGTGCCTTGGCGGAGGTTAGGCCACCATGGATCCTTATACCAGCATTTTGGGCCAGTAGCTGCCTACCGGCTATATCATAGTATTCTAGGTAAACAGGCCTTTCCCAAGCCCTGCCCCTTTGATGATAGTTAGCCGGTGCATCAGACCCTGGATTTTCAAAGGGATTATTAAGCTTCCAGTCATCAAAGATTGCCCCTGGCACATAGATTCCCTTTTCCCTATCAAAGAGGTTATCTGGATCGGTTGTAAGAGAAAGCACAGGAAGCTGGTACCTGTCCTTAATTTTACTATCAACAAAGTATGTACTGGTTACTATCTCACTTGCCTTATAGCCATCCTTAAAGGCTCTAGCCCTGACGACTGTACCCTTTCTAGTTTGAATCGGGCCAAGGTCTCGGCCAGGAAGACTGGTCCTTATACCTGTATATAGGTCCTCTTCTGTAGACCTATCTTGTATCTTTATTGGACCGGTATATAGGGGTGAGTTTTCATCTGGTTCACTCCCGTCAAGGGTGTACCTGATTTGGGCCTTTGGGTCATTGGTCCTAAGGCTAAGTGAAAAAGCATTCTTATAAAAGCCCCCTACATGGGAAAAACCTGGGGCCTCAAGCCCTTTTTCAAGGAGGAGTCCTCCTGCATTAGTAGTGGCAGGTGTAGCCTTTTCAAATATGCTAGCCCTCAGGCTCCTCTCTGTTTCCCTTCCATAGGACATATTGCTAGCTAGGGAGGGAAATTCGATACTACTTTGCTCTATTCCATCTGAATTGTATAAAAAGACCCTATCTCCAGAGCTAGATAGCCTAAAATTGGTATGACAAGGCCCATTAGCCTGGCCCCTATCCTTGCCAGATGCCCATACAAGCATATAGCCTTTAGCCTTTATAAAGGTATCCTCTGGGAATTGCCACTTGAGTACCCCTTTTTCATCTGACAAATACCAACCACCTATATTGACCTTATCTGGCCCTGTATTATAAAGCTCTAGCCAGTCAGAAAAATCTCCATCATCATCTGCTATAAAACTATTGTTTGAAGCCATCACTTCATTTATTAAAACCCTGGTAGCCGGTGAGCTTTCTTTTTTGGCATAATAGCTAGTATAGCCAAAAAACAAGGCTAAACCAACGAGTAATATTACTATGATCAATGAAATGATCTGCTTCATAGCCTGCTACTCCCTTCTTAGAATCAAGCAAAATAAAAGTCTGTTATAGATTAAAGCCTGGGTCAAAGCCAGGTGAAAAACTGTCTAGTAGGTCTTCTTTATCTAAGATTTGTCCAAAGGCCATTGTATCGGGCCTGGATATTTCAATACTCTGTCCATACTTACTATTGGATACAGCCTTTAGTTCATGGTCTCTTACTAAGCGGCTTAACCATTTTGGTTTTTCCATATCCGCCTTTATCTCCAAAACAACTGTACCATAGGCATGCTCCTTGAAAAATACATCCTCTTGAAAGAGGAAATCGGCAGCAGCACTTTCCACCCTGTGGTCTAGGGTAATCCTAAGGGCATCCCCATCCCTTGACTTAAAGCCCTCTCTCCGGTACCTAACTATGGTTTTAGGTCGCATACCCTGTAGTAGGGTTAGTCGCTCAAAATCCTCCATAACTGAGTTTCTTATCTGTGGCCAATGCAAGCTTGTAATAAAGGTCTCATATTCTTCTAATGAAACAAAGGTTGCAAACTTTTTCATCACATTGCCAAACTTGGTCTTAAACTCAACGGATAGGTTTGAGTTAGGGTCGGCTTGGTCAGTATAGGACCTTATCCTAAGCTTTACCCTTCCATAGTCCCCCTGGTCCTTTTCCCTGTAGGCCTGATAGTCAAAGCTATCAAAGTAAAGGCTTTTTACCAGATAGCCCTGTTCATGGTTTGCTATCTTGGTATAGATATCCTCTTCCATATAAGGCCTTATGGCGTTTTTTATTTGCTGGTAGCTCCTGTAATCTAGCTTGTATTTGCTTTCATACCTAGTTCTTTCTCTCATAGTAACCCCCATATAGGCTGGCCTAGACAGGTAAAGCTAGCTGGGGTGCCAAAAGAGATACCCTGCTGACGCCCTCTAGGTCTTTTATACTTTCAACTAGGCCATCTATTGAGTCAGCTTTTGGAACGACAAGCTCATAAATGAGCTCCCATTTTTCAGCCTCTAGCTGCTTGGTTCTTATTCGTGCATATAGTTGCTGGGAAGATAGGACCTTTTCTACTTGGCCTGAAGGCAGGTCCCCCTTGCCCGAAACTACTAGTATGTACTCGCCGCGGACAGTCCGTTTGTGCTTTAAGAGGAAAAGAACTGTCACTAGCAGGGCTATTATCAAAGTAGAGACAATCGTTATGGTCCAATTATAGGTACCACAGCCTAGACCTACACCTATAGACCAGAAAATAAAGACCATGTCCCTAGAATCCTTGATTGGGGTCCTAAAGCGGATAATGGATAGTGACCCAACTAGACCTAAGGATAATACAAGGTTGCCCTGAATAAAGAACATAACCATAGTTACTATTGGCCCTATTCCTGCTATGGTCGTCAAAAAGCCCGGCTCATAGGTCATGCTCCTGTGGACTACCCTGTAGACTATAGCAATAAATACTGACAAGACCACAGAAAACAAAAGGGAAACAAGTAGATTGACTAACTCCTGCCCGGGTACCATTAGATAACCCATAATAATGTCCCACATTTTGAAAAACCCCTCCATTAACTATTTATAATTGTTTGCTAAGCTTAAAAAAGGCGGTTGGAAATCAATCCAACCGCTCATCTTTATTTGAATATTTATCTTTGATAATATAGCGGTACTTTTTCCCTATAGCTACTTAATATAGTCTGAATGTACATATGCAGTCGTGTTATTTAGCCTTATCTTGTACCACTTACCACTAGTACCTGTTATGGTAACCTTGTTGTTGCGGACTAGCCTTGATACTATCTTATAATTGGTACCTGGGCCAGACCGTACATTTAGGGCTGAGGCTGTAACAGTGCCTGTTCTGCTTGTACTTGTGTTGCCACTTGATTGGCCACTTACAGTGACATAGCTTGTACTTACATACCTTGTGGCACCCTTGTAGTTTATCTTGTACCAGCTTCCACTCTTGCCTAGTATGGTAAGCTTGGTCCCCTTGGTAACATAACCTACAGCCTTGTAGCTAGTACCTGGGCCAGTTCGTACATTGAGTGCACTTGCATTTACTGTTCCTATTGTTTGCTGGCTAGTTCCAGTGCTTTCTTGTACATTCAGATAATCGGCACTTACATAGCGTTTTACGCCCTTGTATTCAACCTCGTACCAGTTACCTGTCTTGCCCAGTACTTTGAGCTTG
>DGFG01000139.1 GCA_002391555.1 Firmicutes bacterium UBA3906
AGATGTGTATAAGAGACAGCTATTATCCTCTTTTATTAGACCCTTGTCCTTTAAGCTTTTAAGCTGCTTTTTAAACCTATCCTCTATAGAAAAACCAAACCGAGCCTTAAAGTCCTCTTTATCTATACCTGCATTAAGTCTAAAGCCAAGCATTAGGGTCTCAAATATCTCGTCTTCTTTGCTGATTTCTTCTCTATATACAGTGATAGCTTGGCTCTTTACCCCTTTTATATATTCCTCAATACTTGCTGTATTGGCCCATCTGATACCAGCATAGTAGGAATGGGCCCCGGAACCTACGCCTATATACTGACCATTTTTCCAGTAGTTTAAATTATGCCTACTTTCGTAGCCGGGCCTTGAAAAATTTGATATCTCGTACTGGTAGAAACCTAGACCATCAAGCAGGTCTATACCCCTGTGATAGAGGTCTCGTTCCTTGCTATCCTCCATCTCCTCTATGATACCCTTGTTCTTTAAGAGCTTGAGCCTAGTACCCTCTTCTATTTTAAGGCTGTAGGTAGATAAGTGGTCTATACCTGCTGCTACTGCATTGTTTAGGCTCTCTAGCCAGTCCTCAAGAGTCTGGCCAGGTAATGCAAATATCAGGTCGCCACTAATATTTTTATAGCCTAGGTCCTTGGCCCAGCTTGTTGCATTTAAAAAATCCTGGCTACTATGGCCCCTACCTAAAAGCCTTAAGTGCCTATCCTGCCACGCCTGTAGGCCAAGACTCAGCCTGTTATAGCCTCCAGCTAATAGGATCCTTAGCTTTTCCTTGTCGACAGTCTCAGGATTGCACTCGATTGTAATCTCTGCATCATCTGTAATAGTAAAGCTAGCTTTTATAAAGCTCAGCAGGTCCACTAGGTCTTTTCCACTAAAAAGGGTGGGAGTTCCCCCACCCACAAATATTGTATTGATAAGAATATGGTCATTGTCTAGCTTATAGGACCTCAACTCTGTTTTAAGGGCATCTAGGTAAGGACCCATTAAAGCCCCCTTATTTGCATAGGATGCAAAGTCACAGTAATGACACTTTGTCTTGCAAAAAGGAAGGTGTATATATAGGCCTATTCCCTTTCTTTCCCTTGCCTCCATAATCAAAACTCCCTATCTAATCCATCTTTAGTACAGCCATAAAGGCCTCCTGCGGAACCTCAACAGAACCTATCTGCCTCATCCGCTTTTTCCCTTCCTTTTGCTTTTCTAAGAGTTTTTTCTTTCTAGTTATGTCTCCACCATAGCATTTTGCTAAAACATCTTTGCGAAGGGCCTTTACGGTCTCTCTGGCTATTATCTTGCTACCGACAGCTGCCTGTATGGGGATCTCAAACATTTGCCTGGGTATTAGCTCTTTGAGCTTTTCAGCAATTAGCCTACCCCTCTTGTAGGCATTATCCTTGTGGACAATGAGAGAAAGGGCATCTACTACATCCCCATTTAGTAGTATGTCTAGTTTTACTAAGTCTGTGGTCTCATAACCTATTAGCTCATAGTCAAAGGAAGCATAGCCCCTAGTCCTTGACTTTATGGCATCAAAAAAGTCATAGATTATCTCATTTAAGGGTAGGTCATAGGTCATTAGTACCCTTGTTTCCTCAATATATTCCATGGTTTTATATACCCCTCGTCTGTCCTGGCACAGCTCCATTATTGGGCCTACATAATCAGATGGGGTCATAATCTGAGCCCTGACCATAGGCTCTTGCATATGTTCAATCTCATCTACTGCTGGCAAATTGGTTGGATTGGTGATTTCCAGTAGGTCTCCATTTGTCTTTTTGACCTTGTAGATAACAGATGGTGCTGTAGTAACAAGATCAAGGTCATACTCCCTCTCTAGCCTTTCCTGGACAATCTCCATATGTAAAAGGCCTAAAAATCCACATCTAAAGCCAAAGCCTAGAGCAATAGAAGTCTCTGGCTCATAGGACAGGGAGGCATCATTTATCTGTAGCTTTTCTAGGGCCTCCCTCAGGTCATTGTACTTGGCTCCATCTGCTGGATAAATACCACAATAGACCATGGGGTTAACCTTTTTGTAGCCAGGCAGGGGCTTGTCTGTAGGGTTCTTGGCATTTGTAATAGTATCGCCCACCTGGGTATCACTTACATTTTTAATGCTAGCTGCTAGATAGCCAACATCACCAGCCACTAGCTCCTGAGCTGATGTTAGCATTGGGCTAAAGGTACCCACATCTGTAACCTCAAACTCCTTGCCAGTAGCCATCATCTTTATCTTGTCACCGGGCTTTACCCTACCTTCCATTATCCTGATGTAGGCGATTACTCCGCGGTAATTGTCATAGACCGAGTCAAATATCAGGGCCTTTAAGGGGGCATCTTCGTCACCGGATGGTGGTGGAATATTTTCAACTATACTTTTTAAAACCTCGTCAATACCAATCCCACTTTTTGCAGAAACCAAGGGGGCCTTCTCAGCATCAAGGCCTATAATATCCTCAATTTCACGTTTAACAAGGTCTGGCTGGGCACTTTCTAAGTCTATCTTATTTATTACAGGTATAAGCTCTAAATCATGCTCCATAGCAAGGTAGACATTTGCCAGGGTCTGTGCCTCTATACCCTGGGAAGCATCTACAACTAAAAGGGCTCCCTCACAGGCAGCAAGGCTCCTTGATACCTCATAGTTAAAATCCACATGGCCTGGTGTATCAATAAGGTTAAAGGTATACTCCTCCCCCTGCTCATCTACATATTTAAGTCTTACTGCTGTCGCCTTTATGGTTATGCCCCTTTCCTTTTCAAGGTCCATGGTATCTAAAAGCTGGTTTTCCATCTCCCTTTGGCTTATGGCACCAGTCCTTTCCATCAGTCGATCAGCGAGGGTAGACTTTCCATGATCAATATGTGCTATTATGCAAAAATTTCTTGTCCTGTCCTGCCTTTTTCCTAGCATATAGTAATATTGCCTCCTTGCAATTATATGTTTTCTAAAATCTTTTAAATGAGTATATCATATCTATAATAAAGAATTGCATAAAAAAAAGCAATAAGTATCTACCTAGACTAGTTGCTTGCGGCTAGACACCTATTGTCTTTTAACTTGAATCTTATCCCTTATCTTGCCCTTTTCCTTACCAGCTAAAAAGCTTTTTCTTTATTAACTTTCTTTATTATAGGAGGGCATCTAACTATTCAAATATTTGACTTAGGGCCTCTGCTAGATACTTGGTCGCCCTCTCGGCCTCCTTTTGAGTTGTATAGGTACTGCCTACCTCAATTAGGATGGCCTTTGTTGATACATGCTGGTTATACCTGCCCCTTTTATAGTAAACATCCTTGGCTAGGCCAGGGTAGAGCTCATTTATCCTGTTAGTCAGTGTCATAGCAAACTTTGCATTTTCCTGCCAGTCTGGCTTGCTATTAAAGCCACCAACCACGCCCTCTCCTGTACCTATTACAACAAAAAGCTTTGCTACCCTCTCCCCATTTATAATAACTACCTCGTCATCAGGATTTTTCCTTGAATCTTTCCCATAGGAGTTTCTATGTAGATCGATAAAAACCTGCAGAGAATCATGGTCCTTTATCCGTTTTTCTAAGGTCTTTAAGGATTTTGAATATGAAGCATTATAATCATTACCCTCATGGTCTGTAGTATCATGTATGGTCGGTATACCCATAGAAATAAGGTGGTCTGTAAATACCCTCCCTACATCTACTACTGTATGGTTAAAATCGTTTGACCTAAAGGCTTCTCTGGCTACCTCTTTATAGGGGTTTACTGGATCCTGCTTGTATGCCTCCCTAGAATGGGTATGGTAGATAAGGACCTGTGCCCCCTTGCCCTTCATATCTATGGGCTTGTTATCCGGCTCTAGACCCTCAATGATTATTTTGATCTCATCGGATACCTCACCATAATTGACCTCTTCCCTCTCATACCTATCAATTAAGGCCCGGTCAGGTAAATTACTAACAGCCTCTACAGCATGGCTGCCACCCCCATCTAGATTAGACAGGTAGGGGATTTGCTGGCTGACTATCCCTTTAGGATCCGCAAAGTTTGGAAAGACTAGTCTTAAAAAGCCTGACAGGATGCCAGTACCTTTAAGGTCTTCCCCCCTGGCCAGCATAGGTATACTCCTTATAAGTATTGATTTATAGTGGGGGTTAAGGCCACTAACATCTGATAAATCAGCAATATCTTCTATGCCATCTGGCTTAGGAGCCAAGGGCTTTGTAAAGATAAGATTTAAGGTTAAAATTAGTATAGCAATAGCTAGTATACTAGCTATGATATTAAAAGCTATATTAGATGAAAAAGTCACCCTTGGTCGCCTGCGCATCTGTCACCATTCCCCCTGATAAGAGTATCCCTTTAAATATCTTATTCAAAAGGGGAGGATCCTATGATATAGCTTTGCTTTCTTTATAAAAAAGACCTTTGTAATCTAAAAAAACTCTTGCCGGCCAAGGTCAATGCAAAAATCTATTGATGTCCTCAAGACTAAGACCCCGATGGATAGCTAGGTTTATCCCATTGCCAATAATGCGGCAAACATCGTCTATCAAGATATCAACCTCTTTAGGGGTTACTACTAGGTCGCCAAGGCCCTCGGCCAAAACCTCATTTATCACCCTATCAATATGGTCCTGGTCCATTGTGTTTATTAGCCTTTCCATTTCGCTACCAGGCTTTATATTTTCACTTAGCTCTTCTATTACCATCTCTATGGCATCTCTACCGATGGTATATGCATAGACCACTGTAGGTATACCTATTGCTAGGGTTGGTACACCTAGAGTCTCCTTGTTAAGGCCCATCCTCTTGTTGCCGATACCTGAGCCAGGATTGATCCCTGTATCGGCTATTTGAATGGTTGTCCCTATACGCTGGGTCCTACGGGATGCCAAGGCATCAACTGCTATGACCAGATCCGGCTTTATCTTTTCCACAAGTCCCTGTATAACCTCTCCTGTTTCTACTCCAGTAATGCCAAGTACACCAGGACTAATTGCAGACACTGGTCTCATCCTGTCATCTACCTGGTCGGGAACAAATTCAAAGATATGCCTGGTAACCATTATCTTATCTACTACCTTGGGTCCTACTGCATCAGGGGTAACATTCCAGTTTCCAAGCCCGACTATTAGGACTGTACTATTATCCTCAAGGTCAACTAGCCTTTGGATCTCCTCAGCTAACTGTTTTGACACCCTCTCCTCATATTCGGGGTCTCTGTCCTTTATGCCTGGCACTTCTAGGGTGATATAGTTACCTACTGGCTTGCCAATCCTCTGCTCCCCATCAGCAGAGGTAACCTCTACCCTGGTAATCTTTATATCCTTGAGACTGACACTGTCTACCACAACTCCTGGCAGTTCTTGACTACTTCCCTGCTGGGCCATTTCCCTAGATTCCATTGCCAGGTCTGTTCTTATAGTTAACTTTTCTGCCATTTGGTCCAACAACCATCCTTTCATTTGCCATTTTACTTCATTTATTTATAATAGCCTCAATAAAATCTTTTATTCTTTTCAATTTTCCTTGCCAATCTAAAGTATCCATGGTAAAATATTAAACGTTGATTTTTATCGGGGAGGTGAAGAATTTGCCAAATATTAAGTCAGCTGAAAAAAGAATGAAGGTTACACAGGCTAAGACCCTAAAGAATAAGATGAGAAAGTCCGCTCTTAAAACAGCCATTAAAAAGTATGAGGCTGCATTACTTAACAATGATCTAGAGGCTGCAAAAAATATGTATCCAGACATCGTTAAAAAAATTGACCAGGCATCTGCAAAGGGTACTATCCACAAGAATGCTGCTAATCGTAAAAAGGCAAAATTGGCTCTTCGATTGAACGCAGCCGGGCAAGAATAAGGTTTAATTTAAGGATTATTAATTATAGCAGATTTATATTAGCTCATAAAATGAAAGCTTCCCTTTATTAAAGGAGAAGCTTCTTTTGCTTTATAGGTGTTTAATTGCTGTCTAGCCTGACAATCTCAGGTCTATCCTTTTTTTAGCTTGACAGGCTCATATTTTGACTACACAGCCTTACTATTAGTAGCTCTAGGCCTAATCGGACTTCGATCTTGCCTGCTTTTGAATTTTGGTCAAGGTCAGAGCAGGCTCTTATAGCTGACTTTAGCTGGCTTGTAGTAAAACTTCGGGCCTGCTGGCTACATTTTTTCACAACATAGGGATGGACCTTTCTCCTATCTATAGCAGACAGCCTGTCAACTATAAGGTTAGGTGTAAGGCCAAGACTACTATACTCCTTGCAAAGCAGCATGTTCCTAAACTGCTTGTACAGCATGGTAATTATAAGGTGGATATTTGCGTTATTATCAAGAAACTTGTCAAGTAGCTTTAAAGCTTGCTTTTCCTGCCTGCCAGCTATGGCGTCAATTAGCTGAAAGACAGTATATTCAGCAGTAGGGGCAACCATTTGCTCAATCATTTCCCTAGTTATAAGAGGCTTGTCCCCAGTGTAGGAAACTAGCTTGCTTAGCTCATTTCTTATATGCTCTAGGACATTACCTGCCCTATCTAAAAAAAAGTCCAGGTCCTCCTTGGATATTTGCTTGTTACTATTTCTAAACTCCCTGCTGGTCCACTTTCTAAGGTCAACTCTATCTAGCAGATGAAATTCTGCTACCATCCCATACTTTGCTATAGCCTTGTAAAGGTTTTTCCTTTTGTCTATTGCGCCATCGGTAAAAAACACAAGACAGGTGCTAGCCGGTAACCTAGCCAAATAACTCTCTAGTTCCTTGCTGTCACTTGAACCTCGGCTTGTAAGACTAGGGTGGTTTTTTATAACAAGCAGCCTCCTGTCAGCCATAAGGGGGAGGGTTTCACTAGCATTTATAATATCAGAATCTGCTACGTTTGCCCCCTCTAGGACATGGTAGTTTAGGTCCATAAGACCAGGCCCAAGTAGCTTTTCCTTTAGCTGGTCTAAGGCCTCTGCCTTTACATAGTCCTCTTCCCCGTAAAAAAGGTACAATGAACCTATCCTATCTTGCTTTATTTGATTGAAAACCTCCATATAGGACAATCGGTTCTCCTCCTTTTTAGTAAGTATCAAGTAAACAGAAAAGCTTAGCTAGCTATACCTAGCCTTGAGAATCTGGTCCGGGTTCAATTTGACTAGTAAAGTAATTAAAAAGATCCTCTGCACTAGCATCATTAAAAGCCCTAACCAACAGGTCTGACAAAAGATAGGTCCAGTTTTCTGGCCTGATCCCTGTTTTTAAAGGTTGGCCTGTTTCCATTAGTGTTGATAGAGTGCTGGATATATTTATGGCCTCTTGCCAAGACTTATCCTCATAGAGGATAGCCCTAGCTGGCATCTGGCCGCTTTCCATTGCCATACGCCTTTGATTATTGTTGGCTGAAAGGTAACCTATGATAGCCTTTACCCCTGTCTCTTGAATAGTTTGGCTACTTGTAGCCATGACCCAACCACTGCTAAGGCCAGCCTGGTCAAGGTCTTCACTCGCCATGGGAATGGGACATGTGCCTGCCCTACCCACTAGTAGAGACTCTGGCCTATCAATTAGCCTACTGGCATAGGACCAGTTTAACATAAATAGACTATTACCCGACTCAAATACGGTCCTTGTGTCGTCTATACTCATAGATAATACATCCTTTGATAGGGTACCCTCTTCTATCATGCTGGTAAGGAGCTTTAGAGCTGCCAATAGATTGGCCTCATTGTAGACTATAGGTTCTTTTGAAAAGTCCGGGAGTGCATTATAGGAAATAAGTAGGCTGGCCATAAAGCTTGCCCTGGTATGCAGGTTATTGGCTGGGAATATCAATCCGTAGCTTAGACTATAATTATTTATGCCCTCCCATGCTGTCTTGGCTAACTGGTTTAGGCTATTAGGACTTGAGTCCAAAAGGTCTGTCCTATAGTATAAAAGAGGCATGTCCTGCCAAAGGGGTATGCCGTATTTGTCCCCTTGCCAGGTAACCGCATCAACCATACCAGGAAAATAGTAATTTTCAAGCTCTGCAAGCTCCTGGTCCCCTAGCTTCATCAGTAGGCCCTTGGCAGCTAGTTCTGCTAGCCAGGTATCATGTACTATCAAAAGGTCTGGCTGCCTTTGCAAGGCAGCGAGCATGGCAGTATAGGCCCTAAAATATCCATCACGGTCTCCTGCTACCTCTACAGCATTTATGATTAGGTCCCCACGCAGGTCCTCAATCTCAGTCATCATTCTTTGGATACCGCCACTACCATCTCTGGGGTATATAAGGTTAACTCTTGATTTTTCTACTACAATGTCAGTCCCACTACTGTCCTTGCAGGCTGACAAGCTAAAGACTAGTATAAAAAGCAAGAGGGCTATAGTTTTAAATTTTCCTTTTGTTCTGCTCACCCGAATAACCCCTCGTTTATTGATTAATTATCTTAAAGTAGTTTTTTAACTTAAATACCACTAGATAAATCCAATAGCCATTAAAGGCCATAAATAAAAACAATAGCCATAGTCATAACTTAAGGCCTGTGGCCTAGGCTCGAATCCAAGGCCTACACCCCTGTTGACCCAAAGCCCCCTTGGCCCCTTTCACTAGTAGAAAGATCACTACACTCTACTAACCTAGGTTTTATAACCTCATTTATAACCATTTGAGCTATCTTCATACCCTCTTCTACCTTAAAGACCTGCCTTCCATGGTTAATTAATATTACACCTATCTCTCCCCTGTAGCCTTCGTCAATAGTACCAGGAGTGTTTAAAACTGTTATCTGATGCTTTAAGGCAAGGCCACTCCTGGGCCTAACCTGAGCCTCTGTCCCCCTTGGTAGCTCAATGGCTATCCCTGTAGCCACAAGGGCAGATTCACCAGGATTTATTAAAAGCTCCTGTGCAGAAAACAGGTCCATACCCGCATCCCCTGGATGGGCATACTCGGGTAGCTTGGCATTCTCTCTTAGTTTTTTTATTTTTACTAGCATTTTTTTCTCCCCTATTTAAGCCATCATATATAATTTATCATCTCTAGTATGTGAAAACAAGACTAGTACAAGACATGCAATAATGCCTAACCGGTCCATTTAATGCGAATTTTTAGTCTCTTATTTAGCTTTTAGCTATAAAAACAATCTAGCCAAACTTCTTTTCTTTTTAAGCGCAAGTTTAGCTAGCATAAAAGGAATAAAGCTGTATTAGGCCAATATCCCCTGTATAAGTATTACAATACTAAGCTATATATATATCCTCCCCTAGTGGTCCATCTCCCCATATCCTCTGTCTCCTGCGTCCTCCTTTTGTGTCCCATCTCCTGTGTCTAGCCTATTGCCTTTATCACAATCAACGGGGCCATCTTCTCCATCTAGCCCGTCTCCCGCCTTCTCCTTTTTGCTGCTAGATAGCCTTTCCATTATAAGGTCACCCTCTGGAGTAAAGAGGATAAATATTGCCATTGCTATTGCCCCTACTGTGATATATGAATCGGCAACATTAAAGACTGCAAAGTTAATCAAACGAAAATCAAACATATCCCTAACATAACCAAAGGCAAGCTGGTCTATCAGGTTGCCTAGGGCACCGGCTAATATAGCAAGTAGACATAGACGCAGGACCCTGTGCCATCTGTCCTGGTATCTTATTATTAGGTACAAGATTAAGAGGCTGGCTATTATCCTTGAGCTGACTAATAGTATAAAGCTATCAGACAGCATACCAAATGCAGCTCCCTTGTTGTGCACACTAGTTAGGTGAAAAACCCCCTCCCAAATAGGGTAGCTAGTCCCTAAGGGCATAAGATAGGCATCGACTAGTAGCTTTGTGACCTGATCTATGGCCAGAAGTACAATAACAATTATAGTTGATGTAAATAGGCCCCTTAATCTTTTTTTATCCATCATTTCCTCCACTAGGCTTGGCTAATTTTTGTAACTAGTATAACATAAAAGGCCTTATAAAGCACTAAAAAGAGGAGTCCGGCCTTGTGAGATCTCATTTTAAATTAGCCTGCTTAAAATGAGACCTTTGGTCCGAACTCCCCACCTTATAAAAGCTTAACTTGTCATATCTACAGTTAGTCTATTACCTATAGATTTAGGGTAGCTAGCTATGCCTTAGTAATTTTCTGCCCTTACTTCAAAGAAACTTTGCTCATACTTGCAAACAGGGCATACCTTAAGAGCCTTTTTACCCATAACTAGGTGGCCACAGTTTCTGCATTCCCACATGGTCTCTTCTGATTTTTCAAAGACCTTTTGCATTTCTACATTATTAAGGAGCTTGCGGTATCTCTCCTCATGTGCCTTTTCTATTGCTGCAACCATCCTAAACTGGGCTGCCAGAGTAGTAAAGCCTTCCTCCTCTGCATCCTGGGCAAAGCGTTCGTACATATCAGTCCACTCATAGTTTTCACCTTCGGCAGCACTTAGGAGGTTTGCTGCTGTATCTCCTAGCTCTCCTAAAGCCTTGAACCAAAGTTTTGCATGCTCTAATTCATTGTGGGCTGTCCCTTCAAAGATCGCTGCTATCTGCTCATAGCCCTCTTCTCTAGCCACGTTTGCAAAGTATGTATACTTGCTCCTTGCCATAGCCTCTCCTGCAAAGGCCTCTAATAGATTTTTTTCTGTTTTTGTACCCTTTAAGTTCATTTTTTCTTCTCCTTGTCCTATTTTTTTATTTTCTCCCAAGCTCTCTAATAGCTTTTCTACTGAGTTCTTGGGGAAATCCTCAGCCTCTTCATTTTCTAGAAGCGACTGTAAAAAGTCCTTTGTGTTTTCACTTTGAGGTAGCATATAACCTGCTTCTCTAATGATGTCTTCGCCCATAAGTAGGTTTGACATCTCTACTGCCTTAGCCAGCTTGCCAGGTAAAGCAGCTGCTA
>DGFG01000033.1 GCA_002391555.1 Firmicutes bacterium UBA3906
CCAAAAACCATTTCTAGATGTTGACAACCATCCAGAGGGATGGCAATATGATGGTGGAGATATTTATAAGTGAGGAGACTGACTATGAATAAAAAAGTTAATGACAACACAGAGAAACTTACAATTAACATCAACCATGTTGACCTAGGCAAAATCGATATTCTAGTGGAGAATGGTTTTTTTACAAACCGAACAGATTTTATCCGCAATGCTATCAGAAAAAACCTGACAGAGTATGATAGCTATGTAAATGAAGTAATTGAAAAAGACTCTTACTTTTTAGGGATCTTTAAACTTGGGAATAGTGAACTGAGAAAGTACAAGGAAAGGAATCTAAAGCAAAATATAAAGGTAGTCGGGCTTTTAGTGATGGCAAAGGATATAGATGTAGATTTACTAAAGGAGACAGTTTCATCAATAAAGGTAAAAGGGACTGTGGTTTGCGACAAGGCTATTAAGGGCTATTATGGAATATAGGATGCTATAAGCTAAATGACCTATAATATGCTTTAGACTAGTAAAATAGGGTGTATATATTATAATGATAGAGATGAAACATAAATAACACAGGAGGAAATGGATTGAAGTACAAAAATATTCTATTTGATTTAGATGGCACAATGATCGACTCACAAGCTGGTATAACCAAGTCAGCCCAATACGCACTAAAAAAGTTTAACATTATAGTGGAGGACCTAGAAGAGCTGGTTCCCTTTATCGGACCTCCCTTAAAGAACTCCTTTATGAACTACTATGGTTTTTCAGAGCAGGATGCCTTGCAGGCAGTAAAGTACTACAGGGAGTATTTTGCCGACCATGGTGTTTTTGCAAATACCTTGTACCCTGGAATAGAGGATCTATTAAAAAAGCTACATGCAGAAGGACGCAAGCTCTTTGTTGCCACAGCAAAGCCTACAATCTATACCGAGCAGATACTAGAAGGCTACAAGCTAAGACACCTCTTTACCTATGTTTGTGGTGCTAACCTAGATGGGACACGGACTGACAAAAGTGAAATTATTAAAACCGTAATTGATGAGGCAAAGATTAGCTTAGAGGGTACAGTCATGATAGGAGACCGAAAGTATGATATAGTAGGTGCCCATAATAATAAGATTGATTCGATAGCAGTAGGCTATGGCTTTGGTAGTAAAGAGGAACTGATGGCAACCGAGCCAACCTTTTATATAAGTACTGTAAAAGACCTATATAATGTCTTGTAGGGTCTTTATGAATAATGGAGAGAAAAAATGTTTATCATGGAGTAGTAGGACCACAAGGATTGTGAAAGTAAAGCAAGTTATTTTAAGAAAATGACTGTAGAAAAGGAAAAGGTGAACAAGCTTTAAATAGGGGTGATTAAAATTTACCTATACCACTATTTTGACAAGACAATTGGACCCTTTGTCAGCCTATCAGAGCTGCCAGTTGATAAAGCAAAATCTATCCTTGAGACAATAAAAGTAACAAGGCCTAGCTCTCAAAGTGCCCAAAGGCATGATAAGTATGTAGAGTATAGGCATAATTGTGAGAACATTCTTAGAAATGAGTTTATCAAAAAAGGGGGCCTTATACATAGGCCCACACCCCACTACATGGTGGTTGAACATAGCCCCTGGCTGAGCACCTGGCATGAAAACAGTGCTTTTATAAAGATCCATATTGATGAATTTGATAAAAGGACTATCTCATTTACCTATGGTGACTCTATGCCAACCTTTAGTCCAACAGTAAATGATGGCAAGGAATACAGGCACAAGCTTTATACCTATGAAGAAATCCTAGAAATCATCCGCAAGTATGGGCTTCCTCAAGATTGGAATGATGATGGAAGGTATGGGACCGAACGCTATATCGAGGTCCATATATGGAGCGATGAAACTATAAGTAGGTACCGATAAAGGATAGGGCTAAAAAGCTTAACTTAATAACTGAAAAAAATTAGTAGCTAAAGACAGGAGTTAGAGCCTTATCAGCAGTAAAATTAAAGTAAGCGAGCAATTGCCGAGCGTGATTTAGTATCGCGCTCTTTTTTTCTTTCCGTCAGGTATAAATTGACAAAAGGCCTATATTGTAATATGATAGAAAGCATAAATCCAGCTTACTACAGTATTGCCAGTTAGCTGACAGGACGCAGGAACTTTGGCTAAAGGGCTAGCTAGTATTTAAGAGAAGGGGTATAAGGTTGAAGGATAAATTATTAAAGGCACTTAGGATTTTAGGAAAGATACTAGTTCTTGTAGCCATATTTGCAGGCATATTCCTGGTTTTTTCGATATTACTAGGTTTAATTATTACCATGGCTTTTTTCTTGTTTGCTAGTGCTATAAGGCGTCTTCCTGATTTTGACATGGTGTATGACATAAACAGGGTATTACTTATAGTACAGCCAATCATCATAATAGGGGCTGTTCTGCTGACCTACCTGATATTTGATAAAAAGAGGGGCCTATATTTAGGCTGGAAGCAAAAAAGTTGGTTCAAACTAGCTCTACAAGGCTGTCTATGGGGTATTGCCTTTATTACTACTTCCTTTGTATTGGTGCTGGCTTTGCAGGGCTATGTTATAAATGAGATTAGCTTTAACTTTAATCTATTGTTATCTTTAATATATCCTATTGTATTGTTTATAGGGGTGGCTATCTCCGAGGAATACCTGAGTAGGGGCTACTTGCATAGCCTAATTAAAAGAGACTTTGGGCCAAGGGTGTCTATCCTTATAAACTCGATATTATTTGCACTTTTACATATTGCAAACCCTAATATACTGCAAAGCCCGCTTCCCCTCATAAACATTTTCTTAGCAGGCATACTCTTTGGTGTGGCAAGGGAGGCAACAGGAGGACTCTGGCTGCCAATAGGTATGCATTTTACCTGGAATCTATTTATGGGGAATGTCTATGGGATATCTGTATCGGGGATGGATCTTGGAGGGTCAATTATAAAGTCTCAGCCCTTAGGTAACCCCCTTATTTCAGGAGGGGATTTTGGACTAGAGGGCAGTATAGTAACAACTATCCTTTTAGTTTTATACAGTCTAATCATATGGAAGTTCTACTCTAAAAGAAAAGAGCAGGAAAGCGCTGGCTTTAAAATAGAACCAGCTAGCTAAGACCTATGAATGTATGCCTCCTTAGATTCTTGCTTTTTTCGCCTAAAAACTATTAACAAAACAATTATTATAAGCATTAAGAATATAGTTATGAGCAAAAGGGCTTCTATACTTAGGAGCCTGCTTGTTTCCTTGTCCTCTTCTTGCTCTGCTAAAGTAGGCTCTTGCTTTTCATTTACAGGGATTTTGTTACCTTCATGCTCCTCGTACACAGGGATTTTGTTACCTTCACGATCCTCAATATGCCCCAGCAAATTACCTGACTGTAATATTGGGTTGGGCATTAATATTAGTCCGCCTACTATCTCCTTATCAAGCAGGGGAGAAATATCGTATATATTGTTATCCGATAAGTCAAGG
>DGFG01000159.1:0-1124 GCA_002391555.1 Firmicutes bacterium UBA3906
AGATGTGTATAAGAGACAGTTGCTGAAGACTTAGAAATCCTATCCGAAGCTAAAACTCCGCCCATCTATATAGAGGATGGTCTAGATGCATCAGAGGCTGTTAGGCTAAAATATAGATACCTTGACCTGCGTAGGCCAGAAATGCAAAAGAACCTCATCCTAAGACACAAGGTAACCAAGTGGATACGGGATTTTCTAGATCAGGAAGGGTTTTTAGAAATTGAGACCCCCATCCTTACAAAGAGTACTCCTGAGGGAGCAAGAGACTATCTTGTGCCAAGTAGGGTACACCCAGGAAAGTTTTATGCCCTACCCCAATCACCCCAGCTTTTCAAACAGCTTTTGATGGTCTCCGGTTTCGACAGATACTTTCAGATAGCCCGCTGCTTCCGTGATGAGGACCTTAGGGCGGAAAGGCAACCAGAATTTACACAGGTAGATATTGAGATGTCCTTTGTAAATGTGGATGATGTAATTGAGCTAAATGAGCGTTTAATAGCTAATATCTTAAAAAGAGCAAAAGGAGTAGATATAACCCTACCCTTGCCCAGGATGAAATACAAAGAAGCTATGGAAAGGTTCGGCTCAGACAAGCCTGATACAAGGTTTGGAATGGAGCTAGTTGATGTTAGTGATATAGTAAAGGACTGTGGCTTTAAGGTATTTTCAGATGCTGTACAAAAGGGTGGAAGCGTTAGGGCCATCAATGCCAAAGGCTGCAGTAGCAAGTTCTCCCGGAGAGAGATAGATAGCCTAGGCGAATTTGTAAAGACCTATAGGGCAAAGGGCCTAGCCTGGATAAACCTTGCCGAAGATGGTATTAGGTCACCTATAGCCAAGTTTTTAAGCCAAGAAATCCTAGATATGCTGGTTGAAAGGCTAGGTGCAGAGACAGGGGACCTACTGTTTTTTGTTGCAGACATGGATCAGGTAGTATTCCAATCTCTAGGCCAGCTTAGGCTTGAGCTTGCAAATAGGCTAAATCTAATAGACAATAATAGGCTTGACCTACTATGGGTAACTGAGTTTCCACTCCTAGAGTATGATGATGAGGACAATAGATATGTAGCCAAGCACCATCCCTTTACAGCCCCTATGGATGAGGACCTAGACCTATTAGAAAG
>DGFG01000159.1:1340-15806 GCA_002391555.1 Firmicutes bacterium UBA3906
CAGGAAAGGGCTTTTAAGGCACTAGGCTTTTCAAAAGAAGAGGCCTGGGACCGGTTTGGCTTTTTACTAGAGGCCTTTAAGTACGGGACACCTCCCCATGGTGGTATAGCCTATGGCTTAGACAGGCTTATTATGATACTAGTAGGCAGCGAGGCTATTAGAGATGTTATTGCCTTCCCCAAGGTACAAAATGCATCTGACCTAATGACCCAAGCGCCTGATGTAGTTGACCAGGTCCAACTTCAAGACCTATCTATAAAGCTAGACTTAAAAGAGGACCAATGATTCTATCAGGCTGTTAAAAAGAGGACTAGATAAGATTAGACAAAAGGTGATATAATAATGTGCCATGCTTTTTCGCGCACCGAGCTCTTAATTGGAAAAGACGGACTTGAAAGGCTAAAAAATAGCAGGGTAGCTGTGTTTGGAGTTGGCGGAGTAGGCTCCTTTACAGTAGAAGCCCTTGCTAGATCTGGCCTAGGATCCTTTGTGCTTGTGGACAGAGATGTTGTTGAGCTTTCCAATTTAAACAGGCAGCTACATGCCACAAGCCAGACCATAGGCAGGCCCAAGGTGGACCTTATGAAGGAAAGGATACTTTCAATAAATCCTAGCGCCCAGGTTACCAGCTATCAAAGCTTTTATAGGGCTGAAAATGCCGATGAGATGATAAAAGACGATTACGACTATGTCGTAGATGCCATCGATACTATTTCAGCAAAGATAGACTTAGCAGTTAGGTGCCAAGCCCGAGGGATACCCATTATAGCTTGCATGGGAGCAGGAAACAAGCTAGACCCCACAAGCTTTAGGGTAGCAGATATTTACAAGACCTCTGTAGACCCTATCGCTAGAGTAATGCGACATGAGCTTAGGAAAAGGGGAGTAAAGAGCTTAAAGGTGGTCTATTCTACTGAGACGCCTATAAAACCTGACCCCTTGATGGTTGAAGGCCAAGCTGCTTTAGATAGTCAAAGTTCGTCTATAAAGAAGAGAGCAACACCTGCAAGCATAGCCTTTGTACCCTCAGTTGCTGGCCTTATACTAGCAGGAGAGGTCATAAAGGATATCATAGGCTTGACCTAGCAGGCACAAATAATCCTAGCATAGGAGTTGAAAAGATGAGTGAGTGCGGACAAATAGTTGAGGTAAAAGACAATATAGCTACAATCAAGCTAACTAGAAAGTCTGCCTGCGCATCATGTGGTGCCTGTGGTATGGGTGGTCACCAAAAGGATATGCTTCTTAGTATTCCAAACACACTAGGGGGCGAGGTAGGCGATTATGCAGAGCTAGACCTATCATCAAAGCAGCTACTAAAGGCATCGGTTATTATGTATGTTGGCCCATTGATTGCTCTTTTAGCCGGTGTAGTAGCAGGCTACCTGTTAGGGGCTAAATTAGACCTTAATAAAGAACTATTCGCTGTAATATTAGGATTGTTGTTTACAGGACTATCATATCTGGGTATAAGAGTACTAGAGCCTAGATTTAAAAAGGGCCATAATTTTTCACCACAAATGGTAAAGATAATAAAGAAGGATACGAAAGGAGAAGATTTAGATGGCAAATGTGAAGGTACTAGAGCTAACTAGCGATAATTTCCACGAAGAGGTGCTAGAGTCGTCTATACCAGTGCTTGTAGACTTTTGGGCAGCCTGGTGTGGTCCCTGCAAGATGATCGCTCCAATTATTGACCAGCTAGCAGAGGATTATGACGGAAGGGTAAAGGTTGCCAAGCTAAATGTTGATGACAATAGGGATTTAGCAGCACAGTACAAGGTTATGACTATTCCCACATTATTAGTTTTCAAAGACGGTGAGATAGTAAATCAGGCAATAGGTGCAAGGCCCAAAAATGAGCTTGCAAAAATGCTAGATAGCCTTCTATAAAGTTTAATATATACTTATAAACTAGACTACAAGTACCAGCGAAATATTTGCTGGTACTTTTTCCTTGTAATTATAGTGTTTTGTAACTATAATAAGTAATAATGCAAAATTCGTTTTTGTCCAAAATATGGACAAAAAGCGACAAATAAGAAAAATGAGAGCATTGTTTGCAAAATACGAGGAAAAGGGAGATGGAGTAAATGGCGGACTTAAACTTAATAAAGCAAATAGACCCAGAACTGTTTGCAGCTTTGGAAAGTGAGCTAGGTAGGCAAAGACAGCATATAGAACTAATAGCTTCAGAAAACTTTGTCAGTCCTGCTGTTATAGCAGCTATGGGTACACATTTGACCAATAAATATGCAGAGGGTTACCCAGGTCGAAGGTACTATGGAGGATGCGAGTTTGTAGATGTAGTTGAAAACCTTGCAATTGAAAGGGCCAAGGCCCTATTTGGTGCAGACCATGCAAATGTACAGCCCCATTCAGGAGCCCAGGCCAACATAGCAGTTTATTTTGCCTTTCTAAAGCCTGGAGATACAATTATGGGCATGAACTTAGCCCATGGTGGCCACCTAACCCATGGTAGCCCAGTAAATATGTCCGGTAAATATTTTAATATTGTCCCCTACGGAATAGATGAAAGTACCGGGATGATAGATTATGACAAGCTACTTGACCAAGCAAAAAAGTGCCAACCAAAGATGATAGTAGCTGGGGCTAGTGCATATTCCCGTAGCATAGACTTTAAGAAATTTAGGGAGATAGCCGATGCTGTAGGAGCCCTGCTTATGGTTGATATGGCCCATATAGCTGGACTTGTTGCAGCAGGTCTACATCCAGACCCAGTTCCCTATGCAGATATAGTAACTTCTACTACCCACAAAACCCTAAGGGGGCCTAGAGGAGGACTTATCCTCTGCCGTAGTGAGTACGCCAAGGACATTGACAAGGCCATTTTCCCGGGAACCCAAGGTGGGCCACTAATGCATATTATAGCTGCCAAGGCCGTTTCTCTAAAAGAGGCAATGCAGCCCGAGTTCAAGGAGTATCAAAGGCAAATAATAAAAAATGCAGCTGCTCTTGCCCAGGCCTTAATGGACCAGGGATTTAACCTAGTATCAGGGGGTACAGACAACCATCTTATGCTAATTGATCTTAGAAACAAGGATATGACCGGCAAGGATGCTGAGCTACAACTTGATAGGGTGAGGATAACAACTAACAAAAACACTATACCAAACGATCCTCAAAGCCCCTTTATCACAAGCGGTATCAGACTTGGAACACCTGCTGTAACATCTAGGGGCATGAAGGAAGCTGACATGGAAAAGATAGCAAGGGCCATAAGGCTTACCATAGAAGACATTGACCAAAACGAAAAGGAAGTACTGACCATAGTCGATGATCTATGTGAATCAAACCCCTTGTATCCTGACTATAGGATTTAAGTAAAGAGGCTTAGGCCTCTTTTTTATTTTAGGCCGATTTTAGGCCTAGGCATAAGTAATTAAACAAAGGCTATATAGGACCTAGGGTTTGACTAGGCATATACCAATATTATAGGATAATAGTTATAGGACTTAAGTTAACAAGGGGAGGACTAATAGTGGAGAAAAATATGCCATTAGCAGCTAGGATGCGGCCTGAGAGTCTAGAAGACTTTGTAGGCCAGGATCATATAGTAGGGAAAAACAAGCTACTTTATCGGGCAATCAAAGGGGATAGGCTGACCTCTGTTATATTCTATGGGCCTCCCGGTACAGGAAAAACCACCCTAGCCCGTATAATATCAAAGCAGACCCAGTATACCTTCAAGCAGCTAAATGCTGTTACTGCTGGTGTAAAGGAGATACGAGATACAGCTGCAGAGGCAAGTAACTATCTACTTAACCCAAAGGGCAAAATCATCTTATTTTTTGATGAGATCCACAGGCTCAACAAGGGACAGCAGGATGTCCTGCTACCCTATGTGGAAAATGGCAGCATTATCCTCATTGGTGCTACTACAGAAAACCCATATTTTGAGGTTAACAAGGCCCTCTTATCAAGGTCTACCCTTTTTAGGTTTGAACCCTTGAGCCAGGAGGACATAAAAGACCTGATCCGTAGGACCTTAAGCGATAAAGAACGAGGTTTAGGGGCTTATCCTACCCTGATAGAGGAAGAGGCCTTAGACCATATAGCTATACTAAGTGATGGTGATGCTAGGGTGGCCTTAAATGCCATTGAGCTAGCAGTTTTGACAACAGAGAAAAACAGCCAAGGCCTCATCCATATAGACCTAGAGGTAGCCCAGGACTGCATACAGCAAAAGGCACTCAAGTATGACAAGGATGGGGACAACCATTATGATATAGTCAGCGCCTTTATAAAAAGCATGCGAAACTTTATGGAGCCTGATGCAGTTCTCCATTACCTTGCCCGTATGATAGAAGCAGGAGAAAAGCCTGAGTTTATTGCTAGAAGGATAATAATAGCCGCAGCAGAGGAAGTCGGTTTAGCAAATCCCACAGCTCTAACGCTAGCAGTCGCTGCAGCCCAGGCTGTAGAAAAGGTAGGTTGGCCAGAGAGTAGGATTATTTTGGCCCAAGCTGCCCTTATGGTGGCCTGCTCGCCAAAGTCCAATTCTGCCTACCTAGCTATTGACAAGGCCCTAGAGGACGTGAGAAAAAGCTCCATAGGCCAGGTGCCTGTCCACCTAAGGGATAGCCACTACAAGGGGGCCAAGGACCTAGGCCATGGCCAGGGCTATAAGTATTCCCACGACTACCCCTTGGCAAGAGCAGATCAACAATACCTGCCTGACGAGCTAAAAGATGCCAGGTACTACTTTCCAAAGGATTCTGGTTATGAAGCTAGGATCTTAGAGAGAATGAATTTTATAAAAAACAACAAATCTAAGGACAAATAAAGTTTGAAAAAAAGCATAAAATTAATTTATATTCAATCTTGACAAGATTACTAGGGTATGGTAAGATTTCAGATGTTAAACCAAGTAAAATAGTCGGAATTGGAGGTGCGTACAATTGAAGCTTTCTACCAAGGGTAGGTATGGAGTAAAGGCCATGTTTGATTTAGCTTTAAATTCCGACGAGGACCCAATACCATTAAAGGATATAGCCAGTAGGCAAGAGATTTCAGAGTCCTACCTTGAGCAGCTCATTTCAGGCCTAAGAAAGGCTGGCCTGGTTAAAAGTGTTAGGGGTGCCCAGGGTGGCTATTTGCTAGCTAAAAGTCCAGACAAGATTACAGTAGGTGAGGTGATACGTACCCTAGAGGGACCAATGGCACCTTCTGAGTGTGTCGTAGAAGATACGCAGGCTTGTGAGAAATCTGACTATTGTGTTACTAGGCTTGTATGGAAGAAAATGAAGGACAGTGTAAATGAGGTAATGGACTCAATAACACTCCAGGATATGGTCGATGAATACAGTAGCATAAATAAAGAAAAATAGACTAGAAATTCTACTTAAATTAAAGGAGCAAGAGGAATGGAACAAAGGATATATCTAGATCATGCTGCAACAACATATACAAAACCAGAGGTACTAGAGGAGATGTTACCCTACTTTACAAAGGCTTATGGTAACCCATCAAGTGTACATAGCTTTGGTAGAGAGGCTAGGCGGGCTCTAGACAAGGCCCGCAAAAGGACAGCTGAGGCCCTAAAGGCAGACCCGGTTGAGATATATTTTACATCAGGTGGCAGTGAGGCTGACAACTGGGCTATAAAGGGTGTTGCACTAGCAAACAAGAACAAGGGTGACCATATTATAACTACTTCAATAGAGCACCCAGCGGTATTAGATACCTGTAGATATCTTGAAAAGGAAGGCTTTAAGGTAACCTATCTACCAGTGGACCAATATGGCATGGTATCAGTCAAAGATGTGGAGAAAGCCATCACAGATAAAACCATTTTAATCAGCGTTATGATGGCCAACAATGAAATAGGTACAATCCAGCCAATAAAGGAAATAGGCCAGATAGCCAAAGAGCACAAGGTATATTTCCACACTGATGCGGTACAGGCCATAGGCTCTATTCCAATTGATGTTAACGACTTAAATGTCGACCTGCTATCCTTATCAGCTCACAAGTTTTATGGTCCAAACGGTGTAGGTGCCCTATACATCAGGAAAGGGGTCAAGATAGGTCCCTATATACATGGAGGGGCCCAAGAGCGCAATAAAAGAGCCGGTACAGAGAACCTAGCAGGGATAATAGGCCTAGGCAAGGCTATAGAGCTGGCTGTTGAAAATATGGAAAAGAACAATAAAAAGTTAATAGGCATGCGGGATAGGCTTATAAAAGAGATTATGTCCAAGGTAGAATACACTCGCCTAAACGGTCATCCTGAAAAGAGGCTACCGGGCAATGTAAACCTTAGCTTTGAGTTTATAGAAGGGGAGGCCCTCCTACTTAGCTTAGACCTAAAGGGTATTGCAGGCTCTAGCGGATCAGCATGTACATCTGGGTCCTTGGATCCGTCCCATGTACTACTGGCTATAGGACTGTCCCATGAGATTGCCCATGGCTCCTTGAGATTGACCCTAGGAGATGATAACACAGATCAAGAGATTGACTATGTTATAGAGGTACTACCTGAGATAGTAAATAGGTTAAGAGAGATGTCACCACTTTTTGCACAAGACAAGGGAGGTCTAGAATATGTATAGTGAACAAGTAATGGATCATTTCACCAACCCAAGGAATGTAGGAGAAATAGACAATCCAGATGGGGTTGGACAGGTTGGTAACGCTAAATGCGGAGATATAATGAAAGTAACCTTAAAAATTAAGGATGATATTATAGAGGATGTAAAGTTTAAGACCTTTGGCTGTGGAGCAGCTATAGCGACCTCTAGTATGTCAACTGAACTTATAAAGGGCAAAAATATTCACGAAGCCCTAAAGATTACAAACAAGGCGGTAGCTGAGGCCTTAGGTGGCCTACCCCCTGTGAAAATGCATTGCTCTGTTTTAGCAGAAGAAGCCGTTAAAATGGCAATAGAAGACTATCTAAGCAAGCAGAAATAGACAAATAAATAAAGATAGTATATAGGACCGGTATTTTATTTGATGCCTCCCTGGTAGAGATACTAATTAATCTAAATTAGCTATCTACTAAGTAGGTAAAGTCATTTATAAATGCCGGTTTTTTTATTTTAGGCCATAAAAGCTTCATGTAAATTATTATTTAGGGCAAATTAAAAATAAAGTAGATTTGGTGGTTTAATGACTGGCAAAAAAAACAACTACATAAAAAGGGAGTCCTTAATTGGATTACCTGTTATAGATGCGAGAAAGCAAAGGCAAATAGGTATAGTAAAGGACCTATACATAAACGAAAAATGGACACATGTTGCCGGGATTTATTTAACCTGTAAGGGCTGGGGTAGAAACGATATTGATATACCCTATGCTAGCCTCACTATAGGCACAGACTCGATTATGGCTGAGGGTGACCAAATAAACAAGGCAGGTCCTAAGGACAATAATATTGTAAAGAGCCTACTAAACAAGCAGGTTATCAGAGAGGATGGCCAGGAACTAGGATTCGTAAGTGATATAATCCTAGACCCGCTTACAGGTAGGATAGAGGGCCTTGAGCTATCAGAGGGTCTAGTAGATGATCTGTTAAAGGGCCGGCAGCTGATGCCTTACTTTCCTTTTGAGCAAAGGGAGGGAGATATCATAGTACTAAGTAGGGAGGAAGCTGAGCAGTGTAGCCCCTTTAACAAGGGAATAAAAAACATCTTTTTAAACAAAATATGACTATAGAAGGGAAGTGAACACATGAAATTTATAAGCACAGGTAGCTTTGTAATCGGTGGCATTGTAGGAGCTCTTGCAGGCATACTGCTACTTCCTAAAATTAATGGTGACAGACGAAGGTTTTCAAGTAGGGCTATGGAGATTGTAGCCGATGGTCAGGACAAGCTAACAGTGATATCCAAGGAATAAAAAACAAAGTACATGTTAGGGACCATAGTCCCTTTCTTTTTTGTATTTACTAAAGGTGAGGAAATGAAGCTTAGAAAAAGGCAGATAAGACTTGCCCTAACAATACTAATTCTTGTAGTCCTACTTATCTTAATCCTTGTTAGCTTATCAAAGCTCCTCAATCTATTAAAAATTCTCTTTCTAGCTATAGTTATAGCCTATATCTTGACCCCTATTTCTGCTCTCTTAGAAAGGTACATGGCTAGAGCCTATGCTATAGCTGTCATAATAACTGCCATAGGCCTTTTTCTTAGCCTATTTTTTCTTTTCATGCTACCTAGCCTTATAGGGGAGATTAAGTCAATTTATGAAAGGCTGCCCCTTGTAATAGGATATTTTAGAAAGCTGCTGCAAGGAGCAGAAACAAGCCTAAACCGGCTAGGAATACCAGATGGGATAAAGGACTCTATACTAGCTTATACAGATAGCTTTCAGTTTAGGGCTATGGTCTATTTTAAGGACATTGTAAACAGACTTATAAGTGGGGCCACAGAGATACCCTCATTTTTTATATCATTGGTCCTAGCCTTTTATTTTCTAAAGGATAGGGAGTATTTTGGCAGGGTACTGGTAAACATTATCCCTATCAAGTCAAGACCCAGTGTAAGACAGGTCCTTTCAGAAATTAACCAAATCCTACATAGGTTTATAAGGGGAGAGGTTTTAATAGCCTCTATTGTGGGTGCAATGACAACAACAGGCTACCTACTTGTAGGCCTGCCCTATGCCCTGGTTTTGGGCTTTATAGCTGGTATATTTGAGTTTATCCCCTATTTTGGTCCCTGGCTTGGAGCAGTGCCAGCTATCATTGTAGCCCTTGTAAAGGGGACAAAGACCCTTGTTTGGACAATAGGTACGATAGTTCTTATCCAGCAGCTTGAAGGAGCTGTAATTGCTCCTAAAATTCTAGGTAATGTCGTAGAGCTTCATCCTGCCTATATAATACTTACCCTATGGTTGGGAGGTATCTTTTTCGGTATTGTTGGCATGTTTCTGGCAGTTCCAATTCTACTTATGTCAAGGGTGATTATAAAGCATATATACCTTGCCATAGTATCTATTAAATAGGCCTTGTTGGGGCCAGCTTCTTGAAACAAAAGCATATTACATGATAAAATAAGTCAACAGCTTAAATAATCGACCTATTATTGCATTTTATTAAAGTCTTTATCTACCTATTCTAAAATGAAGGGTCTATCAAGGGGGTAGGCAAATGCCTGATTTTATACATTTACATGTTCATACCGAATATAGCCTACTTGATGGGGCCTCTAGCATCCCAAAGCTACTTGACAAGTGTAAAGAGCTTGGTATGCCTGGCATTGCCATAACAGATCATGGAGTTATGTATGGGGTTGTCGACTTTTACAGGCAGGCAAAAGAGAGAGGACTAAAGCCTGTCATTGGCTGTGAAGTCTATGTAGCCCCTCGTAGTATGCATGAAAGGGAATCAAGCAAGGATGCTAACTACTCACACCTGGTCCTACTAGCAGAAAACCAGACAGGCTATCAAAACCTTATGGCCTTGTCCTCCTTAGGTTTTACAGAGGGTTTTTATTATAAACCACGGATAGACTACCATACCCTTGAAAAGTATTCAGAGGGCCTAATAGGCCTGAGTGCTTGTTTAGCAGGAGATATTCCTAGGTTGCTTTACCAGGACAGATACAAAGAAGCAGTAGAACTAGCCAGACGTCTTGAATCAATATTTGGTCAGGGGAGCTTTTTCCTTGAGCTACAGGACCATGGCTTAGAGGATCAGATAAAGGTAAACCAAGGCATCATGAGGCTAAGTCAGGATACAGGTATCCCTATGGTTGCCACTAATGATGTCCACTATGTTGAAAAAGAAGAAGCAAATGCCCAGGACGTACTACTGTGTATACAAACAGGTAAAACTGTGGATGATCCCGATAGGATGACCTTTGAAACCAAGGAGTTTTACTTAAAATCTCCTAAAGAAATGCATGACCTTTTTAGTAGTTATCAGGGGGCACTAGAAAACACGGTTAAGATATTTAACCGATGTAATGTAGACTTTGATTTTTCCACAATACATATGCCAGAGTTTAAGGTACCAGAGCCTTACACCCCCTTTGACTATTTACAAAAGCTATGTCAGGAGGGCCTATATAGTAAATATGGCAATGTAACTGAGCAGATCCAGGCTAGGCTCGATTTTGAGCTAGATACAATAAGGCAAATGGGCTATGTTGATTATTTCCTTATAGTCTGGGACTTTATTAGGTATGCCAGGGAAAAGGATATAATCGTAGGCCCAGGTAGGGGAAGTGCTGCAGGTAGCCTGGTGGCATATACACTAAATATAACCCAGATTGACCCTATTAAATATGGCCTACTGTTTGAACGCTTTTTAAATCCTGAACGTATAAGTATGCCAGATATAGATATTGACTTTTGCTATGAAAGGCGACAGGAAGTAATAGACTATGTTATTAGAAAATATGGCGAGGACCATGTAGCCCAGATAATTACCTTTGGTACAATGGCAGCCAGGGCTGCAATTCGCGATGTAGGCCGAGCCTTAAATATATCCTATGCAGATGTAGACAGGGTAGCCAAGATGATACCCTTTGAAATTGGTATGACCATAGACAGGGCCCTGGAGATGAACCCTGAGCTAAGGAACCTATACCAAGAGGACAATATCATTAAAAACCTAATTGACACATCACGGAGCCTAGAGGGCTTGCCTAGGCATGCCTCTACCCATGCAGCAGGTGTTGTCATATCCAAGCTACCTATTACTGAATATGTGCCACTACAAAAAAATGACGACTGTATAACAACCCAATTTCCAATGGGGGTACTAGAGAGCTTGGGCCTACTCAAAATGGACTTTTTAGGCCTAAGGACCCTGACTGTGATAAGAGATAGCTTGACCTTAATAGAAGAAAACTACGGCAAAAAAATAAATATATATGACATACCCTTAGATGATCAGGCAGTATACGATATGATAGGTCAAGGGGATACTGACGGTGTCTTTCAGCTAGAGAGTGCAGGCATGAGACAGTTTATGAAGGAGCTTAAACCTACTAGCTTTGAGGATATCATCGCAGGTATTTCCCTCTACCGGCCAGGCCCTATGGACCAAATCCCCCGCTATATAGACAATAAAAATCATCCAGACAATATTATTTATACAGATCCAAAGCTTGCCCCAATATTAAGTGTGACCTATGGCTGTATGGTTTACCAGGAGCAGGTTATGCAGGTAGTTAGGGAACTAGCTGGCTATTCCCTTGGTAGGTCGGACCTAGTTAGAAGGGCAATGTCTAAAAAGAAGACCGAGGTTATGGAAAAGGAGCGAGAGCACTTTATATACGGAATAGTAGCGGAGGATGGGACTGTTCATGTACCTGGAGCACTACGTAGAGGCCTGACCGTTGAAAAGGCAAATCAAATATTCGACGAGATGATGGAGTTTGCCAAGTATGCCTTTAACAAGTCTCATGCTGCTGCCTATGCCCTTGTTGCCTATCAGACAGCCTGGCTGAAAAACTACTATCCTGTACAATTTATGGCTGCCCTTATTACATCAGTTATGGGAAATAGCAGCAAGGTGGCCGCCTATATCCAATATTGCAGAAAGAACAATATAGAGGTATTAAAGCCTGATGTAAATGAGTCTTTTGCCAAATTTACTGTTATAGATAACAAAATCCGCTTTGGCCTAGCTGCTGTAAAAAACGTAGGTACGCCAGCCATCCAAGCTATTATAGATGCTCGTACAAAAAAGGGTAGGTTCAAAAGCTTTACTGACTTTTGCCACAAGGTGGAGGGGTCTGGTGTAAACAAAAGGCTAGTTGAGAGTCTAATAAAATGTGGGGCCTTTGACTCCCTAGGTGTTTATAGGTCGCAGTTAATGGCAGTATATGAAAAGGTATTAGATAGCATAAGCCAGGACAGAAGACGTAATATAGAGGGTCAGCTATCACTTTTCGCAGACCAGACAAGTGCCGCTGTAAATGAGGATATACTGCCCGATATAAAAGAGTATAGCCAGGACACTTTGCTTATGATGGAAAAGGAGATGACCGGCCTTTATATAAGTGGCCATCCCCTAGACAAGTACAAGGCAGCCCTAGAGGGTCTAGATACCACCCTAGAAATCATGAGCCTACATGAGCCTAATGAAGAAGGGGTATATACCAGCTCCCTTGACTACAAGGATGGAGCAGAGGTCACTGTAGGAGGTTTAATAGCCGACAAGAGTATAAAGTACACTAGGAAAAATGAGCCAATGGCCTTTATTACCCTAGAGGACTTATATGGGACAATAGAGCTTATCGTATTTCCAACAGTACTTAATAGATATAGTAGACTCTTAAATATAGACCAGCCTGTTTTAGTAAAGGGTAGGCTATCCATGAGGGAGGATGAGGAGCCAAAGCTTATATGTAATGAAGTTAGAGAATTAAAGGCCAGGCCCGAGAACAAACTATATATAAAAATAGAAAAGGATAAGGGACTAGATTTAAGAGAGGATGTTATTAGCGTTCTAGGCAAATACAAGGGCACTACACCTGTATACTTTTACCTAGAGGAAAACAAGACCTACTACAAACCAACCAATCCCATATTGGTAAATGAGGATTCAGAGCTTTTAGAGGAATTAAACTGTTTGTTAGGCCCGCAATGTGTTAAAATGATAGAAAAGAATAAAAAGAGTAGATAGGCATTATATTGCATTTGTATAGCTTTTTAGTCTAGTTGCTAATAGGGTTAGCAAAAAAGAAGGAGGCCAATATATGTGGCGGGTTGTCTATATGGCTCAGACTAGATTGATAGCAGACCACATAATCGAGCTACTTACAAAAGAAGGCTTTCTGGTCAAGATAAAGCCTATATATAAAAATGTTACCGAGCAAGAAAACTGTTATGAGGTCCTAGTAACACAATCCGAAGCTCAAGAGGTACGTGATATTTTAATGGACAATGGTTATTAACCATATATTTAACCAGTACAAAGGAGGATACAGATGAAAACCATTGGTGTACTTACAAGCGGGGGCGATGCTCCTGGCATGAACGCAGCAATTAGGGCAGTAGTTAGAACAGCCATATACAAGGGTATGAAGGTATACGGTATCCGTAGGGGCTATAGTGGCCTAGTCAACGGTGATATTCATGAAATGAATGTAACCTCAGTAGGCGAGATCCTACACAGGGGAGGCACTATTTTAAATACAGCGCGTTCGGAGTTTTTTAATACCGAGGAAGGCCTTAAAAAGGCAGTTAGTATGATAAATATATTTGGTATCGAGGGTCTAGTTGTCATAGGTGGAGATGGGTCCTTTAGAGGGGCTAGGGACCTAAGTGAGCTAGGTGTCCCCACAGTTGGAGTACCCGGTACCATTGACAATGATATTGCATGCACTGATATGACTATTGGCTTTGATACAGCCATAAATACTGTCCTAGATGCTATCAACAAGATAAGAGACACAGTATCCTCCCATGAAAGGACCAATATAGTAGAGGTAATGGGTCGAAGGGCTGGAGATATAGCGGTCTATACAGGCTTGGCAGGTGGTGCTGAGGGTATAATGATACCTGAGATGCCCATAGACATTGACAAGCTATGTAGGCGGATAATCGAGGGTAGAAATAGGGGCAAAAGTTCTAGCATTATAATACTAGCAGAGGGAGCAGGCAAGGCCTTAGAGCTTGAAAAGATTATAGAAGAAAAGACCGGTATGGAGACAAGGGCAACGGTGCTAGGCTACATCCAAAGAGGTGGCAGTCCTACAGCCGCAGATATTATCCTAGCTAGCAGGATGGGTAATTATGCAGTAGAGCTCCTTGAAAAGGATATAGGTAATAGGGTAGTCAGCATTAGAAATAATAAAATCGTAGATGATGATATAAATGAGGCCCTAGCAATGGAAAACAAATTTAATAAAGAACTATATGAGCTTGCTCAGGTCCTATCAATTTAGGGAGTAAACTAACATGAAAACTTCTGAAAGCCGACTCAGGGTTAGATACAAGGAAACTGACCAAATGGGAATAGCTCATCACTCCAACTATTATCAATGGTTTGAGGTAGGTCGAACAGACCTAATCAGAGATCTGGGCATAAGCTATAGGGATTTAGAGGCAAAGGGGCTTATGTTACCTGTGCTAGAGACCCATTGCTATTACAAGCATGGTGCCCTGTATGATGATCTGCTTTTAATAAAGTCTAGGCTTGCAGGCTTTAATGGTGTCCGATTAAGGGTAGAATACCAAGTAATAAGAGAAGAGGACGGACTACTATTAGCTAGGGGAAGTACTGTTCATGCTTTCACAGACTCAAGCTTAAAGCCAATCAATATAAAAAAACATAATCCAGAGATCTATAAATTGTTTACTGAGTAAAAAAAGAAGGCTATTTATGACCAACCACTGTCATATAGCCTTCTCTTTTTAACTATTTTAGCTTCTCTTATTTGTCTAGACCTTGACCTAATGCGCGCTTGGCAGCCTGCTTAAACTTTCCTGATGTTGATGTAGCACCAGAGTAATCATCTACTTCTGAAACATCCTGCTCATCTA
>DGFG01000159.1:16078-16493 GCA_002391555.1 Firmicutes bacterium UBA3906
TTAACCTCTGTGATCTTTCCATCAGCTACTGTTAGGGTTACAACGCCATAGCCTCCACGTTCATCTGTGTCAGACCTACCTGTGTACTGGCCATCCTTAACTCCCTCTGCTGTGTCTACTTCTTGTGCTGGCTTATCATTACCGTTTTCATCTACCTGCTCAGTTGGACTTGGAGCTGGAGATGCAGTAGGGCTAGGGCTTGGTGTACTATCCTTTGGTGCACAACCCACTAGTATAAAGAGGGCAGCAAGTACAATAACTAAAAGCTTAAAATTCTTGTTCATAATAATCATCCTTCTCTAATAGATATTTTTAGTTATAGTTTATCCATATTTTTCTGTTTAACACTTCTATTATTAAACCAAAAAAAACTCTTTAAACATTTATGTGATATAATTTATTAGAAATTGAGGTC
>DGFG01000070.1:0-6248 GCA_002391555.1 Firmicutes bacterium UBA3906
TAGAGAGGGTAGAGGTTAGCTTTGTTACCGAAAGAGCCAGAATCGTCTATGACTCTAGTCAACTAAGGATAGGTCAGATAAGAGATGCTATAGAGGAGGCAGGCTATAGACCTCTAGAAATTACAAACCAAGACCAGCTAGATACTGACAAGGAGTATAAGGAAAAACAGATAAGGGACCAGAGAAGAAAACTAATAGTTGCCCTTATCTTTGCCGTACCACTATTTATTGTTTCTATGGGTCATATGGTAGGCATGCCACTGCCTGCCTTTATAGATCCGGCTATTAGGCCACTTAACTTTGGCCTGGCCCAGCTTATTTTGCTTATGCCAATAGTTGCTGTTGGCTATAGGTTCTATACAGTAGGCTTTAGCCGGCTCTTTAGAGGAGAGCCTAACATGGATTCTCTTATAGCCATTGGGACTAGTGCAGCTATCATCTATAGCCTCTATTCTTTGATACTTGTTACAAGAGGCCAGCATGACCATGCCATGGACCTCTACTTTGAGTCAGCCGGTGTAATAATTGCCCTAATACTAGTAGGCAAGTATCTAGAAAATGTTTCAAAGGGAAAAACATCAGAGGCAATCAAAAAGCTGATGAACCTAAGACCAAAGACAGCTATAATAATCCAAGATAATAAGGAGCTTACTATACCTGTCGAAGAGCTAGAACTAGGAGACATAGTATTAGTAAAGCCAGGTGAGATAATTCCTGTAGATGGACAGGTAGTTGACGGGAGGACCTCAGTTGATGAATCAATGCTGACAGGAGAGAGTATACCTGTAGAAAAGGAAGTAGGCAGTCAGCTAGTCGGTGGTAGTATCAATAAAAATGGGACCGTCAAGTTTAAAGCAACAAGGGTGGGCAGGGATACTACCCTAGCAAGGATAATAAAGCTAGTCCAAGATGCTCAGTCCTCAAAGGCACCCATTGCAAAACTGGCCGATATTATTTCTGGCTACTTTGTACCTACAGTTATAGTTATTGCCCTTGTAGCCGGTCTAGCCTGGTATATCTTTGGCCAGGGTTTAGAGTTTTCACTTACTATCTTTATATCTGTCCTGGTAATTGCTTGTCCCTGCGCCTTGGGCCTTGCAACGCCAACAGCTATAATGGTAGGCACTGGTAGGGGAGCGGACCTAGGTATCCTAATAAAGTCAGGTGAAGCCCTAGAAACAGCTCACAAGCTAGATACAGTTATATTAGATAAAACCGGCACAATTACCGAGGGTAGGCCACAGGTAACAGACATTATTGTAAAGGGAAGTATGAGCCAAGCTGATATACTAAGGATAGCAGCATCAGCTGAAGCAGGGTCAGAGCATCCCCTAGGAGAGGCCATAATAGAAAGGGCCAGGCAAGAAGGAATCGACCTATATAGGGCAGAGGATTTTCAAGCTATCCCAGGTCATGGTATTGAGGTTAGGATCGAGGGTAAAAGGGTTGTCCTAGGCAATAAAAAGCTTATGCTTGACCAGGCTATAGGGCTAGATCTAGAAACAGATTCAAACCGCTTGGCTGAAGAAGGAAAGACTCCTATGTATGTAGCTGTAGATGGGACCATAGTAGGAATTATTGCAGTAGCAGATGTTATGAAGGAAAGTAGTAAAAAAGCAGTAGAAAGGCTCCATAGTCTGGGCATAAAGCTAGCTATGATTACAGGTGATAATAGGCGCACAGCTGAGGCTATAGCTAAGCAGGTTGGTATAGATATTGTTTTAGCCGAGGTATTGCCTGAGGACAAGGCCAATGAGCTGGCCAAGCTCCAGGCAGAGGATAGGGTAGTTGCCATGGTAGGGGATGGGATAAATGATGCTCCCGCCCTAGCTCAAGCAGATATAGGTATTGCTATTGGGTCTGGTACTGATGTTGCCATGGAATCGTCAGATATTGTCCTTATGAAGAGTGACCTTAGGGATGTGGCAACTGCCATAGAGCTTAGTAAGGCTACAATTAGAAACATAAAGCAAAACCTATTCTGGGCCTTTGGCTACAATACATTAGGTATTCCAATAGCAGCAGGCCTACTTTACCTCTTTGGTGGCCCTCTCTTAAGCCCTATGATTGCTGCGGGGGCTATGGCCTTTAGCTCGGTTTCAGTCCTGACCAACGCTTTAAGGCTAAAGAGTTTTAAACCATAAGAAAAAAGTGGACAAGTCCTTGTCCACTTAAAAATATAGGGAGGGGTATTAATTGGATAATAGCACTAAAAAAGAAATATTGGACCTACTAAAGACCACAAGGGGTCAAATTGGTGGCATCATCAAGATGGTTGAAGATGACCGGTATTGCGTTGATATTTCAAAGCAAATCCTTGCAGTCCAGGGACTACTAAAAAAGGTTAACCTGATAAATATAGATCAGCATATAAAGCATTGTGTAAAGCAAGCAATAATCGAAGGCCAGGGCGATGAAAAAATTGCTGAAGTTATAGACCTAATCGACAAATATGCTAAGTAGTACTAACCTTTAATATTTTAGTACCCAAAAGGTCTAGTGAGAAAACATATAAGATGAAAAAGGCGTCTAATTGGACTATCCGACTATTACACCAATTATATTGTACAATTATAGTATAAACACAAATACTAAAAGGGCTTTCCTTGCTAGGGGAAAGCCCTTCTTTGAAGCGACAGTTGTTCAGTTACGTGTTTTACTTGCAACTGTTGTTCTAGCCTTTCTGTTTGCTGGGTCACTTTTAGTTGGGCAGTATAGCAGTGCCAAGAAAAGCAGCTATGAAACACTGGATTTAAAAGTCGATGTGTTTGAGGGACAATTCCTTTCTCAAATTGAGGGATTAGCCTATAATTAACAAGAGTATTTGCATAGCTTATAGTATATCTGAAAACAATGTTTAATTTAACTGCCAAAGAAACAGTGCAACCCAATAATTAGGGTTGCACTTTGCCTTATATATATACTTTTTACATAGTCTATCCATTTTAACATGCCTTTTAAAGTCCATTATCATGCCCAGCTATTGTTCCATAAGGAAGCTACTGATTTGCTTACTAATAAACTTATTTAGGGGCTTAAATAGTAGCAGGACTATAATAAAGTTTGAAACCCCATGCACCAAATCAAATACTAGGCCCTTGGTCCAGTAGACTAGGCCATAAGCCAAACCGTAAAAGATAGACTCATTTATAGCTGCAAAGAGGCCGAAACACAGGCCAAATATAGCAGCTAGGATAGCATAGCCGTATTCGGATTTTATAAGCTTGCCTAAAAGCCCTGTAATAACTACTAATAGTGGCCAAATAAAATAATATAAAAGGACCCAGGTTGAAAAACCATATATAAGTATTTCAGTAGTTGCAAAGACTATGGCAATAAGTAGGCCACGCCTTATACCCAGGGATAGGGTAAAGACTATAAATAAAAGGGTAACTATTTCAACATTGGGTATAAAGCTAAGGGCTAGTTTTCCTGCAGTTAGGCTAGCACTAAGAATACCTATAAGTACAATATCCTTAACCTTCATTTTTCCTACCAAGTGGTTAACTCAAAAGTATAGGTGTCCTCGTCAGTCAGCGGGATCTCATCGATACCCACCATTGCGTCAACATCGTTTATTTTTATGCTGAAAAACTCATTTTTTGATTCATCTGCTACATAGCCAGCCATTCCCTTTACAAAGGAGCCACCCATGTCGCTTATCTCTGCTGCTAGCTCTTCTTTCTTTTCGTTTATTAGTTGGCCTAAAAAGTCTAAATCAGTATCATATTCAAAGCTTTTGTTAATGCCTTCTTTTTCTACTATAACCCTAATCGTAACCTTTTTCTCTCCTTCATTGGCCTTAGGGCCCAAAAAGGTCCAGTAAGCTGCTAGAGCTAGGGCAAATACCAATAGGACTGCTACAATCCAAATAATTTTCTTTTTCATTTTATCCTCCTTCTTTGCTAGTATATATGTTACTAGCTAGTCTTTCTGTAATTTCGTGATTTAAGGCAAACTTTTTACCCCTAGTACTAAAATAGCTTTTGCATTCCTCCTTTTTTCTTAACGGACAAATTAAAAACCCCTTAGCCACTAGCTGAAGGGGTATCTTGTATTTGCAAGTAGTAATCGTATTTAGCTAGGAAAATAGTATGTATGGCCTAGCTACGATCTTGCAACACCCTTCAATCTCCGTGAAGTTACTAGTGTTTTTAGTAGAGGCAGGTCTTCCGGCTTAAGACTATAAGGTCGATTAACCTTCCCGGTTTCCCAGTGGTATATAATAATCGACCAAGGTCTATTACGGCGGCGGGACCGCACAGGAATTTAACCTGTTTCCCTATTAATGCGTTTGCAACCTTTACCAGCAATATTAAATTGTTATTGTATAGCTATAATATTATAAGTTAAATCATAATGCAAGAGGAATTTAATAATTTCACCTATATATTGCACATAAGCCAGCAACTCATACTATATCTAGTGCAAGAACCTACTATACAAAGTAGGGCTGTTTTTCATATTCGTCAAGCATTCTTGATAAAAAGTAAATGTAGGCCCTGATCTCATGATTTTTGGCGACAAGGTTTATAGCCTTGCGGACAGCCCTTATAAAGTTAGGATCTAGCTCCTTTTTGTCCATGGTTCTAGCTAGGGGGCACATACCTCTAGCTCTAGGGTCTATTTTAACCAGCAGAATATCATCCTCGGTTAGGTAGGGGGTTAGGGGAAATACCCTGCAGGCCAAGGGACGCATACTCCTAGGACAGGGCTTTTTACATACGGCTAGCTTTTTTAAGGGTCCAAGCCCTTCTAGGTCATTTATAATCAGCCAATCAGACTGGCTAGCCAATAATTTTTCCTCGCCTGGGTATAGGATCATACCTGTGTCCTCATCCTCCCCCTGACAGCAGGCCTTATCGCAGAGTTTTCCGCAGTCAAGCCTGGTAGGGGTGACCTTTTCTAGTATAGAGTATGCCATTTTTAACAAGACTATCTTGTCCATTTATTACTCCTGTCTATTAGTCGCTTTTTATTCTAGTAGTTATTTATATATAGCTAAAGGCAAGGAAAAGCTAACCTCTGCTAATAATATAAATAAAGTATTATCCAATAATACACTAGTAATAGCTTATCTTTCTCTTGTAAGTATATATTAAATAGCTGCTACTGCCAACAAGCTAAAGGGCTTTAGGATCTATTAGCCAACTTATACAGTTAGCCTGCCCCCTGCCTATAGTCCTAAGTTAGCTTAGCTAAATATATATAGTGGCATATATAAAATTTACAAAGTCAAATATTTGTGCTATTATGTTATAAATTAATCGTAGGTGTATTGAGAAAGATAATATTTTGCTGTAAAAGGTACATGCCCATTAAAACATGCAAAAGGAGCAGGTGAAGGAGTTTGAATAACAAGACTGGTGCAGGTATGCGCCTAACATCTTTAATTGTTTCTAGGCTTTCATTTTTAATAATACTAACTCTGATAATTATTATTGTTTTCTTTGTAGCCTATGATTTAGCCAATGTTTATGTAATCCTAGATGATGGCCTAAGCCAAAGGGCAGAGATAATTCTAAAAAATGAGGACCCATCTTATCTATATAGGTTTTTTTCCTTGAACTATTTAAATTCAGACCCCCTGCTAACCAACCATCAATACTATGATTACCTTATATCAGACTATGATTACAAGGTAAAGGTTGAAAAGCTATGGGTGTGGCCTTGGCAGTCTACTACCAGCGTACAAATAGTAGAGTATATTAGAGAGGACTCATGGAAGTACAATATTACAGATTCCTTTAGGCAAAGGCTAACTGAAATACAAATGCAGGAATATCTTAATAGTATAGAGCAAGACCAAGAGGGAGACGAGACTGACCAAGATGAGGAAGCCCCTGAAAATCCTGAACAGGACCAATTGCTAGAAGAGTTTGTCTTAAAGATCCCCAAACCCCAGTGGCAAAATGGGCGAAAGGAAATACAATTTAGAAAGATAGATGGCCAGTGGAAAATCGACGGTATTGTATTTCTAGAAAGCATAGATCCAGAAGACATCGAATAGGCTATCATTTAATCCTCTACTACTGCCTGAGCTTTGGTCTTGACTATGACCTTTACAAATATAATATTAAAGGCCTATAAAACTAGCTTAGAACTACTCAAGTTAGCAAGACCTACTGCCAGCCCAGGCCAATTTAAAAAGATATAAATGGATTACCCAAGCGAAAGATCCTCTTAGGGTAGAATAAAAACCAGGCTAATAATTAGCCTACTTAAATATTTAAAATAAATTATAAATT
>DGFG01000070.1:6420-7402 GCA_002391555.1 Firmicutes bacterium UBA3906
CTAATTATGACTTTAAGCTATAGATAGACCCTTTACATTAGAGGGTCTTATTCTCTTTACAGACTATAAATTAGTTTTTAGTAGAAAATATAGGATGTTTAAAGGTGGAGACATATATGGAAATAGGAAATATAAAGTTAGAAAACAAGGTCTTTTTAGCCCCAATGGCAGGAATCACTGACAGTGTTTTTCGCATGCTTTGCAAGGAGCAAGGCTGTGGCCTAGTCTTTACAGAGATGGTATCTGCCAAGGGCCTCTATTATGACAACAAAAGGACTGGTGACCTATTAGATACCCAGCTTGACGAGGGGCCTGTTGGTGTACAGATTTTTGGCTCAGACCCTGATATTATGGCAGAAATTGTGGCAATAATAGCTAATACTGATATTGACCTTATAGATATAAATATGGGCTGCCCGGCTCCAAAGATCGTAAAAAACGGTGAGGGAGCCGCCCTGATGAAAAATCCCAAGCTAGCAGGTCAGATTGTCAGAGCAGTAGTAAAGGTAACGGACAAGCCTGTTACAGTTAAAATGCGAAGTGGCTGGGATGAGGGGTCAATAAATGCTATAGACCTAGCTATGATAGTTGAGGATGCTGGGGCAAAGGCAGTCACCCTACATGGTAGGACTAGAGAACAGTTTTATTCAGGTACAGCCGACTGGGATATCATTAGGAGGGCAAAAGAAAGGCTATCTATACCGGTCATTGGGAACGGGGACATTTTTTCCGCCCAAGCAGGCAGAGATATGCTAGAGCAAACTGGTTGTGATGCAATAATGGTGGCCAGAGGTGCCCAGGGAAACCCTTGGATCTTTAGAGAACTAAGGGCCTGTTTAAGGGGAGAGGAATTACCACAAGCCCCAAGTCCAAAAGAAAAGATTGAGACAGCAAAAAGACACTTAAGGCTCCTAGTTGACCTAAAGGGCCAGAGGATAGGGGTAAATGAGATGAGAAAGCACCTTGCCTGGTATATAAAGGG
>DGFG01000091.1 GCA_002391555.1 Firmicutes bacterium UBA3906
GCTGAATGCATTGGTGGGATTTGATTGTTTTCACCAATAAAGCTATTGATTGTCTCAATAATTTTATCTTTACTAGGTATAAGGCTTGTCCTATTAGAGACTTCACCAGATATGTCTAGTGTATCTGTCTCAATACCTAACTTTACTTCACATATATATATTTTTTTGTCTTGTAATATGTAATCAGATATCTTGGTAGCTTTGCCAATACATATTGGTAGTACCCCTGCTGCATCTGGATCCAAGGTACCTGTATGTCCTACCTTTTTTATGTTAAGCCTTCTGCGGATATATGTGACTACATCACTTGAGGTCATACCAGGTGGTTTTAAAATATTTATAATGCCTTTCAACCTTATTAATCCAACTCCTTGATTAGGCTCATCGCCTTGTCTATTAAAATCCCTTTGACCGCTTTTAGAGGTTTGTTTATACTAGCACCCGCTGCCCTCTTATGACCTCCACCATCAAAATATGATGCAAGTTCACTGGCATCTAGCTCTTCGCTTGTGCGCAGGCTAATTTTAACGCTAGTATCATTGATTTCTTTTATAAGAATAGCTAAGACAACACCTTCAATTTCTTTAGCATAGTTTATTATATTTTCAGTATCTGAGGGCATAGCTTTTGTTTCTAGCATATCTCTTTGTGTAATTGTGAGCATGGCAATTTTATTATTTGCATACATTGTTAATGAATTAAGGGCCCTAGATAGTAGTTTGATTCTCTCAATACTCTTTACTCTATATAGCCTTCTTGATATATACTCTAAATCAAGTCCATGTCTGGATAAGTCTGCTGCTATTGTAAAGGTCTCTGTACTAGTGTTACTAAAGGAGAAATGACCAGTGTCAGTACTTATGGCTGTGTATAAAGCCTTTGCTGTATCTGTATCTATCTCTAATGACAGTTTCTCTATTAATCCGTACACAATTTCACCTGTGGCTGCTGCATTAGTATCAACCAGGTTTATATCCGCAAATCCAGTATTACTACTATGATGGTCTATAGCTATGGTTAGTGGACTATTTAAAAATAATTCCTTGAAGCTACCTAAACGATTTATATCACTACAGTCTACAGCAATAGTAAGATCGTAGCTTGTATTAGGCTCTATTTCATTTTTGAATCGGTCAACATCCTTTAGAAAATTTAGGATTTGAGGAACCTTGTCCGTACAATAAAGACTTGCTTTTTTGCTTAATCTCTTTATGGAATAATAAAGGGCCAGACAGGAACCAATAGCGTCCCCGTCCGGCATTATATGTCCTATTATAGCTATGTTCTTTGCCTTGCTTATGGCATTGACTACATTTTCAATAGTCATTTTTGCCTTCTCCTGCTTTTGAAATTTCCTCTAGCTTTTTTGCAATCTCTATACTATAGTCTATAGACTTGTCTAATATAAAAACCAGGTCAGGTATATGCCTTATGTCAAGTCTCTTTCCTAGTTCTTTTCGAATATAGCCTGCTGCCTTCTTTAAGCCTAACATGGAAGATTCTCTTTCCTCATCTGATCCTAGAACACTAACATATAGCTTGGCAGTACTAAGATCAGAGCTCGTCACTACCTTTACGATAGTTGCCATATCCGATATTCTTGGATCCTTTACATTGTTTCTTATTATACTACTAACTTCTTTACGAATTTCTTCTGAAATTCTATCAAGTCTATATCTAGGCATAAACTATCATCTCTCTTATCTTTCTATTTCCTCTTGTATAAAGGCTTCGATAATGTCCCCTTCTTTTATATCATTGTAGTTGTCTAACATGATACCACACTCATAGTTAGATACTACCTCTCTAACGTCATCTTTGAAACGCTTTAGGGAACTGATTCTACCTTCATAGATAACCACACCATCTCTAACTAAACGTGCTTCTGCACTTCTGCTAATTTTACCATCAGTAACATAGCAACCAGCTATTGTACCGGCTCCTGATACCTTAAAGGTAGTTCTAACTGAAGCATGACCAATTACTAGCTCTTGGTATACTGGTTCTAGCATACCCTTCATGGCATTTTCTATATCCTCTATAGCATTATAGATAATCCTATAGGACCTGATATCTATCTTTTCTTTTGCAGCAAGTTCAGCAGCATTTGTTGTAGGTCTAACATTAAAACCGATTATTATAGCATTTGAAGCTGTTGCAAGCATAACATCTGATTCGGTTACAGCACCAACTGCACCATGTATACTCCTTACTCTGACCTCATCGTTTGATAGCCTTTCTAGTGCCTGTGTAACTGCTTCCACTGAGCCTTGAACATCCGCTTTAATGATTAGATTTAAATCTTTGACCTCTCCTTCTTTAATCTGGCTAAATAGCTCATCTAAGGAGGCCTTTGAGGTTATTTTAGACTGCTGTTCCTTTAATTTATTCTTTCTTTCTTCACTTACCTGTTTTGCCAACTTATCATCTTCTACAGCATACATTAAGTCTCCAGCTGCTGGTACATCAGACAGGCCTAATACTTCTACTGGTGTAGAAGGTCCTGCTTGGTTGATTCGCTTGCCCTTGTCGTTGATCATTGCACGAACTCTACCATGACTTGTACCTGCAACAATAGAGTCACCAACTTTGAGTGTTCCATTTTGTACTAGTATTGTGGCTACTGGACCACGTCCCTTATCAAGCTCAGCTTCTACAATAGTTCCCTTTGCTAGTCTATTTGGGTTGGCTTTGATCCCGCGCATTTCTGCAACCAATAGAATCATCTCTAGTAGCTCATCTATTCCTTCTTTTTTTATTGCGGAAACAGGGACTGCTATTGTATCTCCGCCCCATTCTTCAACTACTAAACCGTGTTCTGTAAGCTGCTGTTTTATTCTTTCAGGGTCAGCTGTTGGGCGATCCATCTTATTTATAGCTACAATAATTGGTACGTCTGCAGCCTTTGCATGGTTGATTGCCTCAATTGTTTGGGGCATAACACCATCATCTGCTGCTACAACTAGAATAGCTATATCAGTTACCTGCGCACCCCTTGCACGCATTGATGTAAAGGCTTCATGACCTGGTGTATCTACAAAGCATATAGCCTTATCGTTTACATTAACAGTATAAGCCCCTAAGTGCTGGGTTATCCCTCCTGCCTCTTGCTCTGTAACCCTAGTGTCCTTAATTGCATCAAGTAAGGAAGTCTTTCCATGGTCAACATGTCCCATTACCGTTACTATAGGTGGTCTTTCAACCATGTCCTCTGGCCTATCTTCTATGTCTTCGTCAATTAGCTTTTCTTCGAATGTCTTTACTACCTTCTTTTCTAGTTCAATATTGTATTCAGCCGCAATTAAGCTGGCAGTGTCATAGTCTAGTTCGTTATTTATTGTAGCTATCACTCCTAATCCTAGTAATTGCTTAATTATATCAGCAACCTGGATTCCTATTTTCTCAGACAACTCTTTTACTGTTATGATTTCTCCCATTGTAATAGCTTTTTTCCTTTCAGGTGGTGGCATTGTCGGCTTGGTCTTTTTAGGCTTTCTCTGTCTTTCTAGTATGGTTGGATTAGAATCCTGCCAAAAGTCTTTTTTCCTTTTTTTTCGTTTATCTCTATGGTGCTCATTACTATATCTGTTTTCCTTGCTCTTTGAGATTTCATTTTTGTCCTTATCACTTATAATTGGGGGTTGTGATAAAAACTTACCAACAATATCTTCCTGCTTGCCTCTTTTTCTGCTTCTATTGTCAGGCTGGCTCTGTCTCTTGTTATCTATAGTAACCTTGGTAGGAGGAGTGTCTTTAGCAGTAGCAGGTCTCTGGACTTTGAGTTCTTCTTGACCTGTTCTCTCTACGCTTTCTTTTTTAGCCCTTATAGGCTCATCTATAGCAGTCTTTTGTTCCTTTTCCTTACTTGAAGAAGGCTCTAGCTTTTCTAGCTTAAGCTCGTCTTTATCTTCTTTCTTTTGCTCTTTTTCCTTCTTTTCTTGTTCTTCCTTAAGTCTCGCTTCTTCTGCCTGTTTTAAAGCTAGTTCTTCTAAGCGCCTTTTCTCTTCAAGAGCCCTGAGCTCATTTTCTGCTTTATCTCTTGCTGAACTTACTAGTTTTAAGTAGTGGTCAATATCCACTCTAAAACTGTCTAGTTTTTTGGCTAGTTCTACAGCGTTACTCTTTACACTTTTCGTTGTCTCAAATACTTTAATTTTCGCCATTACTACTCACCCCCGCGCAGGTTTTTTTGGTATCTATCTCATCTAAGAGCAACTTAGAAAGCGAACTATCGGTTATTACTATAACTGTTCTAGACACTTTACCTATCGAACGTCCAAGTTGTTCTTTGCTAGCAACTTTTACTAATGGAAGCTTGTATCTATCACTAAACCTTTTGTATTTATTTACTGTTTCTTCGGATGCTTCCTCACTTATTATGATAAGTTTTGCCTTACCTGTCCGTATAGCCTTTTCACATACAGTACTGCCAGAGACTAGCTTTCTGGCTTTTTGGCATATACCTAATAAAGAATAGAATTTTTCAGTTATATTCCCTCACCTTTTCCAACTTGTTTTTTAAATCAATATATATTTCTTCATCTATTTTAGTACTAAAGGTTTTATCAAGTAATTTATTTTTCATTACTTTTTCATAACAACCTTCAGATGGACATACATAAGCACCTCTACCTTGTGCTTTTCCATTTAAATCAATGTCTATTAGGCCCTCTTTATTCCTTACTATCCTAACCATTTCTTTTTTTGCCTTCATCTCATGACAGGCTATACACATACGGTTTGGTACTCTACGTTTCTTTGCCATAGATAATTCACCTTTCCTATATGTCTAAATCGTCAAAATTATCTAAAACATCTAAAGTGTCAAAGTCTTCGGTATTATCTAAATTATCTATGTTAGCTGCCTGTGTCTCACTTTTTATGTCTATCTTCCAGCCAGTTAGTTTTGCTGCCAGTCGTGCATTTTGACCTTCCTTACCAATTGCTAATGATAATTGATTATCTGGAACGACTACTCTTGCTGATTTTTCTTCTTCGAATAATTCTACAGAGATTACCTTTGCAGGGCTCAGAGCACTAGCAATATATTCTGCAGCATTATCGCTCCATTTTATAATATCGATTTTTTCTCCCCTTAGTTCCTCCACTATTTGCTGTACTCTCATACCCCTTTGGCCAACACATGAACCTACTGGGTCAATATTTTCATCTTCTGAGTATACAGAAATTTTTGTTCTTGACCCTGCTTCACGGCTTATGTTCTTTATTTCTACCTCGCCAGTTAATATCTCTGGAACTTCCATTTCAAATAGTCTCTTAACTAAGCCAGGATGCGTTCTTGATACAATGACCTGAGGGCCTTTAGTAGTCTTTTTTACCTCTGTTACATAAACTTTAATACGGTTGTTTACCCTATAATCCTCACCTGGGACTTGTTCATTTGGGGGCATAATAGCTTCAGTCTTGTCTAAATCGACAAAAACAGTTCTTCTCTCTAAACGCTGGACTAGCCCTGTGACTATCTCATTTTCTTTTTCTAGGAATTTTTCATATACAAGTCCCCGTTCTGCTTCGCGTATTCTCTGTACAACCACCTGTTTAGCATTCTGTGCAGCTATCCTACCAAAATTCTCAGGTGTAACTTCTATTTTTATAACTTCATCGAGCTCAATTTCAGGATTAATCTCTTTTGCTTTTTCTAGATCAATTTCCTGTGTATGATCCTCAACATTTTCAACTACTTTCTTAAGAGAAAAAACCTTGATTTCTCCTGTATCTGGATTGATACTTACTTCTGCGTTGGGCGCAGCCCCAAAATTCCTTTTGTATGCAGAAACTAAGGCTACCTCTATAGCTTCTAAAAGTACTGCTTTTTCTATACCTTTTTCTTCACATATCTGATCAAGTGCATTTAATAGTTCACCAGTCATATTGACTCCTCCTTAAGAGCATTTAAAACTCAACTGCTAATCTTACCATAGCTATGTCTGAACGTTTAAAGTCTATTGTTTTCTCTTTTACCTCTACAGTTAAGAACTCATCTGTAAAGTCTATTAGGACTCCTCTGTATTTTTTTCTGCCTTCTATACTTTTATATAAGCTAACATCTATCAAGGAACCTTTAAACCTTTTAAAATCGGAGTCTTTCTTTAAAACCCTATCTAAACCCGGTGATGATACTTCTAGTATGTAGGAATGTGGTATAGGGTCTTTTTCATCAAGTAACTTACTTACTTGTTCGCTAACAGCTTGACAGTCATCTATTGTTACACCGCCTGTTTTATCTATGTAGATCCTTAAGTACCATTGACTGCCTTCTTTTTTATACTCTATATCCACTAGCTCACATTGGAGTGAGTCAATTATAGGTTCTACTAGTCTTTCTGCTATTTTTTCTACTCTTTGGCCTGACAAGCCTATTCCTCCAATACACTTATAGTTTTCTATTAATACTATGTCAAATTCCTCTTAAAATAATCTATTTATAAGAGTAAAGAGTGGGTCAGCCCCACTCTATTAGATAAATAGATATTCGCACAACTATTGTACCATTAACTTGGCTTTTGTGCAAGTTAAAATAACGAAATTTGGTTAGACTCAGGTAGTCCTTTTAGTACATCATTTGATTTAAGTACCTCTATAACTGTTTTAGTTACCTTGGTCCTTTCTCTAAAATCCTCAATTGAAATAAACTCGCCTTCTTCTCTAGCTTTAGCAATATTTTTTGCTGCATTAACTCCGACTCCTTGTAGAGCATTTAAGGATGGCATTATACCTGAGTCGGTTACTTGAAATTTTGTAGCATGAGATTTATAAAGATCAATAGACTCAAAAGAAATTCCCCTTGCAAACATCTCTACAACTACTTCTAAGATTGTTAGTAGATTATTTTCCTTAGCTGTTAGCTTTCGACCTTGACCTTGCAAGTACTCAATTTTATCTTGTACTGCCCTTTGGCCAGAATAAATTAGCTCAGCATCAAAGTCATCGGCCTTTGCTGTAAAGTAGGTAGCATAAAAAGCTTCTGGATAATATACCTTAAAATAAGCTATCCTAAAAGCCATAATTACATATGCTGCAGCATGGGCTTTAGGAAACATATACTTAATCTTTTTGCATGATTCTATGTACCATTGGGGAATATCATGTTTCACCATTTCATCTTCCATCTCTGGTGTTAGGCCTCTGCCCTTACGCACACTCTCCATAATCTGAAATGAGATTGTTGGATCCATACCTCGGTATATTAGATATATCATAATATCATCACGGGTAGAAATCACTTCAGATAGACTAGCGACATTATTTTTTATCAGGTCTTGAGCATTATTTAGCCAAACATCTGTACCATGGGAAAGACCACTAATACGCACTAATTCAGCAAAGGTTGTTGGCCTAGTATCCTCTAGCATTTGTCTTACAAAC
>DGFG01000152.1:0-1532 GCA_002391555.1 Firmicutes bacterium UBA3906
AAGGAGCTACTTTTTTGTAGCTCCTTTATACTAGTAAAATATTCTCCTTCTACTAAATTGCCTGACCAACTCAAAAGCCTTCATATATGGCTTCCAGAGCACTTCTGGCTTTTTTAGCATCTCCAATAACATACACTTCATCTGCTAGACTCTCTACATTTTCAAATTGGTTGACTTCTTTTGAGCCTACAGCAAAGATGATATTATCAAAGCCATCAAGAATGATGTCTTGGCCATCCTTGTCAGCATATACACAGTTGCCTCCTATCCTTTTAACTCGTGTATTTTTGTATACTTCTATTCCTTTTTCCTTGAATCTCTTTTTAAGGTCGTCTCGTACAGTCATGTAAAGGTCAGAGGCTAATTCATCCTGCATTTCTACTACTGCAACCCGTTCACAATAATCCTTGCAAAACTCTGCAGTTTCTACCCCTACCATACCACCACCTATTACTAGAGCAGAATTGGCCAGTATCTGTTTACCTACTAGTACGTCATTTGCCATATATACATTGTCTCCATCCTTGCCTGGTATATCTAGCTTAAATGGAACAGCTCCAGTAGCTACTACAAGTACATCTGGCTTTTCAGCTTTAATAAAGTCTGTGGTAACCTCCTTGTTGTAGACCATCTTGACTCCCTTTATTTCGCACATATGCTTGTAATACTTAATTGGCCTGATTAATTCTTGCTTAAATGGCGGATAAGCAGCTATTAAAAACTGGCCACCTACCTTATTCTCATCATTTTTCTCGTAAAGGGTGACATCATGACCCCTATCTGCTGCAATCCATGCAGCCTCCATTCCTGCAACACCTGCTCCTATAACCATTACTTTTTTAGGAGTATCCGTTGGTTCATACTGAACATCCTTGCGGTTGTTGCTCATGGGGTTAAATATACATGATACTCCCCAATCACCCTCTTGTAGTGAGTCATGATCATTAAATGACATACATCTTTGGGTACAGCCTACACAAGGAACGATTTCATCGATGTTTCCACCGGCCATTTTATTGGGGAATGCAGGATCTGCTATTGACTGACGTCCTAAGCATACAAAGTCGGTATCTCCTCGTTCAATAGATTGCTCGATTATAAATGGATCAGTAAACCTACCTGCCAGCATAACTGGTACATTAACAGATTCCTTTATCCTTCTGCAAATACGCCAGTTCCAGCCCTCCTGCCAGGATGTTGGTGGAACAATAACATCCCAAGAAGCATATGTACCAGCAGAAACGTTTATTGCGTCAGCTCCATAGGTCTCCATCAACCTAGCAAAGACAACTGCCTCTTCTTCTTGAATGCCACCAGACCTGCCTTCGATGGAGTCAAGCCTAACTATTATAGCAAAGTCTTCACCGCATTCTCTCCTAATCCCCTCGATGATAAGTTTGTGGAAATACGACCTACCTGCCACTCCACCACCGAACTCATCAATCCTCTTGTTAGTACGTGGACTCATAAACTGTAGACCCATATAGCCATGGGCACTGTGAAATTCTACCCCGTCAAAGCCCTGTCTCTTA
>DGFG01000152.1:1670-6800 GCA_002391555.1 Firmicutes bacterium UBA3906
CTATTATAGCAAAGTCTTCACCGCATTCTCTCCTAATCCCCTCGATGATAAGTTTGTGGAAATACGCCCTCCCTGCCACTCCACCACCGAACTCATCAATCCTCTTGTTAGTACGTGGACTCATAAACTGTAGACCCATATAGCCATGGGCACTGTGAAATTCTACCCCGTCAAAGCCTGCTTCTTTGCACCTGACTGCTGACTTTATATATGATTCTATTAATTTATAGACCTTCTCTGTAGTGTATTCATTCACTGGCTCTCGATATACTACAGATGGTATAGATGATGGGCCTACTGGAGTCTGGCCTATCATGGCCGAGGTGGTCTCCCTTCCTGCATGATGTAGCTGAACTACAGCCTTTGCTCCCCCGTTATGAATAGCTCTTGCAAGATTTTTTAGTCCCGGTAAATAGTCATCCGAATAAAGTCTTGGTTGGCCTGGCATACCTGGAGCTTTTTCATCGACTGCAGCAATTTCAGTTATTACTAGGCCGAACCCACCCTCAGCTCTAGAACCATAATAGTCACAAGCCATTTTACCAATTGATCCGTCTTCTTCACACATGGCAGAATCCATCGCTGGCACGACCAGCCTGTTCTTGACCATCATTTTCCCAATGTACATTGGCTTAAATGTTGCCTCAAAATTCATATCTATCACCACTCCTTTTAATGTAGTCTCCAAAATACAGGTGGATACGATTAATTATACCCTCATTTTCACTACATAAAGCAAGAAGTAACGACAAAAAATTGAAGATTTTTAAGTCTAGAATAATAAGGCTGATAGGTCCATAGGCTCTATTACTTTGCCGTCTTTATAGACCCTCATATTGCCTGAGGACAGCTCGTCAATAAGCATTATATTGTTGTATTGGTCCAAACCAAACTCCAATTTAATATCGTAAAGCTCTAGTCCCTTAGCGTCTAATAGCTTGCTGACCAAAGCAGTTATATCCTGTGTATTTTTCTTTATGTATTTGTACTGGTCCTCTGTAATAATACCCAGAGCCTCCAATCCCTCTGCAGTTATTAGGGGATCTCCCCTCTCATCATCCTTTAAGGTTGCCTCTACGTAGGCATTGAGCTTGTCACCCTCCTTTACATAAGCACCATAGCGGCGTATAAAGCTACCAACTGCCCTATAGCGGCAAATGAACTCAACTCCCTTGCCAAAGGCCTTTGCTGCCTTAACATCCATGTAACCCTTGTCAATATTGGACCATATGTAATGTGTCCTTATACCGTGGTCATTTAGATGTTCAAAGAACAAGGTTGATACCTTAAGGTTTTCCTTTCCCATACCTTCAATTGTTAGACCAACACTGTTGGCGCCTGGATCAAAAACACCATCCTCTCCTGTGAGATCATCCTTAAATACTAGGCGATAGTTGCCATCCTCAAGCCTGTAAACATCCTTGGTCTTTCCCTTGTAGAGTAACTCCATTATAATCCCCTCCTAAATTTTGTATTTGTATAGGTGTGTTTTTATATTATTAACTACAATTTATTACATTTTATTAGCTATTATATCACCTTTAGCTGACTTTTCTATAGTCTTTCTCTCAATCTAGGTCAGTTTATCCTAAGTTTTTTTAGTTTTCTTTTATTCTACATCAGTTTATCCAAAGTTTTTTTAGTTTTTTAATCTTCATCAGTTTATCTTAAGCCTTTATAATTATTATGATAGATTAGATAAATACTACTGGCCTCTTCTAGCCTTAGGCTAACTATTGAGGCACTTGTCCCACATGAGTATTTATCCCTTGTCTATGGATAAACTATAGCTAGCTTGGCTACCATAAAGCTTATAGAAAGGGAGAATAGATCAATGAATGGTAATGCAGAACTTTTAAATTTTATCTATCAAAACTCTCAAATGGGAGTAGCTACTATTGATAAACTAAAGGAAATCGTAGAAGATGCAAATTTTAAAGAATACCTAGAAACACAATATAATGAATATAAGTTGATTCATGATGAGTCTAAAAAGCTACTAAATGAACATGGCTATGATGAAAAGGGCATAAGTACACTTGAAAAGGTGAGGACTTATTTAATGCTCAATATGCAAACCATGGTAGATAAAAGCTCATCCCATGTTGCTGAGATGCTCATAGTTGGTAGTAACATGGGTATAATCAACGCTATAAAAAATCTGAAAAAGTATAGTAAGGCAGAAGCAAACATAATAAGTTTAATGGAAAGATTATTAAGGTTTGAAGAAAACAATGTACAGCAGCTAAAAAAGTTCCTATAAGCAAATAGGCTAGATATAGTAGCTATCTACTGCATTTAAGTATATTTATCGAATTATGATTGGAATGGATAGCTAGATATATAAACACAAAGATTTTAATGATAGTTATAGAAAAATAAGACTGGCAATAAAATTGCCAGTCTTAAAAGTTTTACGGTTTAATATCAATCTCTAGTAGTATAGGGGTATGGTCTTGTCTTGGGCCTGAGTCTATCATTTCAGACCTGACTATCCTATCTGCTATCCTATCACTTACTAAGAAATAATCAATTCTCCAGCCTGAGTTGTTGGTTTTACTAGTCCTAACACGCTGGGCCCACCAAGTGTAAGCTCCTTTTACATCTCCATGTATATGGCGAAATGTATCTGTGAAGCCCTTTTCTAGTAAATTGGAAAAGCCTTGACGTTCTTCATCTGTAAAGCCTGCAGACATCCTATTGCTTTCAGGGTGGGCTAGGTCTATCTCTTTGTGTGCTACATTAAAGTCCCCTGTTGCAATAAGGGGCTTGACCTTGTCAAGCTCAGCTAGATAATCAGCATATTTTGCATCCCAAACCTGGCGTTCATCTAGGCGGTTTAAGCCATCCCCTGCATTAGGGGTGTAAACCTGTGTTAGGTAAAAGTCATCAAATTCCAAGGTTATAATACGGCCCTCTAAGTCCATAGTACTTGGAGCCCCTATTTTAGGAAAGCTAGCAATTGGGTCTAAATAGTTTTTATATAAAAACATTGTACCTGCATAACCCTTGCGTGCAGGCTCCTGAGAGCTGGTCCAAACAAGGTCATAGTCAGGAAACCTTTCTCCTAAAATCTCTAAGTGTTTTTTACTAGGGCCAGTGCTAGGGAGCTTGGTTTCTTGTATGGCAATAATATCAGGATCATAATTAGTAATTGTATCTAATACATCACGAGATAAGATAGCTCGAGCTGACTCACCCGTTAAGGCCGCATTTAGAGAATCAATATTCCATGAAATTAACTTCATTGTATATCCCCCTAAGTAAGATCTTTGTCAAGGGCCTAGATTATCGATGATTGGCCCTACAGAGCCTATCATACGTCATTAAACTTAAGATTACAAGTTGCTATTTATAAACTATGTATGTAAAAGGCCACCTAATTACTAGGTAGCCTTTTATTAATTAACTAGATAATCTTGTCTTAGTTATTCTTGAAATAGTGTTTGACTAAGAATTTCATTAGATCATTTGGCTCTTCTTTAACAAATTCGGCCTTATCACCAAAGACCATACCATATGGAGCCTCAGCTGTATACCTATCCCACTGCGGCATATCCTCTCCTGTAGAATCCTTTCCATTTGGGTCTCCAGACCGGATAAAGTTAGCTAGATAGTTACACATTTGGCGAGCTAGGTCGTAGTGTTTCCCTACAAAGGGTCTCCAGCACTTGGCAAGTGTTTCAAAGAAAAACCATAGATCTGCAGAATGGAAGGTTCCTGCATTATCCCAGCCTGGTATTTCAGGATCAAAGTTATAGTAATAAAGAGGAGTATTAGCACCTGTATCTGAGTTTGCTTGACCTGCTATCCGTATGGCGTATTCTATAGTTCTTACAGAGGCATTTTTAATTATTTGATCTAGATCAGCTGAGTCATAATTAGTAAGTCTTAGAAACTCATCTGCATCTGGACCAAACATTTGCTCGGCCATATCTTTAAACTCGTCTAGGCTAGAGACATCTGGAACACTATAAAACTCAGAAGATGTATGTCCTAATAGGACTGGTACCATCAGGCGTTTATTTTCAAGGAATAGCTTAAAGGTATTGCCCATGACGAATTGCTCGTCAACTACAGGCCCCCAAAAGGCCTTGTACTCTAAGGCTTTTAAACGAACATACTCACCATCTAGCTTCCGTGCCTCCTCAAGAGATGAGACTCCCAAGAAATCAAAGAACTTTACCCCATCCTGCTCTGCCTGGGATAGGTTTTTCCCAAAGCCGGGTATCCCCCGATTTTGGTATACACTAGCAAAAACTCCGCTAAGAACAACTGCCTTATTGAAAAGCCCTTCATTCTGGGGTGCAGTTAGCTGGTGCATTACGCTACCACCACCTGCTGATTGTCCTCCGATTGTGATATTGTCAGGGTCTCCACCAAAGGCTGCGATATTGCGTTTTACCCATTCAATACCAGCCTTTTGATCAAGTAGGCCAAAATTAGTAGGAGCATTTGGAGCTTCAGCGGTTATATCAGGATGGCTTAGAAAACCAAAGATACCAAGTCTATAGTTAACAGTAACTACTACTACACCCCTGCGGGCTATTCGCTCCCCATCAAACTCCATTTCTGCTGTATAGCCATACTGAAAGCCTCCACCAAAGATCCATACATACACAGGTAGCTTTTCGTCCTGGCTAGTTGCTGGCGTCCATACATTAAGATATAGATTGTCCTCATCCATGGGGATATCTGGATCCACATGCCATTCTCTAGCATAAAAGTCCTCTTTATTTAGGCCAGGAGTAGCCTGCATGGAAATGGGGGCAAACTCAAAAGCCTTTAATGTCCCCTCCCAATTTGGTGCAGGTTGTGGGGCACGCCAACGATTGTCCCCAACAGGAGGTGCAGCAAAGGGCACGCCTTTAAAAACTGTAATCCGGGGATCGGCTGCAGGCAGACCTTGAAGTAAACCGTTTTCCACTTGTACTTTTCTTAACATGAATAGTGACTCCTCTCTATATTTGTACTTTGTATGCAAAAGGTTAATCCTCACCATATTACTCATTGGTAAAAGTAAGTAAGTCTTAACCTTGTATTCCATGAAAATAGCTAAGAGGACAATGTATTGTAACTACTAAAAACAATAATAGGATTTGCTTATATACTATAAATCTATCATTGTGA
>DGFG01000152.1:7045-7686 GCA_002391555.1 Firmicutes bacterium UBA3906
TAAAATCCTCATTATAATCTTAACTTGTTTTTAATGTACTTAAGCACATGAGTCTCTCTTGCTGTCCAGTTTGGAGGATTGCCTGTCTCTAGCAATCTTTGATTTGCTAAAATTGCTTTGTCAATATCTACCCACTCAGGCCTGAGACCTAATTCTATCTCATGCTGGTCTAATGACTGGTCTCCTAAGTTGGGATCAACCTTGCATTTATAGTAGTATGAAGTCATTTGAAATACATCATATCCCTCATCCTTTGCCTTATCAAACTCAATTACTTTGCCTATCTCTTTATCTATAGATAACAGCCTAGCTCCGCTTTCTTCACCTATTTCTCTTGTAAGTGACTCCTCATAGCTTTCGCCTGCTTCAACGCCACCACCTGGAAACTTGTAGATACCATGTTTTGATGAATAGACCATCAGCAGAGTCCTACCCTCAATAATTACTCCTCTAACTGCTTCCCTGTAAACTCTTTTTCCATCAAAATTAATAGCCTGACTTCTATTTATTTCCTTTAGTAGTTTCATACGCTAACTCCTACTCCTATCTATGACTTATAGCCATCTAATATAAGCTGTTTTATCTTTACTGTTAAATCCACATTTTTCATAAAAGCTTAGGGTTGACTCTTCCTTTGAGCC
>DGFG01000062.1 GCA_002391555.1 Firmicutes bacterium UBA3906
TAGCTCACCAGGGGGCAAAGCTACTCACATCTGCGAACTAATGGACAACAAAGGTAGCATAAATGCATGGGATATACACGAGCATAGAGTTGAGCTAATTGAAAGAAACGCTAGTCGGATGAGGACAAAGATACTAAACCCAAAATTACATGACGCAAGAGTTTTTGATAAAAAATTAAAAGAAAAAATGGATAGGGTCTTGCTTGATGTACCATGTTCGGGACTGGGTATAGTAAATAGCAAGCCAGATATCAAGCTTAGGATTACTCCTGAGGAGATAAACAGTCTAGTAAAGCTACAGGCCAGTATTTTAAGTACATGTAGTAGGTATGTAAAGGCAGGAGGGGTCCTTGTCTATAGCACCTGCACTATAAACCCAGATGAAAATCAAAAAATGATTAAAAACTTCTTAAAAAGCAACAAAGAATTCTATTTAGACGATCCTAGACCTTATCTACCATCAGCATTAAACCTGGCTATTCAAGATGATATGATACAAACAATACCCTACCGGGATAAGATTGATGGCTTTTTTATAGCTAGGATGAGAAAGAGGTTGTAGGCTTGAACAAAAAGCAAGATTTATTAGCTATGACAATTGACGAGCTAGAGTTAATCATGGATACGATTGGAGAAAAGACCTACCGCGCTAAGCAATTATTTAGCTGGCTACACAAGGGAGTCTTGTCCTTTGATCAGATGACCAATATACCCAAATCTACAAGAGAAAAGCTCAGTAGAAACTTTTATATTACGCATCTTAAAGAGCTTAAGCAGCTAAATTCCAGAGATGGACTAACTACAAAGTATTTGTATTTGCTTCCAGATGATAATATAATAGAGTGTGTAGTTATGGAGTATAGTTATGGCACAACCCTATGTTTATCTACCCAAGTTGGTTGCAAAATGGGTTGTAGCTTTTGTGCATCAACTAAAGCAGGACTAATTAGGGATTTGACAGCAGGAGAGATGCTAGCCCAGGTCCTTTATGTAAATAAGGCTTTACTTGAAAAGGAAAAGAAAGCTATTAGGGGTCTGGTATTGATGGGCAGTGGTGAGCCCCTTGATAACTACAATAATACACTAAAGTTTTTACAGCTAGTCCATGACCCCCAGGGTTTAAATATAGGATATAGAAATATTACCCTATCTACATGCGGCTTAGTACCAGAGATTAGGGCACTAGCGGAGGAAGGGCTGAGTATCAATCTGGCAGTCTCCTTACACGCACCCAATGATAGTATAAGAGGCAAGATAATGAGGGTAGGGAGGGCCTATAGGATAAAGGACATAATAGATGCCTGTAGTTTTTATTTTAAGAAAACTGGCAGAAGGATAACCTTTGAATATGCAATGATTAATAAGATCAATGATAAGCTAGACCATGCAAAGGAGCTAGCCAACCTTTTAAAGGGTTTTCCCTGCCATGTGAATATAATACCTTTAAACCAGGTCAAGGAAAGTGAATTAAAAAGAAGTAATAATGAGTCTGTCCAGGCCTTCATAAAAATCCTAGAAGAAAAAGGGGTACAGGTAACTAGAAGGCGCGAAATGGGAGCCGATGTAGATGGTGCTTGCGGCCAATTAAGATCAACTTTTATTGCTGAAAAGCAAAAGTAGGGGGTGTTATCCTATGGAGTATGGCGTGTTTAGTCATAAGGGAAAAAATAGGAAGTCTAATCAGGACTATTATTTTGCGCCTGATACCAAGGAAGCTGACCTAAGCTTTATAATGGTCGCTGATGGTATGGGGGGGCATAATGCAGGTGATCTTGCTAGCCGCCTGACTGTAGAGTATGTAACAAATTGCTTAAAAAAAGAGTATTCAAAAAAGGTTGATAAAAAGACATTGATTGGAATTATCTATGACTCCATCAATGAAGCTAACAAGAGGATCTATACCATGGCAAAGGAAGATGAGCATTTACATGGTATGGGGACCACCCTCACCTTGGCTGTCTTCAAGGACAAAATGGTATATATCGCCCATATTGGAGATAGTAGGTGTTATATTATCAGAGGTAAGGATGTAAGGCAGGTTACCAGGGATCATTCTCTAGTCCAAGAGTTAGTTGACAATGGAAGTATAACAATGGACCAGATGCTAGGCCATCCAAAAAAGAACCTTATTACAAGGGCCCTAGGAACTGAGGAAAAAATCAAAGTAGACATATTCGAAGAGAAGTTAGAGCCAGAAGATATAATACTATTATGTACAGATGGACTAATAAACTATGTAAAACTAGATTTACTTATAAGCGACCTAGCCAATGACCTATCACCTTGCTCTCTGGTAAAGACCTTAGGTGAAAAAGCATTAGAGGCTGGTGGCAAAGATGATATAACTATAGTAGCAGCAAAATACACTAGCCACAAAAAAGAGAGGTGAACTACTTGCTAGGTAGAATACTGGGCGGAAGGTATGAATTACTCGAAAAAATTGGCGGTGGAGGCATGGCTATTGTTTACAAGGCCAAATGCCACCTTCTAAATAGATATGTTGCTGTAAAAATTCTACGGCCCGAACTAGTTGAGGACGATGAATTTGTAAAAAGGTTCAAAAGAGAATCTCAAGCAGCAGCAAGTCTCTCACATCCTAATGTAGTAAATATATATGATGTAGGTCAACAAAAGGATATCCACTATATCGTGATGGAGTATGTTGACGGACAAACACTAAAGGATTATATAAGAGAAAAGGGTAGACTAGATACAGCTGAAGCTGTAAGGATCTGCACTCACATCTGCTATGCCCTTAGCCATGCTCATAGAAATGATATAGTTCATAGAGATATAAAGCCACAAAATATCTTAATAAGCAATGATTTTAATGTAAAGGTTACTGATTTTGGTATAGCACGTGCTGTAAATGCAGCAACACTGACTATGGCAGGTTCTAATGTAATTGGTTCTGTACATTATTTCTCTCCTGAACAGGCTAGAGGTGGCTATGTAGACAAGCAGTCTGATATCTATTCTCTAGGTATTGTGTTTTATGAAATGCTAACAGGCATGGTACCATTTGAAGGTGAAAGCGCAGTATCTGTTGCACTAAAGCATATCCAGGATAGGATTACACCAGTTGCTGAGCTTAACCCTGATATACCAAAAAGTGTACAGTATATAATTGAAAAGGCAACACAAAAAAATACTAGCGATAGATACAAAGATGCAGCTGAATTTATAAATGACCTAGATAAAGCCTTGATAGAGCCCGAAGGTAGCTACATTAAAAGGCCTGAAGTGGATTTATCACAAGACACACAAATGATACCAGCCTTAAGTGTAGATAACAAAAGAGCAGACAGAAAGAATAAGAGAAATCCCCAATCAAAACATAAGAAACGAAACCTACTACTTATTACTTTGTCTGTCTTGTTTTTAGTATCCCTTGTTATTCTTTTTCTCGCAGTAGGTAAAGGCATACTAGAGCAAAATACTGGCCGAAAAGAAGTAGAAGTGCCCAAAATAGAAGGCCTGAGCATTGAAAAAGCAAAAAGAACTCTTGAATCTAGAAAGCTAAGATTGCATATAAGTGAATATCGTTATGATGACAAAACACCAAAGGACTACATAATAGACCAGGAGTTAAGGCCAGGCATGAAAGTAAAAACAAACAGCCTGATAAATGTTTATGTTAGCAAGGGTATAGAGATGGTAGTAGTGCCCAATACCATAAGCATGTCTCAAAGAAGTGCAGAATTAGAACTAGAAAGGGCTGGCCTTGTAGTAGGACCTGCAGAGTATGTTAATAGTACTGTAGCGGCAGGAGATGTAATAGATCAAAGCATAATGCATAGTAAAGAGGTTGAAAAAGGCACAGAGGTAATATTAACCGTTAGCTTAGGCCCTGCTACCATTGGAGAATATGTCGGTCTTACAGAGGAAATAGCTAGAAAAAAGATTATTGATGACAATCTAGAGATAGGCCAGATCCATCATGAACACAACAATGAAGTTAAAAAAGGAGTTGTTTTTAAACAGTCGCCAGATGTTAATCAAAGTGTGAGTCCGGAGACAAAGGTGGATTTATGGGTTAGCCTAGGTCCTAATCCTAGCAAATCAAAACAACTTGAGATAGTGCTAGAGGCAGATATAGAGTCAGCCCAGGTAAAGGTTGTTAGGGTATTTGATAGCAAGGTTATATATAATAATAGTCATAAAATCTCAGATGGCCCCTTGATAATTCCCATTGAAGGAGCGGGCAAGGTAGACTATGACATATATATAGATGAGATATTCTGGAGGCGTGAAACTGTAGATTTTCAACAAGGAGGTTAATAGTAGCTGAATGGTTCAAAAAGGGATAATTATAAAGGGTGTAGGTAGCTTTTATGATGTGCTCACCAATGACAAAGTCATAAGGTGTAGACTCAGGGGCAGGCTTCGCCTAGAAGGAATTAGGCCTCTTGTAGGAGACAATGTTCTTGTAAGGCCAGCTACAAATGTACAAGAAGCCTCAATAGAAGAAATACTACCACGAAAAAATCACATGCAAAGGCCCACTGTATCCAATATAAGCAACCTTATTGTTGTTTTAGCTGCTAAAAAGCCAAGCCCTGACCTATTACTAGTAGATAAGTTACTAGTATATGCAGAGCATCTTAATATCAAACCAATATTGGTAATAAATAAAATTGATTTAGTCCAAGATGAATATCTAAATAGGTTAAAGAAGGAGTTTTTAAACACCGGTTATCCCTGCTACCCCATATCTGTAATAGATGGACATGGAGTAGAAGAATTTAAAAAATATCTAGAGGGTATATCTGTCCTTGCAGGACAATCAGGAGTAGGCAAGTCATCTATTATCAATGCCCTAAGCTCAAGCCATAAGCTGGAAACAGGCGAAATAAGTAAAAAACTAAATAGAGGTAGGCACACTACAAGACATGTTGAACTCCTTATACTTGACGATGGTGGCATGATCGTTGATACGCCAGGCTTTAGTCAACTTAGCCTATTAGAAATCCCTCAAGAAGGCCTACAGGATAAATATCCTGATTTTACTTTCCATAAGAGTAGATGCAGGTTTACTGGTTGCCAACACAATCAAGAACCAGACTGTGCTGTAAGAGATGCAGTTGAACAAGGCCAAATCTCACAAGGCAGGTATGAAAGATATTTAATTTTATTAGAAGACCTAGCTAAGCAAAGGAGGTACTAAAATGATAAAAATAGCTCCATCCATCTTGTCTGCTGACTTTTCCAGACTAGGTGAAGAGATAAAGATGCTAAATGAATCTGGGGCAGATATGGTACACATAGATATAATGGATGGGCATTTTGTTCCTAATCTTACAATTGGACCCTTAGTAATTGAAAAATTAAGAGGACTATCGGATCTGCCCTTTGACGTTCACCTGATGATGGATAATCCCATGGATTTTATAGATGATTTTGTAGATGCAGGAGCAAACATAATAAGCATACACGCAGAAGCCGTTCATCACCTGCATCGTAGCATAATAGCCATAAAGGAAAAGGGAGTCAAGGCATCAGTAACCTTAAATCCGTCTACACCATTAAATGTTTTAGACTATGTTATAGAGGACTTAGATATGGTATTACTTATGACTGTAAACCCTGGTTTTGGTGGTCAATCCTATATACCCTCTATGACAAGAAAAATTAAAGACCTTAGGGCAATGGCTAATAAATTTAAGCCTGATTTAGACATTGAGGTTGATGGTGGTATTAATATAGAAAATATAGGTGAGGTTGTAAAGGCAGGTGCCAACGTTATAGTATCAGGCTCTTCAATCTTTATGGCAAAGGAACCCAAAAAAATGATAGAAAAGCTACGAAATTTTGCTATGGTTTAGTAGTAAGCACAAAACTTTAATATATTTAAGTAATTTAAATATAATCAATTAAGTTCAATGGTAACTTCAGCCCCTGGCTCGAATACAATAATTCTAGGGACCTTAGATTCTATAAGCCAAGGGGAGTAGGGTAAATGTTTATTCATTTTAAGTATAGGAGGCGATCTTGTAAGCGGAATAGTTGTATCATACCTGCTATACTAATTGCTGGTGGAATAATAATAATCATCTGTATAACACCAACCTGGTTTTGGTTATTTCTACTTGGTGCAACTCTAATAATTTTGGGTTGCCTTCTATTAAAAAAATAAAAAACGTGCTAGCTTGGCACGCTTTTTAATGGCTATTATGAACTTTTAATCTTTCCAGTACGGATGCATCTTGTACATGCATTTAATGTTTTAACTACTCCATCTGACTCCATTTTTACCTTCTTAAGATTAGGAGTCCAAGCCCTTCTTCCTTTTCTGTTTGAGTGACTCACAGTATTTCCGGACATTTTACCCTTATTGCATATATCGCAGGTCCTCGCCATTTTTAAACACCTCCTTAACAAGTCAAGACAAAAGCTATTATAATCGAAATTCAATAAAACAAATTCTATTTTAACACTAGAAACGGATTTTGGCAAGAAAAGATGAGTATAAGCTAGTTGCATATTTACTTCTTATAAGATAAAATGTTATTACTTAAATTTTGTTACTAAGTACTAGTATAAAGTATAAGTAAATGATTTAATAATTCAACCTAGATTGGAGGAAGAATAATGGGAGCATCAAAAACCAATTCTTTAGGAGAAATCATAATCTCTGATGATGTATTGGCGGTTTTAGCTGGGATTAGTACAATAGAATGCTATGGCATCGTAGGGATGGCTTCTAAGAGAGCAACAGATGGACTAGTTGAGCTTCTCGGTTTAGATAATTTATCAAGAGGAGTAAAGGTATACACCCAGGATAATGAGGTTATTATTGACCTATTTATTATAGTAGAGTACGGGATTTCTATCGCAACTGTTGCCAAAAACGTCATTGAGACAGTTAAATATAATGTTGAGAAACTTACAGGTACAAAAGTTAAAAAAGTAAATCTAAAAGTAGAAGGCGTAAGGGTATAGTCTTGCCTAGCTTAAGAGGAGGTACTAATCGTTGAATCAGTTTAAAATAGATGGTGCAATGCTAAAGCAAATGCTATTATCTGCTGCACAATTTTTAGAAGACAACAAAGAAACAGTCAATGCACTCAATGTTTTTCCTGTACCGGATGGTGATACAGGAACCAACATGTCGTTAACTATGCAGTCAGCGGCAAAGGAAATATTAGCACTTAAGACAGATAAGCTAGGTGAGGTAGCCAAAGCCCTGTCGAAGGGGTCCTTAAAGGGTGCTAGGGGTAACTCAGGTGTTATACTATCCCAGCTGTTCAGAGGCTTTGCTGAGTTTTTAAAGGACTATGA
>DGFG01000004.1 GCA_002391555.1 Firmicutes bacterium UBA3906
AGATGTGTATAATCTATGTCCTTATAGGCCTTTTTTATTTCTGGGTTAAAGTATTTTATAGGAGTGGCTAGGTCACCTGTTATAACCTCACTTGCCTCATGGTATACAGCTAGAAGTAGAACCCTATAAAGGTCAAGTTCACCCCCATAAAGCTTGTTTTTAATTAGGGCAAGACTATGGGCTATCATGGCAACCTGAAGGCTATGCTCCTGTATATTCTCCTCCCTAACATTTCTCATAAGGCCCCAACGTTTAATAAACTTCATTTTCGAAAGGTATGCAAAAAAGTGGCTCATCTAATCCTCCCTTTCCTACTTGTATAGATAAAGGTTAATGATATTATACTATATATTCTCCCTTTGTAATTGCTTTTGTATAAATATAGATTTTTTTGGACCTATATATTGCTTATTAACAAAAATCTGCTATAATGTCTTTAACATGTGCAGAGTAGGATTGGTGCGTAAAGTGTTAGGGGATGGGAAGTTGCCCCTAAACGAAGGATATAAAGTATCCGCGGTACCCATCCGCATCCGCTGCCACATTTAGGAGATAGATACTACCTCTCTTAAGGCGTGGCAAATCTGCCATCCAAAAGAGAGGAGGTGCAAACCTTGGTAAAAGGTAGAGTTAGAAAAATTGTTTTTGCTAGTATCTTTATAGCCCTAAATATCATATTAACTCGAATTTTCAGCTATTCTGTTAGGATTGGAAATGTAGTAGGTATCAGGCTTAGCCTATCCCAGGTTCCCTTGGTCTTAAGCGGTATCATGCTAGGCCCCTTATATGGCGGCTTGACCGGTGCCCTGGCTGACTTACTTGGCTTTCCAATAAACCCGACAGGACCCTATTTCCCCGGCTTTACTATATCAGCTGCTGTTATGGGATTGGTACCTGGCCTTATTGGCAAGCTTATAAAGGACAAATGGAACCTTGTATCCTTATCCATTACCATTGTCATAACAACCGTTTTAGCCTCTACAATCCTAAACTCCATATGGATTTATATCCTGTCAGGTAAGGCTATAATGCTTTTGTTACCACCACGTATCCTAGCAAATTTAATTACTATACCCATATACATCTTTCTTGTAAACCTATTTTTGAAAAACTATAGGAAGCTAGAAGGTCAATTAGAACAAAGAAAATAAGCCCGAAATAGGGCTTATTTTTTATTATAGGATTTTTACTTAATTGCTTTACTCAAAATAGCTTTACTCAAAGATAATAAGGTCTTCTTGGCCTAGATGGCTGGTTGTTTCATTCCATACTTCCTTTATTCGCTTCTTTGCCTGCTCGTTTAGGTCACCATCCATAAAGCTGCCTACAGGAAGAATACGATAGTCATAGCCACTACCTTTACTAAACTTGTATACCCAGGTTGGGGTATAGCCAAAGTTGTCTAGGTAGATTATGTCTTGGTCATAGTCTTTTATGATATCTAACTCTATTACTACTCCAGAATCAGAATATTGCCAATCCTGATTGGATACAAAGTTGCCTAAGGAATAAATTATGAAAACGTCCTTTTCGCTTCCATCCTCTAGCTGAGCCCTCCTAATCTCTATGGGCTGTAGTACATGGGGATGGCAGCCTAGGACTATATCCACGCCCAAGGAAACTAGAAAATCTGCCAGGTCCTTTTGGGTACTGTTAGGCTGTCTTTGGTACTCGTCTCCCCAATGCATGGCTACTACTATAACCTCTGCCCCTTCTTCCCTAGCACGTTTTACATCAGCCTCTATAAGGTCCTTGTCTATAAGGTTTACCATATAGCCTCTCTTTTCCTGGGGTATAGTGACCTCCATCCCATTGGTCCCATAGGTATAGGCTAAAATCCCAACCCTAATATCATTTTCCTCTACAATTAGTATCCTATCTCTTTCCTCCTGGCTCCTAGCTGTCCCTGTAAATTTTATACCGTACTCTTCTAGCTTTTCTATTGTGTTTACAACACCAAACTCCTTGGCATCAAAGCTATGGTTGTTGGCTGTTGTTAAAATGTTAAAGCCTGCATACTTTGCAGCCTCTAGGGTCTCTTCAGGGGACTTAAAGTTGGGATAGCCGTGGTAGCCCCTCTCATCGTTGCTTATTGTGGTTTCTAAATTGCCAATAACCAGGTCCGCCCCTTCAAGATATGGCTTTATATCCTCAAAAAAGGGCTTAAAATCATAGCCATCCTCCCTCTCACCGGCATAGACCTGAGACATATGCATTATTATGTCCCCAACGGCCCTTAGCTTGACAGTGGTAGTTCCCTTGGCTGGCTCTGGTGTAGGGTCTAGACTAGGCTCAGGTGACGGTTCTAGGCTTGGCCCTGGGCCTGTAGGACCAGGTGTCTCTCGCCCTCCATCCCTTGAGATAAGTGAACAAGATACTGGAAGGGTCATTAGTAATATTAGTACTAATATGATCCCTGCTCTTAATCCTTTTTTCATCCTTCATCCTCCAATGTTAACAGGCCTTTACTTGCCTAAGAGGCCTATGCTTGCTTGTATATTAAGCAAATTAAAGATAGATATTAGCTTGCTATCCTGCTACTGATTTGTATAAATAATATTATATTGGCAGGAAAATTACTAGCCCTAATCAGCTTAGCATATCATCTTTTTTTAATATTCCATGGCTGCTAAAGCCACTGCCCCCTATAAACTCTCTTAAAAGAGATGTGTTGGGTATATCATCTGGCTTTAGATCAATAAAGTATTGGAGGAATTTCCTCAATCTATTTACCTCATTAAAGTATTTATTATCTAGGGGGTAGCTCTCTAGCAAGCTTAGGATATATGGCTTTAGGACTGCCAGCTCATAGACAAGGGCAGAGTTAAACATTACATCTGCTGCCTCCTGGTAGGGGAAAATATACTTTTCCTCTCCCCGCCTAACCGATGGCCACATTTCAAGGGTCTTTTCAATAGGAGTCCCCCTAAAGTGATAATCCCTGACCATCCTCCTTATAAGCCTGGTGTCAGTAGTGGGTATCCTGTTATGGTTATCAATATTTAGCTGGGTAAGGGCACTTATATATATTTCGTACTTGTTCTCCCTTGGGATCATTTCAGTTAGCTTTTCATTTAAGCCATGAATGCCCTCTACAATAATGGGCTGGTCTTGATTAACTTTGATCTTTTGGCCTAAGTATTCCTTTTTGCCTGTGCTAAAGTTATAGTGGGGTATCTCAACACTCCGGCCCTGTATAAGCTTTGTCATCTGCTCATTAAAGAGTTCTAGGTCCAAGGCATCTATAGACTCCAAATCCTTTTCCCCTCGCTCATCTAGGGGTATATCAACTCGGTCTAGATAGTAGTTATCCATGGAAATGGGTACAGGGTTAAGACCATTTATTATCATCTGAACCCTTAGCCTTTGAGCAAAGGTGGTCTTTCCAGAAGAAGAGGGGCCTGCAATCAATACAAGCCTAATCCGATCTCTTTGATCTGCAATTTGGTCAGCAATAAAGGCAAGCTGCTTTTCATGCTGGGCCTCACATATCCTAATGATATCCCCACCCTCACCCCTTTCAATCCTTTGGTTTAGGTCAGCTACATTTTCTATCTTGATAATCTTGGCAAACTTTTCAGACCTGCGAAATACAGTAAAAAGCTTTGGACTATCAATAAAGGGTGCTAATTCTTTGGGGTTTTCCCTGCTAGGATACCTTAGTACTAGGCCGGGTAAGTAAAATTTTAGACCAAAGCTTTTAAGATAAGCAGTTGATGGGACCATATATCCATAAAGATAGTCTGTCATAGGCCCACATTTATAAAGAGATATGGTATCCTCTGGCCGGTATTTTAGTATATCTATCTTGTCATCAAAGCCCATAAGCTTAAAAATTTCATTTGCTTCTTTTATAGGGGTATCTACCTTTTCAAAGGGCTCATCTGCCTTAATTATCTCCCTCATCCTGTCCTCTATCCTGTCGACTAGTCTAGGTGTAAGGGTGATATCTCCATGGAGCTCACAGTATAGGCCACCTGCAAAGGAGTGTTCTACTGAAACCCTTATACCAGGAAATAAGTCTCGGCAGGCACGTATTAGTACAAAGACCAGGCTCCTTATGTATATCCTCTGACCATCCTTTTGCCTTAGGTTTATTGGTTCTAAAACACAGTCCTCAAGTAGACAATAGTCAAGCTCCCTTATATGCTTGTTAACCTTGACAGCAACTATATCATCGCTATCCTCATAAGCTACTTGTCTAAGTACATCCTTTGCCCGGATCCCTTTTTTTAGAGTAAAGTGGTCCTCATCTAGTCTTACATTTATTAGTCCCATTCTAATACTCCTTTCAATATATAAATAGGCTGGCTATTTAGCCAGTCTTTTTTAATAGCTATTTAAATTATACCCCCTGAATAAAGATTTTAGCTTGTTAGCTAGCTATTTTTTAAAGATTGGTCGCTAGCTACACTATTGCCTTTAGAATTTGCCAGCTATATTTTTGCCAGCTAGATTTATTCAAAAGGCTCATGCCAAGTTTTATTAACCTAGACGCCCTTGTCTAGCGCTTTTATTGTATTTAAGGCTATATCAGGTACATTTGTTATTATCCCGTCTACTCCTGCCCTGGCCATAGCAAGGATATATTCTGCTTTGTCTACAGTAAATGGGTTCATCATAATCCCGTTTTCTTTGCAACCCTTGACTATAGGTGGCTGGATATTAAAAAAGTAGGGATGTATAGCCTCAGCGCCTAGCCTTTGTGCATATATCCATGGCTCTACCAAGCCTGCCATGTAGAGTATGCCAGTCTTAAGTTCTGGTTCTAGCTGCTTTATAGCAAGTAAACTATAGTGGTTAAAAGAGGACACAATAGTCCTATCTATCATTTTGTATTCACTTAGGACCTTTACTAGTTTTTCCTCAATCCCATCATAGAGGATTGGTCCTGACTTAATCTCTACATTTAGTATACCGTCCCAGCCCTCTAAGAGGTCTAGGCACTCCTCAAGGGTAAGGATCCTCTCACCTTTAAAGCTACTATCAAACCAGGAGCCAAAGTCTAAGTCCTTTAGTTCATCTAGGCTTAGGTCCTTGACTAGGCCTTTGCCATTACTAGTCCTATTAAGGCTTTCATCATGGATCACCATTAGATGACCATCCTTTGACATATGTATGTCTAACTCAATACCACCTGCTCCCATCTCAATAGCTTTAGTAAAGGCTGACCCAGTGTTTTCTGGTGCATAGGCAGATGCCCCCCTATGGGCATATATAATAGGTCTTTTCATCAAAAGTACCCCCCTGAATTAATAATATATATTTATATGGCAATAAGACCTTCCTTAGAAGGTCTTATTCTTTATTTTCTTTGATTAAAGCCGCATTCATTACTAGCGGATCCTTTAAAGATATTCCCTTTAAACTGTTGTCACCTTGACCCTCAAGTATAAATTGTACCTGCTTTATATTTGTGTAGTTAGCTGGATCAGTTATAGAATTAACTATAGCATATAAGTTTCTAGTAATAGTCTCCTCGTTTGCTAGTCTAATATATTTGTCGGGTAGCTTTATAAGGGCTGATGTGCCTACAATTTTTATATCAAAATCGCTGGCCTTTATCCCTAGGGGTATTACCCTTTCGCTTTCGGCTTTGATTGGGTCTGAGGTCAGTACTGTAAATATTCTTTCTGCAATGCTGTTGCCTGTATCACTAGAAACAGCCCTGTATTCAGCCTCTAGTAGGCCTGAGCTTGAGTCTGCAAAATATACCCTTACCCTCCTACCCACATAGTCGGGGAACTGATCCATATAAAGCTCATTTCTAAGCGATATTGTGTGTACAGGTATATCTGTATAGTTACCTGTCCCATCGTCATAATAAATCTTTATAAAGCTAATATCAGGTGGGGTCACTAGGCTATATACCATTGAGGCTAGCATAGTCCTCTCATTGTTGGCATTACCAGTAAAGTTTTTCTTGAATTCTTCTGACAAGTAAAGGGCGACACCTTTACTGTCCTCATTTGTAATTTTCTCAGTCTTTTCTACTACAGTCCCCTCTGGTAGGGTTGGATAGGCCCCCTCACCTAGCTTTGCAGGCCCTCTTAATAATTCCTCCACTATTGCCTCAACATATCTATTGTTTGTTATGTTGATTGTCCTAACCTCAGGTAAAAGGTATGAACCATGATAATCCCTAAAATACAAGGCCCTGTCCATTGGTTTGACCTCTTCTCCATGGTGTTTCCTCTCAAGGGCTTGTATTTCTGCTATATCGGCTGGATACTTGGTCAAGAGTCCTAAAACAACACCCTCTCTATCACCAGTATCTGTAAGCTCCTCACCGTCAACATAGAGCTTTATATACTTTATACCATCAAGTTCTGTTAGGGTATTGGTCAGTGCTGCCCTAGCAATTAAAATGTCATCTGATTCTAGAAATGCTCCAGACAAGTTTATTGTTAAAATATTTTCTGCCCTTTCAGTTTTTATAAGCTCAGTATCTGAAGAAATAACTGCTTCTAGCCCTCCATTCTGGGGTCCTCTTATAAGACTCTTTATTATATAGTCATATAGGGCTTCATCAGTATCTGGCCTGACTATAGACCGAACCTCAGCTGTTAAACTGTTGCTAGTAGGATCATAAAAGTATAGGCTTATATTTGTCTTGGCCTGTTTACTGTATATATTGTCCCCGTTGTTTGTCTTATTTAGTTCTTCGCTATCGTCTACTGTATAATTAGGCTCACTGCTTATACCCGGTTCCTGCTTTACCGGGCCTGAACAAGCTGTTATTAGGGCCAGAACTAAGACAATAGTGGCTATTTTTATTATACCTTTCATTATATACCCTCCTTCCTAAAGGAGCTATCTGTACTGACTGAAAAACTGGGGAAGCCTAACCTTCCAAATACCATCAATATAGTCTACTGTCAGTACCTCTCTTACCCTTCTTGAATCCTCTGTCTTGCTTATATAGTTAACTGTGACAAAGGCCTTGTTGTTTAAATATTCTTCTTCTTCTACAGGATTTCCTTCAAACTCTACCATACCACCTACCACTGCAGGCATACGGTTTTTAAATTCATCTAGGTTGACTAGCTCAGAACCGTCCATAGTCCTGTTGGACAAAAACAAATATATAAAATCCCAATCAGGCTCTGTTACAAGGGCATTCATCAGCAGTCGAACAGACCTAGAAGGAGTTAGATTAACACTCTGATTTCGCCTGATAGGGAGCATAGGAGAGTTTGGATCAATATTTGTCCCTTGTTCTCCCATAAGCTTTTCTGCATTCATTTCAATATAAGACATCTGCCTGTTGCCGACAAGTAGCTTTACCTGGTTGACTCCATTTATATAGGTCAAGGAGTTTACTATTGAATATATAGCCAGTCGCTTCATATTGGCCTGTACCTCTGCCATGTCTTCCTCGCTTATATTTTGCTTACCAGGCAAGGTGGATAGGTCAATATTACCTAGAAAATTGTTTGTTAAGTTTACAAACACTGTATCTCCTTGGCGGCTGACATCTATAATCTCTGTGTTTGGCGGCATTACTAATCGACGTTCATGGGTCTGGGGCCCCTTTAGTAGCTCCTTTACCACCATTTGCTCCATAGTCTCATTTTCCTGCAGAACAGTCCTTTTTTCAGTAACTAGATAATCAGCTACCTCATGTTTAAAGTAGAGGACTATTTCAACCTCATTGGTTTGCTCATTTGGATCAATGGGCATAGGACTATTGTTTCCTGGGGAGGACTCTGGCCCTTTAGGGGGGCCCTGACAGCCTGCCAAGAAGGCAAGTATTAATACCATGGCTAAAGGCCTTATATACTTTCTAATAAAAGACACTTCCCTTCTTATTAGATTATAAACACATATCTTTACAAAACAGTTACGCATTATTAACAAATCATTAATAGGACCTATATATTATTCTAGCTCTATAAATCTTGCCATTAGGAGGTCCTCTCATAGGGTAGCTCTACATAGAAGGTAGAACCCTTGCCCTCTACACTGTTTACCCTTATATAGCCACCATGCATTAGTACTATACGGTTTGCTATTGATAAACCTAGTCCTGTACCTCCTGTGCTCCTAGATCTAGCCTTGTCTACCCGGAAAAATCTATCGAAAATCCTGCTCAGGTCCTCTGAGGGTATACCTATACCAGTATCACTTATTTTTATTATGGCATGGTCAGGTCCACTACTTATATCTATAGAAACCCTTCCGCCCTCTGGTGTATATTTAATTGCATTGTCAACTAGGTTGGATATAACCTGTTGCAGCTTTGCACTGTCGCCTTCGACTACAACATCATCCTCATGGGATATCTCTAGGGTAATATCCTTTTGCTCTGCTAGTAGCTGCAAGCCCTTTAGGGTCCTCTCCACTAGGTCAGCCAAATTCACAGGATCTTTACTTAGCTGGGTTGAACCGCTTTGCTTGTCTAGTTGAACTAGGGCTAATAGATCAGTGATAATTGAGTTTAGCCTATCAATCTCAAAATTTATGTCCGTTAAAAACTCCCTATAGATATCTGGGTCATCTATCCCCATATGGAGCAAGGACTCTGTTAATACCTTCATAGCACTAAGTGGAGTCTTAAGCTCATGGGAGGCGTTGGACACAAACTCATTACGGGCATTGTCAAGATCCTCAAGCTTTTCGCTCATAATGTTAAAGGCCTCTCCTAGCTGCCTAAACTCTCCTCCACCCCTAATATTGACCCTTTGATTTAGGTGCCCCTTGCTCATTTTTGTTATGCTAGCGGTCAAATCCTTTATTGGATGAGTAATAAGGCCTGATATTGCTATACTTATAAGGATAATAGCTAGTATTACACCAAGGGAGTATATAACAAGCATTCTACTTATATCATTTAGCAAGACTTCTATGCTATCTAGGGAGCTTGATATCAAAACAACACCTAATACCCCTTCGGAATAATGCATAATGGGGGCATAGGAATACATGACCCTTTTTCTTGTTGGTGGGTCTCCTGAATAAATATAGAGGTCCTTTGCCTCTACAAATTCGCCTTTTAAAACTGTTTTTATTTCAGGATAGTCCTCTGATAAGTCTCTCCTTAGAAGGCTTGTAGACCGATAGGAGTCATAGTCAACTATTCCATCCCTGTTGAGTATTAGTATCCTTGTTGATTCACCCTCTATTCTGGTAAACTCTTCGCCCATGGCCTGTATTTCATAAAAAATATTTGGATCCTTATCATAATAGCTATTGGCTATGGTCTGGGAGGCTTGAATGGAGTATTTTTGAAATGCTACACTTTTATCATTTATATAGTCCTTCTCAAGTATATGCATAATGGACAAATCAATAACTGTAAAACCGATCCCTATAACAATCAGATAGGCAACGACTATCCTCCAGCGCAGGCTGGAAAACATACGTTTATTTATCCGCAAAGTAGTATCCAACTCCCCATTTTGTTAAAATAAGATCTGGCCTGCCAGGGTCCTTTTCTATCTTTTCTCTAAGCCGCCTTATGTGTACATCAACTGTTCTAAGATCCCCTAAGTAATCGTACTTCCATACTGTTTCTAAGAGGTTTTCACGGCTATAAACCTTGCCTGGATTTTTGGCAAATAACTGAATAAGGTCGAACTCCTTTGCTGTAAGCTCTACCTCCTTGCCGTCTATGGTTACACTCCTGTTAGCTAGATTTAAGGTCATGTTCTTAACTCTAATTAGGTTTTCATTGCTATTAGTATTAAGCCTTCGAAAGACTGCCTTTACCCTGGCCTTAAGCTCTAATATGTTAAAGGGCTTTGTAATATAATCGTCCGCTCCGTACTCAAGCCCTAGAATCTTGTCCATATCCTCGCCCTTGGCAGTGAGCATAATCACAGGTATACCGGACCCTTCTCTAATCCTTTGCAGAACCTCTAGGCCGTTCATTTTGGGTAGCATAACGTCTAAAATTACTAAATCATATTCGTTGTTTTGAAACTTTTCTAAAGCCTCTTCTCCATCATAGGCTGCATCTATTGCATACCCTTCTTGGCTTAGGCTAAAAACTAGCCCCTTTATTATTGATGGTTCGTCGTCTACTACTAAAATTCTCTTATCCATAGGCCTAGTGTCCTTTCTCTATTTTATGAATATTTTAACACAATGACCCTATAAAATCAATTTGCCTGACTCTTTATAGGCTTAGTCAACGGATATATAGTTCTTTAGACTATCATAAATCTTGTCGCCAATGCCGTATACCTTTTTAATGTCCTCAATCCGGCTAAAGGGTCCATTTTCCTCCCTGTACCTTATGATGCTCTCTGCCTTTTTAGGTCCTATTTTTGGTAGGGTCTCTAGGATAGA
>DGFG01000085.1 GCA_002391555.1 Firmicutes bacterium UBA3906
AGAGAGGCTATTCTGGTTTGATTATGACAGATCACTTTTTTAATGGTAACACAGGGATAAGAGCTGGCCTACCATGGGATAAAAGAGTAGATTTATTCTTAAAGGGCTATGAGGACGCACTAGCCGAGGGAGAAAAAATAGGCTTTAGGGTTTTTTTAGGCTGGGAATATGCAGATAGGGGTATGGAGTTTTTAACCTATGGCCTAGATAAGGAGTTTCTACTTGACCACCCTGATATGCTTTTATGGACTATAGAAAAATACCTTACTGCCGCAAGACAAGCAGGAGCATTTATTGTACAAGCCCATCCATTTAGGGAGGCATCCTATATTAAAGAGATTAGGCTATATCCTGATTATGTAGATGGTGTAGAAGTAGTCAATACTAGCCATAGAGATCCTAGTTATGATAAAAAGGCCCTTGAGTTTGCTATTGAAAATAAACTTTTGATGACCTCTGGATCAGATAGTCACAGTATTGATTATAAGCTAACTGGAGGGATGGCCTTTGAGCATAAACTAGAGTCTATAGAGGACTTTATCAAGGCCACTAGAAGTGGTAACTACAGTTTATTAGGTTACAAATCAGAGGCTAGGTAAAAATTATAGTTAGTAGGGCTCTAAAAAGGGTTATTATAAATATGATGCGCTAATAATCTAGATGGAGGTAGTTCTATGAATAATTTTACTTTTCAAAACACAACAAAAATTATCTTTGGTAAAGACACAGAAGGTCAAGTAGGCCATGAGCTAAAGAAGCATGGCAAAAGGGTTCTATTAGTATACGGTGGGGGTAGTATAAAAAAGACTGGTCTATATGACAAAATTGTAAAGTCCCTAAATGACAATGATATATATCATACTGAGCTTTATGGTGTTGTACCAAATCCAAGAGTGAGCCTAGTTCGAGAGGGTATAAAGCTTTGTAGGAATGAGAAAATAGATTTTATTCTAGCTGTAGGTGGAGGAAGTGTTATCGACACAGCAAAGGGGATTGCTATAGGAGTACCCTATGACGGCGATGTTTGGGACTTTTATGATGGTAGTGTACAGATAGAGACGGCTCTACCTATAGGTGTAGTCCTAACCATACCAGCTGCAGGCAGTGAAGCTAGCTCAAGCTCTGTCCTGACCAATGAGGACGGATGGTACAAGCTAGGTACGGGAAGTGACCTAATAAGACCAAAGTTTGCAATTTTAAACCCTGAACTTACATATACACTACCACCATATCAGACTGCAAATGGGGCGTCAGATATTATGGCACATGTCATGGAAAGGTATTTTACAAATACCAAGGATGTAGACTTTACTGATAGGCTATGTGAAGCTACTCTAAAGACTGTGATATCAAATGTACCAACTGCTATAGCTGAGCCAGATAACTATGCTGCAAGAGCAGAGATTATGTGGGCAGGGACAATAGCACACAATGACCTGCTCGGTACAGGTCGTGACCAGGATTGGGCATCACACAATATAGAACATGAGTTAAGTGCCATTTATGATGTAGCACACGGGGCAGGCCTAGCAGTTATTTTCCCAGCTTGGATGAAATATGTCTACAAGCATAATGTTGATCGATTTGCTCAGTTTGCTGTCCGTGTATTCAATGTTGATTATGACTTTAACAATCCAGACAAGACTGCCTTAGAAGGGATAGAAAGACTCAAGCAGTTTTTCACAAGTATAGGTTTACCTATTACCCTAGAGCAACTAGGAATAGAGGATAACCGTTTTGAAGAGATGGCCGATAAGTGTACAAATGGTGGCAAAATGGAATTAGGTGGCCTAGTTAAGCTTAATAAAGAAGATATAATTGAGATCTATAAACTAGCTAAAAAATAGGGTTATTGTATGAGATAAAAGCAAGGCATTTACCTGATTAAGGGGTCTACCTTGCTTTTTTATTTTATCTTGGCTGTTTTACCCCAGATTGAAGGTGACAGGCCAGTAATTTTTTTAAAGACCTTGCTAAAGTAGAATATATCATCAAAACCGCACCTTAAAGCAGTTTCGTTTACTGAGTATTCACCAGTTGACAAGATGTCGCAGGCCTTATTGATACGTATTCTTTGAGTATACTCATTTATAGTATAACTAGTAAGCTTGCGAAATAGAGAACCCATATAAACAGGGTGTAGCTGTACAAGGTCTGATAGCTCTTCTTTACTAATTTTTCTATGGTAGTTTTCTAATATATACTCTTTAATTTTTTCTACCCGATTATCCACAACAGGACTTGGGTCATTTTGAGTAGAAGCCCAAGTATATATATGGTGTAAAATAACTAGGAACAAACCAACAGCCTTTAACTTATATGATCGCTTACGTTCTAGCCATACTATATTAAATTCTCTTAAAAGCTGTATAAAATAGGGGTCTCTAGGTAGAGTCATTGCAATGGGTAGGGGTAATACATCAAAATCATCAGGGCCTAGTATATTAAAGTTAAAGGCAAATGAATGCATTTTTTCATCAGTATCTGTGCTTGCTTCTCGGGTACTACCCTTTGGTATGTAGATGAGGTCACCTTCTTTTAGGTCATAGGACACGCCATTTACGATATATCTAGCCCTGCCTTTATAAATAAAGGTAAGGTCATGGAAATCAATCTTGTCCTTTTTAATTTTCCATGATTGGCTAGCCTTTCTTTCTATAAAGTAATGTATATCGGGAAGAAGCACAATACTCTTTTTTGACATAAGAAACACTCCCAAATTCTTTTAAAATTACAAGTATCTTTGTCCCTTATATGGATTATATCATATATATGTCTTAGTATGTATATAGGTGTTACTTACTAAACAGGCTGGAGGTCTAGAAAAATGACTAATAATAGCTTTGAAGCTAATGCTAGGGATAATAAGACTAGGGCATACGATGATTGCTGGTTACGCCTTGATGGTATAAAGGATAGTTCATTTCAAAAAAACTATAGAAGATGCTTGGAATCTGTATACTGCAAAGCTGATACAAGACTTGCTAAAACAGCCTTAAATGAGCTCTTATCCGGTCTTACAAGGCTTACAGGAAGCAGTCCAAAAGTAGTGGATGATCCAGAGTCTAGTTGCATAATTTTATCTATTTTGGCTTTTGATAAAGAGATAGATTCTGCCTTAGCGACCAATGAGATAGCTAAACTACAGCCAGAAGGTTTTTTAATAAAAGCGGTCAAGGATAATAAAGGCAGTAAGATCTATATAACTGCAAAAACAGATAAAGGCCTTCTTTATGGTGTGTTTAGATTCCTTTTATATTTAGACCAACAAAAAGAGATTGGCAAATTACATCTGCTTGAAAACCCCAAGAACCCAATTCGTATGATAAACCAATGGGATAATCTAGATGGGTCCATAGAAAGAGGCTATGCAGGTAGGTCTATTTTCTATCAAAACAACATCCTGACCACAGATATGGCAAGGGTTAAGTATTATGCCCGTATGCTAGCATCAGTTGGTATTAACGCTATAGCTATAAATAACGTGAATGCTCACAAGGAAGAGACAAGACTAATAGCTGATAAAATTCATATGGTAAAAGAGATTAATGACATCTTTCGTGACTATGGCATAAGGGTATTTTTAAGTATAAATTATGCTAGTCCTATAGATATAGGAGGCCTATCAAGTGCAGACCCTTTAGATGATGAGGTTGCTAAATGGTGGGTAGATAGGGTTGCCTATATTTACAAAAACATACCTGATTTCGGGGGCTTTTTAGTAAAGGCTGACTCCGAAAACAGACCAGGACCCTTTACCTATAACCGAAATCATGCAGAAGGAGCAAATATGCTAGCTGCTGCACTCAAACCTTACGGTGGCCTACTGATATGGCGGTGCTTTGTCTACAATTGTCAGCAGGACTGGCGAGATCTGACTATTGATAGGGCTAAGGCAGCCTATGAAAACTATCATTATCTTGATGGTAGCTTTGCTGACAATGTGATATTACAGATCAAAAACGGCCCTATGGACTTCCAAGTGAGAGAACCGGTATCCCCACTAATCGGGACCATGGAAAGAACCAATCAAATGCTTGAGCTACAGATAACACAGGAATATACAGGCCAACAAAGGCATTTATGCTACCTAGTCCCTCAATGGAAGGAAATTCTAGACTTTGATACAAGGGCTAAGGGCCAAGGTTACCCTGTGAAAAAACTTGTTAATGGCTCTACCTTTCCCATGAAGCATTGTGGTATTACTGCTGTAAGTAACATTGGTACTGACTATAATTGGACTGGCCATTATTTAGCCCAAGCTAATCTATATGGCTATGGAAGGTTAACCTGGGATCCTGACTTAGCTACTGAGACTATAACCGAGGAATGGATAATTTCTACCTTTGGACCTAAACAAGAGCTGATAGATACTATTAGTAAAATGCTTATAAGCTCATGGCCTATCTATGAGAATTATACCTCGCCCCTTGGAATAGGATGGATGGTAAACCCAGACCATCATTATGGCCCTAGTGTAGATGGCTATGAGTATTCAAAATGGGGGACTTATCATAGGGCTGATTTTAAAGCTATAGGGGTGGACAGAACTGTAGCCAAGGGAACTGGCTTTACAAGACAATATAGAAAAGATAACTATCTTATGTTCGAAAACATTGAAACTTGTCCCGAGGAGCTAATACTATTTTTCCATAGGCTACCCTATACCTACAGGCTAAAGAGCGGAAAAACCATTATTCAACATATATATGATACTCATTTTGAAGGGGTAGACCAGGCAATTAGACTAAAAGAGCAATGGGAAAAGCTAAATGGAATGATAGATGAAAAGAGGTTTAGTCACGTATTAGATAGATTAAAGCAGCAAATAGACCATGCCAAAGAATGGAGAGATGTAATAAACTCCTACTTCTACAGAAAGACAGGTATCTGCGATATTCATAGCAGGAAAATATACTAACAGGGTTTTGACAAGAGAATCACTTTTAAAGTGCACCCATCTAAAGGTGCACTTTTTTATTTAACTTTGTAAAAATATATTGACAAATAAGCTTAATAGGAATATCATATAAAACACATAGGAATACTAGGTATTAAAATGGAGTTGAGTTAGATTGAAAATATCTTCAAAGGGTAGGTATGGACTTATCGCAATGCTTGACCTTGCTATTCATTCGAGGGAATTGCATATATCATTAAATAGTATTGCCCAAAGGCAAGGAGTTTCAGCCAGCTACCTAGAACAAGTTTTTTCTATGCTAAGAAAGGCTGGCCTTATATCCAGTATCAAGGGGGCCCAAGGAGGTTATTCCTTAAGCACCAAGCCAGATAAGATTAGTGTAGGAGACATTCTCAGGGCATTAGAGGGTGAACTAACTGTCACTGACCAGCAGGAACAAGGGATTAATAGTATCCAAGACTGTGTCAGGATAAGGGTATGGGATCAGCTTAATCAACATATAAATGATTTTGTAGATTCAATAACACTAGAGGATTTAGTTAACGAATATAACAAACAATTAAGTGAAGGAAATTATATGTACTATATTTAAATTTAAATGAATTAAAAAGGAGAAATTAAAATGATGAAAATTGCAAAAAATATTACAGATCTTATTGGTAATACACCCCTTTTAGAACTAAGCAACTTTAGCAAGAATAAAAACCTAAAGGCTAAGCTAATAGCAAAGCTTGAGTATTTCAATCCCTTAGGTAGTGTAAAAGATAGGATAGGCTATGCAATGATAAAGGATGCAGAGGATAGAGGCCTTATAAACAAGGATACAGTTATAATCGAACCCACCAGTGGCAACACTGGAATAGCCTTAGCAGCTGTAGCAGCAGCTAGAGGCTACAGGCTAATACTAACTATGCCAGAAACCATGAGTATAGAAAGGAGAAACCTATTAAAAGCTCTAGGCGCTGAGCTAGTCTTGACACCTGGACCTGAAGGTATGAATGGTGCAATAAAGGCGGCGGAAGACCTAGCTTTAGCCCATGAGAACTCCTTTATACCCCAACAGTTTAAAAATCCTGCCAATCCTAAAATACACAGGGAAACAACAGCATTAGAAATATTAAGAGATACACAGGGCCAGATTGATGCATTTGTAAGTGGGATAGGCACTGGTGGAACTATTACAGGAGTAGGGGAGCTACTAAAGGAAAACAACCCCAATATAAGGGTGATAGCAGTAGAACCTTCAGCCTCAAATGTATTATCAGGCGGTAAACCAGGCTCTCATAAAATACAGGGTATAGGAGCAGGTTTTGTACCTGAAGTCCTAAATACTAGAATCATTGATGAGATAGTCCAGGTTGATAATGATGATGCCTTTACAGCCTCAAGAGACCTATCAAAAGCAGAGGGCTTGTTAGTAGGCATATCAGCAGGAGCAGCAGTGCATGCCGCAGTAGAGCTGGCAAAACGTCCTGAGTATGAAGGCAAAACTATAGTAATACTGCTTCCTGATACAGGAGAAAGATATTTATCTACAGCCTTGTACCAAGAAGACTGATATTGTGGCCATAGTGATAAAACGCCTAGAGAGACCTAGGTGTTTTATTTAGTATGTAATAAGGGTGGACTATCCATAATACTTGGTCCTACAAATAGATAGTATGATATAATATATAGTCAAGTGAAGCATAAAGGGGTTGTATTATTATGAGCAAGGCTGATCAAATTTTTATAGAAATGTGTGAGGATATTATAGAAAACGGCTTCTCGTCCCAGGGACAGAAGGTTAGACCTAAATGGGAGGATGGGACTTTTGCCCATACGATTAAAAAGTTTGGAGTAGTAAACCGCTATGATCTTTCTGAGGAGTTCCCCATACTGACACTAAGGCCAACACC
>DGFG01000119.1 GCA_002391555.1 Firmicutes bacterium UBA3906
AGATGTGTATAAGAGACAGTTCTTAGACCTTTCCAAGCAGCTTAAAGACAATGGTTATCACAATGATACAGCAGACTGGACAGAAGCATGGTATGCTGACATGAAGGATGCCGGTGAGAAAAAAGTATTTGGTTTCTTCGGCCCTGCATGGTTAATCAACTATGTTATTTTAGACCACTCCGGATATGACCCAGATGAAGGCGAAATGGGTACATTCGGTGACTGGGCTATATGCGTACCTCCAGAGGGCTTCTTCTGGGGCGGCACCTGGGTACTTGGTAACAAGGACACCAAGATAAAACAAACAGTCGGTAAGATAATCCAGTGGATCACACTTGATAGCTCCGATACAGGACTACAGTACATGTGGGCTAATGGTACTTTCTCAGAAGGTGGCGGTAAGGACGCAGTTGCTTCCGCAGCTGTTATGGAAAGATCCGACGGTAAGCTTGATTTCTTAGGTGGACAGGATATGTTCGAAATATTTGTTCCAGCAGGTGAAAACGCAAGTGGTAAGAACATGACAGAGTTTGACGAGGATATCAACAGCTTCTGGCGTGAGCAGGTAAACGAGTATGTAGCTGGTAGCAAGTCTAGAGAGCAAGCTATCGAAGACTTCAAGAAACAGGTTAAAGACGAGTTAGATATAGACGCTGAATAATTTACCGAAGTAATAGTATAGGGCGGGCGGATGGTCTTTCCGTCAGCCCTATATTTATATAAAAAGCTTTAAAAGTTGTTAACGGAGGTGATTTTGAATGACAAATAAGCCACAAGTTAATGGTAATGTAGCCAAAAGGCATAAAGGCGTTAGCTATGCTAAGTATGGATATATATTTTCTATACCTTTTGTGCTTACCTTTCTACTATTTACCTTATACCCAATTGTCTATACTCTATTAATTGGCTTTACTGACTTACAAGGTGTGGCAGCAACAGATATAAACTTTTTAACTAGCAATCCATTTGATAACTTTAAAAGTATTCTAACAAATGATACCTTTAAAACCTCTTTCAAGAACACTGTTATATTGTGGACAGCCAACTTTATACCACAGATAACAATTGCCTTAATGCTAACTGCCTGGTTTACCAACCAACGTAGAAAGCTTAGAGGTCAAGGTGCATTCAAGGTCTTATTTTACATGCCTAACATTATGACTGCTGCAACAATAGCTCTCTTGTTTAGTGCATTGTTTTCCTATCCAAAAGGTGTTATAAACGACTTATTTTTAGCTCTTAATTTATCAGATACACCTATAGAGTTTTTTAGGGATAAAACAACAGCCAGGGGAGTAGTTGCCTTTATACAGTTCTGGATGTGGTATGGTAATACTATGATCGTATTAATAGCAGGAGTATTGGGTATAAACCCATCTTTATACGAATCGGCAGAGATAGACGGAGCAAGTGCTGTTCAATCCTTTTTCCGAATCACAATTCCCTGCCTAAGGACTATTATCCTATACGTTTTGGTTACTAGTATGATAGGCGGTTTACAGATGTTTGATATTCCCTATTTATTAGTAACAAACTCAGGACCCGATAATGCTACAATGACTACTAGTGTATTCATCTATAGACAGGCATTTAGGGGCAGGTATCTATACAATAGGGCGGCAGCGGCCAGTGTAATAATGGCTTTGATTGCAGCTGTTCTTTCAGGTGTACTATTCTTTATCCTGCGTGATAAGGATGCAGCTAGGCTAAAAAAGGAAGAAAGAATGCGAAGGAAACAACAAAGGCTAGAGCAAAAGAATCTAGCGCCGAAGGGAGGTCAGTGATATGAATAGAAAAGCAAGAACATCCCGCTATACAACACTAACAATTAAGTATATTGTTTGTATAGTACTAGCTCTTTTGAGCATATTACCCTTTTGGGTCATGTTTGTAAATGCAACAAGGAGCACAACTGAGATTCAAGCAAGGGCGATTTCCCTTATACCATCAAATAACCTAGCATACAATTTCAAGGTCTTTGAGGGCAAGAGCTTTGATGCATGGATAGGATTTAAAAACTCTATGATAGTTTCAGTAGGCGCGACCCTATGTACAGTTTATTTTTCCTTGCTTACTGCATATGCACTGACTGCATATCATTGGAAGATGCGACAACCATTTTTCACCTTTATAATGGCAGTGCTTATGATACCTGCTCAGGTATCGAGTATAGGGTTTTATCAGTTTATGTATAAGCTCAGCTGGACAAACAGCTTCTTACCCCTTATACTACCTGGGATAGCTGCTCCATCATCAGTCTTCTTTATGAGGCAGTTCCTGCTTGGAGCATTAAACCTAGATATAGTAGACTCGGCAAGAATTGATGGTGCTAGTGAATTTTATACATTTAACAGGATAGTTGTACCGATAGCAAGGCCGGCCTTAGCTACTCAGGCGATATTTGCCTTTGTCGCAAGCTGGAACAACCTGTTTACACCTTTGATTCTACTATCAAGTAGAGAGAAATATACAATGCCAATCATGGTAAGCTTGTTAAGGGGTGACATATATAAAACGGAATATGGTTCTATCTACCTGGGATTGAGCCTGACGGTACTTCCAATATTTATAATGTACTTCCTACTTTCAAGATACATTATCGAGGGTGTAGCTCTAGGCAGTATAAAAGAATAGAGATATGTTTAGGGCAAAATTTTTAAACTGTTAATAAGCCAATTAATCACTGATTTGATTATTTGGCTTATTATTTTTATAGAGACAGAAAAGTTATTTTGTATTTGACTAACCTTCTATTGCTTGTGCTATAATTAGTCTAGAATAAAAATAGGAGGTGGCTTATATGGCTAGAAACCCTAACAAGAAAAAGGAAAAGGCCTTTTACGCAAAGGCAAGAAATACCTGGACCCGCAGACCCACAATTCAGGTCGTAGAAAATGGTAAAGCCTACAACAGAAAAAGAGAAAAAAGAAAGCTCCATCAAACCCTTATGAAAGGTGATGATGGAGCTTTTTATATTAGTCTGTCATACTTATTTTGCGTAGCTTTTATACTTTACCTCAAGGTCTTTATCGGACAGGGTTTCCATAAGGTAGTCAGCAAACTCACTACTACTAGCACCGGTATCACGACCTGTCATGACAAGCTTCTTTTCATACTGGCTACAAATGTCTAAGGCCATTTGGAGTTTTTCTGCTTCCTGTCTGTAACCGATGTGATCCATCAACATACCTGCAGCCCTAATTATACTACTGGGATCTGCATATTGGGCACGACCCTCATCTACCATCCTTGGGGCAGAACCATGGATAGCTTCAAACATAGCATATGACTTTCCAATATTGGCACTACCAGCTGTTCCAACTCCACCTTGGAACTCTGCTGCTTCATCAGTTA
>DGFG01000006.1 GCA_002391555.1 Firmicutes bacterium UBA3906
AGATGTGTATAAGAGACAGCCCCTTGCCCACAGACTTGGAATATACAAGATAAAGTGGGAGCTTGAGGACATAGCCCTAAGGTATATAGATCCCAAGGGCTACTATGACCTTGTCGATAAGGTGGCTAAAAAGCGCAAGGAAAGGGAGGCCTATATACAGGAGATCATAGAGACTCTAGGTGAAAAGCTACCAGAGGCCAACCTAGAGTTTGAAATAGAAGGAAGACCAAAGAATTTTTATAGCATCTATAAAAAGATGTACATGCAGCACAAGGAGTTTGAACAGATCTACGACCTACTAGCAGTCAGGATCCTTGTAAACAACATAAAGGATTGCTATGGGGTATTAGGTATCATCCATACCCTGTGGAAGCCGATACCAGGTAGATTCAAGGACTATATAGCTGTGCCAAAGGCCAATATGTACCAGTCCTTACATACTACTGTGATAGGGCCCCATGGAGAGCCCTTTGAAATTCAGATACGTACCTGGGACATGCATAGGACAGCCGAATATGGTATAGCAGCCCACTGGAAGTACAAGGAGGGCAACAAAAGCTCCTATGATGTGGACAAAAAACTAGCCTGGCTAAGGCAACTTTTAGAATGGCAAAATGACGAAAGTGATGCCAAGGAGTTTATGGAATCACTAAAGATTGACCTATTTACAGATGAGGTCTTTGTCTTTACACCAAAGGGAGATGTAATAGACCTGCCAAAGGGGTCAACCCCCCTAGACTTTGCCTATACCATCCATAGTGCTATTGGAAACAGATGTATCGGTGCAAAGGCCAATGGCAAGATAGTAACCCTAGATTATGAGCTAAAGACTGGGGATATAATAGAGATACTAACTTCATCAAATCCAAACCATGGCCCTAGTCGTGACTGGCTCAAGATAGTCAAAACCAACCAGGCAAAAAGCAAGATTCGCCAGTGGTTTAAAAAGGAAAGGCGTGAGGAAAACCTCGAAAAGGGCAAGGAAATGCTAGACAAGGAGGCCAAGCGTCAGGGTTATGTCCTATCCCAGCTAGTAAACAAGGATTGGATAGATACTATACTAAGGAAATATGGCTACCACTCTGTAGATGACCTATATTCATCAGTAGGCTATGGTGGTTTGACTACGAATCAAGTGCTTGGCAGGCTAATAGACGAATACAAAAAAGCCAATGCTAAAACAGAGGGACAAAGCATACAAACAATAGAAGCAAAAAGCCCAGTCCGTGAGAGGACTTCGCCAGAAAACGGTGTCAAGGTCAAGGGCGTTGAAAATGTACTTGTACGCTTTGCCAGATGCTGCAACCCCGTACCGGGTGACCCAATTATAGGCTATATTACAAAGGGTAGAGGGGTATCAGTCCACAGGGCTGACTGTATAAACCTATCAGACCAATCGGTAGAGGTAAGCAGGCTCATAGAGGTAGCCTGGGTTAGTGAGCAAAAGGCCTCTTATAATGCTGAAATACAGATTATCGCAAGAGACAGACAGGCCATACTTGCAGACATTACTAATGCAATGGCAGATTTAAAGATAAATGTTGCAGGTATCAATGCTAGAACTGCAAAGAACAAGCTTGCTATTATTAATCTAGTACTTGAGATACACGATACCCAGCAGCTTGAAAAGGTAATGAGATTCTTTAGGAAAATCAGGGATGTTTTAGATGTATTCAGGGTCAATGCATAGAGGAGATTGATAAATTGAGAGCAGTAGTTCAAAGAGTTTCAAGGGCAAGAGTCCTAGTAGATGGCCAGGTTACAGGGGCAATAGACCAGGGACTCTTGGTTTATTTAGGAGTAGAAAAAGAGGACCAGCAAAAGGATGCTGAATATTTAGCGGAAAAAATCATAAACCTTAGAATATTTCAGGACGACCAAGACAAGATGAACCTATCCTTAAAGGACATTAGGGGTTCACTATTAACCGTGTCTCAGTTTACCTTAGCTGGAGACTGTAGAAAGGGTAGAAGACCAAGCTTTGATAAGGCTGCTAGTCCAGAGATAGCAAATAGCTTGTATGAGTATTTTATAAGCCTTGTCAAAGAACAAGGCATAAGGGTAGAGACCGGCATATTTAGGGCCCATATGGAGGTTGAATCGGTAAACGATGGTCCAGTAACCATTCTACTAGATAGTAAAAGGCTATTTTAGGGAGGAATAAAATTGAAGGTTCTAACACTAAAGACAGGATATATGGCAGCCAATGCCTATATTGTATATACAGAAAACAAACCAGAGGCAGTAATTATTGATCCAGGTGATGATATTGAGCTTATCATGGACCTTATAAAAGAACATGAGCTCAAGCTAGAAAAGATCCTATTAACCCATGGTCATTTTGACCATATTGGGGCTGTAAAAGACCTTAAAGAAAGGACAGGGGCCCAGGTTGCTATTCATAAGCAAGAGGCAGACTTTTTAACTGATCCAAATAAAAACCTATCCTATATCATTAACAGGCAGATAGTTCAGGATCCTGCGGATATATTCCTAGAGGACGGAGACCTGATAAGGGTGGCAGACATGGAATTTAAGGTCTTACATACGCCAGGCCATACAGAGGGTGGCGTATGCTACAAGCTAGGAAAAGTACTTTTTACAGGAGATACCCTTTTTGAAGGCTCAGTCGGTAGGACTGACTTAAGTGGCGGTTCCTATGAACAGCTAATGTCTTCTATTAGAGAAAAGCTATTAGTCCTAGATGATGATCATTTAGTCTACCCTGGACATGGCAGGCAAACCACCATCGGCAGGGAGAGAAGGGAAAATCCCTTTTTAGCTTAGTTTTATTATGTTTTTCTAGGAGGCTTACTTTTTCCAGATGATTTTTGTAGATCTTAAGGATTTTTCATATGGCAATGAAATAGAGGATTTAGCCAGAGTATTTTACCCCAATCAAAGGGTTGAGACCCTAAGGGATACTAGTAAAGTAACAGATGAAGACTATATCTTAAGGTGTAAGTACCAAAGGGATGAATCCAGTAGAGAATATGTTATAAGCCAGCTAGAGACCCTAAGTGACCTAGTAAAAGAGAATAGACTTGAGCTAGAAAGCAGGCAGGGGCTAGATGAAAGGGACTACCATAGGCTCTTGAAAAACGCTTTTAAGGCCTGTGTATATGACCTTTTTACGACCCTTACTGGAAAGGCACCTAAGTGGGGCATATTAACTGGTATAAGGCCAGTAAAGCTAGTCAACCAGTTTAGGAAAGATGGCATGTTAAATACTGGTATAGAGAGGGCCTTACTAGATAGCTATAGGATTGACCCTTCAAAGGCAAGGCTCCTTCAAAGGATTGCAGATGTACAAGGCCCCTATCTT
>DGFG01000097.1:0-4332 GCA_002391555.1 Firmicutes bacterium UBA3906
AGATGTGTATAAGAGACAGGTATTATATATACCAGTGCTAAGTGTTATCCTATATTCATTTAATAAAAGTCCATCAACTGCTCAGTGGACAGGTTTTACACTAGACTGGTATAGGGACCTGTTCAGAGATCGGGTAATAGTAGAATCTTTGAAAATAAGTGTTCAGGTAGCAGTACTAACATCCATATTATCAGCTATTTTAGGTACAGCTACATCCATAGTATCAATGTATGTAACAAGAAAAATGGAAAAGACTATAAGAGGGATTATGCTTTTACCCTTGCTAGTACCAGAGGTTGCCCTAGGGATATCATTACTAATATTTTTTACAGCCCTAAAACTACCCTTTGGAATACTGACCTTGGTTCTTTCCCATTCACTTTTTTGTGTACCTTATGTATACATAATGGTCCAGCTAAGGTTAAAGGAAATAAATAAGTCCATTTTTGAGGCAGCAAAGGACCTAGGTGCAACAAGAGGGCAAATTATAAGAACTATCATACTGCCCCTGGTTACACCCTCGATAATAACATCATCCCTATTGGCACTTGCCATATCTTTAGATGATGTTATTATATCGACTTATATGTCAGGGCCGACTTCAACCACGCTCCCAGTCCATATTTTTTCCATGATGAGGGTTGGAGTTACCCCTAAAATAAATGCCTTGTGCACCTTGATTTTGGTAGGAACCTTTTTCATAGTTGGCCTAAGTCAATTGTTTAACAAAAAAGTATTATAGGAGGAGTATAAGATGAGTAAAAAAGCACTAAGAAAAACGATAACAGCGCTTTTAGCAGCTATTTTAATAGTAGCTTTGGTAGGATGTAGTGGAAGCAAGGATGCAGGCCAGGTTAACCTTATGACCTGGGGTGGAGACTTTATTCCAAGAGAGATAATAGATGAGTTTGAAAAAGAAACCGGTATCAAGGTAAATTACAAGGAAGTAACCTCAAACGAGGATATGCAGTCTCTACTAGAGGCAAACCCAGACCAATATGATCTGGCAGTTGTTACTGATTATATGGTAGATATATTAAGGCAAAACGGGATGCTTGAAAAGCTAGACAAGAGCAAGCTAAAAAACATTGCTAATATAAATCCTGTATACCAGGGTAACTATTACGATCAAAACAACGAATATTCAATACCTTATGCAATCTCCACATCCTTTTTACTAGTTAACCCTGAGGGTGTAGCTGAGAAAGGCGCCAAGCCAATTACCGGCTATGCAGATATGTGGCAGGAGGAACTAAAGGACAGCATAGTTGTAGTAGACTGGTCAGTTGAGATAATGGGTATAGCTCTAAAGGCTTTAGGCTATGAGTACAATGAGACGGATCCAGAAAAGGTAGCACAGGCCAAGGAAAAATTATTTGCCCTAAGCGATAATATAGTTAGATTTGAGACTAATACACCAGAAGACTCCCTAGTAAACGGTGAAGCAGTAATAGGTTTTATGTATTCTAACCAGGCAGTAAAGGGCCAGGCTGCAGATAGTAAGCTAGAGCCAGTCTTTCCAGTTGAGGGCATGCCAATCTTTATAGACGGCTTTGTAATGTCAAAGGATGCTCCTAATAAGGATAACACCTACAAATTCCTTGATTTTATAATGAGACCAGAAATAGCAGCTAGGATAGCAGAGATAACTAACTTTACTACACCAAACAAGGCTGCAGAGGAATTCTTGTCCGATGAGTTCAAGAATAACCCAATGCTAAATATCCCGGACGAGGTAGCAGAAAACACAAGTTTTTATATAAATGTAGCTGATGTATTAGAAGAGTATGAGCATATCTATACAGAGTTTAAAATGCAGTAGGTAAAAATCTTTTACGCTAAGTTATACTAGTCTTTAAACAAAAGGGCTGAGCTCTAGTTCATATGAGCTCAGCCTTATCATTAGGTTTAATTAGCTTAAAGGCCAACTTTAATTAGTAATGATTATGGTCAGCCTCTTCCTTTGTCCTGTGAACAGTACCATGTGGGTGCTCTGGTGGTGCATATATGGAATATAGCTTAATAGGTACCCTGCCTGTATTAACTAGATTGTGCCAAACCCCTGCAGGTATAAAAATAGCATAGTCTTTTGAAACCTTGCGTCTATAGTCTAATCTATCCTTGTGTTTGCCCATCATTACAAGCCCTTGACCTTGCTCTATACGAATAAATTGGTCAACATCTGAGTGCATCTCTAGACCAATATCTTGACCTACACCAATACTCATAAGGGTAAGCTGGAGATGGTCTCCTGTCCATAGAGCAGTTCTAAAGTTGTTGTTCTGTAGGCTTGCCTTTTCTATATTTATTGTGAAGGGATTGGGTCCATAATCCTTTAATCTATAGGGATAATCAGGACAGCCTGTGTAATCCGGATTTACCGGTCCATAGATAAGCATATAAGTCCACCAAGGATCTGGGTAGTTATAAGGATTGTATATTGGAATATGTCCATAGTTTTGCCATTTTAAATAGTGATTACTATACATACTGACCCACCTTTTTGATAGTGTATTTACTACTATCCTATGAATTACTGGATATATTGTTCATTTTGTTTATTTTCGATGTTGATGGGACCATGCTAATGGATAGGAAATAGCAAAATATAGTTAAGATATGGTCGGAACCATATCCCATAAAAAACCATTGCAGAGAAAATAAGAATCATAATATGATATTCATATAAGGGAAAGGAATGATTGTCATAGCAGAATACATGAAAATCAGGGGTGCCAAAGAGCACAACCTTAAAGAAATAGATATTTTAATACCAAAAAATAAAATGACTGTTATTACAGGACTAAGCGGTTCGGGGAAATCTTCGCTTGCCTTTGATACTATCTATGCAGATGGGCAAAGACGCTATCTTGAGTCCTTATCATCCTATGCTAGGCAGTTTATAGGCCAGCTAAAAAAACCTAGCGTAAACAGTATAGAGGGGATATCTCCTACCATATCTATATCTCAAAAGTCAACAAGCCATAATCCCCGTTCAACAGTTGGTACAGTTACGGAGATTTATGATTATCTTAGGCTCCTGTATGCTAGGATAGGCATACCCCATTGCCCTCAGTGCAAAGGAGAGGTAAAAAAGCAATCCATAGACCAAATTGTGGACAGTATCTTAAATCTTGAAAAGGGGACAAGGATTTACTTAATGGCCCCATTGGTTAGAGGGAGAAAGGGTCAGCATTTAGGAGTGTTTGACCAGGCGAAAAAGAAGGGCTATATTCGGGTAATGGTAGACGGAAATATATATAGGCTTGATCAAGAGATTAAGCTCGATAAAAATAAAAAGCACGATATAGACCTTATTGTAGACCGGCTTGTTATTGATTCTGCGATAAGGACTAGACTGAGTGATTCTATAGAAGATGTATTTTCCTTGTCTGGAGGGATACTCAAGCTATATATACTTGAGGGGGAGACCCTACTTTACAGTGAAGACCTTGCATGCCCTAATTGTTATATTAGTATAGATGATATTGAGCCTAGGAGTTTTTCGTTTAACAGCCCCTTTGGGGCCTGTCCTACATGTACAGGCCTAGGTTACAAGATGGAGTTTGACGTAGACCTTATGATACCCGATAAGAGCTTGAGCATAGATGAAGGGGCAATTGTCGCCTATGGTTGGCAATCAAGCAAAAAGAAAGGAAGCTTTACGCGGGCAATTTTAGATGCCTTAGCAGAAGAGTTTGACTTTAGATTAGATCTTCCCTTTGATTCTTACCCAAAGAAGATACAGGATATCATCATAAAGGGGACCGATAAAACTGTAAAGGTATACTATAGTGGACAATGGGGAGGAGACGTACACGATATAAGGTTCGCAGGCCTAATTAAAAATGTAGAAAAGCATTATAACGAAACGAGTAATGCAGAGATAAGGGCCGAATATGAAAAGTTTATGCGCTTTATTCCTTGTGCATCCTGCCATGGTCAGAGGCTAAAAAAGGAGTCCCTTTCAGTTACTATAGGAAAGACTAATATTGCAGACCTAACTGATATGTCTATCAAAGAATGTGATAGGTTTTTTGAAAACTTGAGACTTAATAGGCAAGAAGAGGCTATAGCAAAACAATTGCTTAAGGAGATAAGGCTAAGGCTTCGTTTTCTAGTGGATGTTGGTCTTGATTATCTGACCCTATCAAGGGCAGCTAATACATTATCGGGAGGAGAGATGCAAAGGATTCGTCTAGCCACCCAGATAGGTTCAGGCCTAGTAGGAGTTGACTATATATTAGATGAGCCTAGCATTGGTCTACACCAAAGGGATAACAATAGACTAATAAAGGCCCTTCATAAAATGAGAGATCTAGGAAATACAGT
>DGFG01000097.1:4673-6002 GCA_002391555.1 Firmicutes bacterium UBA3906
CCAGGTGCTGGAGTCCTTGGAGGTGAGGTAATAGTTGCTGGTACTGTAGAGGATATCATAAGGGATCCTAGGTCAATTACTGGTGCTTACCTAAGTGGAAGCAAGTCTATACCAATACCAAGTCAAAGGAGAAAGACAGACAAGTACCTTACCATATATGGTGCCAGGGCCAATAACCTAAAAAATATCGATGTAACCTTTAATTTAGGTGTCTTTAATTGTGTAACAGGTGTATCGGGGTCTGGTAAGAGTTCGCTAGTTAATGAGACACTCTACAAGGTCTTAACTACAAAGCTTAACCGCAAGGCCTTGCTAGCTGGAAAACATAAGAGAGTAGAGGGTATTGAGCAACTAGACAAGGTTATAGATATAGATCAAAGTCCCATAGGCAGGACACCTAGGTCAAATCCTGCCACCTATATTGGTGTTTTTGATTTAATAAGGAGCCTATACGCCTCAACTACATCAGCAAAGATCAAGGGCTATAAAAAGGGTAGGTTTAGCTTCAATGTCAAGGGTGGACGGTGCGAAGCATGTAGCGGCAATGGCATAGTCAAGGTAGAGATGCACTTTATGCCAGATGTCTATGTAGCCTGTGATGTATGTGAGGGAAAACGATATAATAGGGAGACCCTAGAGGTTAAATACAAGGGGAAAAGCATTTATGATGTCTTGGAGATGACAGTTGAGGAGGCTCTAGATTTCTTTGAAAATATCCCATCAATTCAAAGGAAGATCCAAACCCTATATGATGTGGGCCTCTCTTATATAAAATTGGGTCAGTCATCTACAACCCTATCAGGTGGGGAGGCACAGCGTATAAAGCTAGCAGCTGAGTTAAGCAAGAGAGCTACTGGGAAAACAATTTATATACTAGACGAGCCTACAACAGGCCTACACTTTGATGATGTGGACAAGCTCTTGAGTGTATTACACAGGATAGTGGATGAAGGTAATACAGTAGTTGTAATTGAACATAATCTCGATGTTATAAAAACAGCCGACCATATAATCGATTTAGGACCAGAAGGGGGAGACGAAGGGGGCAGGTTAGTGGCTACAGGGACACCTGAACAGATAAGTGCTTGTTCGGACTCCTACACAGGTATCTACCTAAAGAGGATATTAGAGGCTAACAAAGAAAGCAAAAAGTGAAAAATAATTAATCATATATTGAAATAATAATTTATTTATATTAAAATAAAGCTACTGCACTATAAGTCCTGCGGATATGGCGGAACTGGCAGACGCGCTAGATTCAGGTTCTAGTCGGAGCAATTCGGTGGAGGTTCAAGTCCTCTTATCCGCACCATAAAAGAACACACTTTT
>DGFG01000023.1:0-2672 GCA_002391555.1 Firmicutes bacterium UBA3906
AGGCCTGTTAGTATAAACTGGAGAGGAATGCGATGATTAACATAAGGGATATTGCAGCAGAATGCAAGCTATCAGTTGCTACTGTTAGCAAGGCATTAAACGGATACAAGGATGTCAGCGAAGAAACCAGGACTAGGGTGCTAGAAATATCTCGTAAATTAGGTTATATACCCAATGCCAGCGCTAGAGCCCTAAAGACTAATAGGACATTTAACATTGGTATCTTGTTTACAGATGACCAAAACAATGGTCTAACCCATTACCACTTTTCCCATGTATTAAATAGCTTTAAAAATGAAATAGAGAGAAGTGGCTACAACATAACCTTTATTAATAGGCGGTTTGGCCAAGAAAAAGTTTCCCTTCTTCAAAACTGTAAATTTAGGGGCATAGAGGGAGTTATCATAGTCTGCGTAGATGAAAATGATCCAGAGCTATTAGAACTTACTAAAAGTGATATACCCTTTATAAGTGTTGACCATGTATATCCTGGTAGCCCAACAATACTATCAGATAACCGTAACGATATTAAAAAGCTAATCCGTTATATATATTCCCTAGGCCATCGCAAAATAGCATACATACACGGCAATCCTAACAATGTTACCTATGAGAGGGTAGCAGGCTACAAGGAGGCTCATGAAGAGCTAGGGATGCCAATAAGAGAAGAGTACATGAAGGAAAGCTATTATACCAATGCCTACACCACAAGGAGGGCTACTGAGCAGATATTAGCTCTAAGTGACAGGCCGACCTGTATTTTGACACCTGATGATCTTTCTGCCTTTGGTTGTATAGAGGGTATAAAGGCAGCTGGCCTATCAGTTCCAGATGATATTTCAGTAGCTGGTTATGATGGTATCTTATTTTCTCAGATAATGACACCAAAGCTTACTACTATGAAGCAGGATACGGCAAAGATAGGCGAGCATGCAGCCAGGCTACTTATCTACAATATTGAGAATCCGGACAAGCCTGATATTAGTCCTGTTGTTATAAAAAGTGAGCTAATTAAGGGTCAATCGGTAGGGCCAATATAAGCTTACAATAGTCTAATTACATAAATTACAACAAGAACAAAACTATCCACCTGCCCATAGGGCAGGTTTTTTACATTAGTGGTTTTTTTGTATTAAAGGAAAACGCATTATTTCAGTTTGCTAAACAGGGGCCTATTGGTATAATGGTACTATGTTTTTATGTAAATTATTATAAAAAGGAGTAGCACAATGAGTAAAAGACAGGATTATATATCATGGGATGAGTATTTTATGGGTATAGCAATACTATCGGGCTTTAGGAGCAAGGATCCCTCAACCCAGGTTGGTGCCTGTGTAGTTGACGGCAAGACAAACCGTATTCTAAGCCTTGGCTACAACGGCTTGCCCCTTGGCTGTTCTGATGATGAATTTCCCTGGAATAGAGAGGGACAAGCCCTAGATAGCAAATATTTATACGTAGTCCATGCTGAGTTAAATGCAATACTTAACAACCGAAATGTCTCCTTAGAGGGTAGTAGGATCTATACCACCCTATTTCCTTGTAATGAATGCACAAAGGCTATTATTCAATCTGGTATCAAGGAGGTAGTCTATCTAAGTGATAAATATAGTGAAAGTGATAATGTAAAGGCTTCAAAGCTGATGCTGGAAAAGGCAGGTGTTAGCTACCGACCCTTTAAAACAGACCTAGACCAGCTAATCATAAACTACAAGGACTAGACCAAGACTTGGCAGCTAAGAACCTGAATATTTAATTTTCATTTAAGTAAAATAAGCTTAATGTAAATAGATAGGGAGGATCTTATGCTCCGCTTGATAAGTCTTAAAATATTTGAGAACCCGAGTATCTATAGTCATAAACCAGTTGCCAAGCTAGAGCTTGAAATGGGCAGCTACATAGATAAATCTTCAATAGATATTGTTGGCCTTAAGGACCGGCTAATATTGGATCTGCCAGGCCTGGCTAACCACCAATGCTCTAGGGGCTATCCAGGAGGCTTTTTAGAAAGGTTGGCTGAAGGAACCTACCTCCCCCATATAATAGAACACATTTGCTTGGAAATGCAGGCCATTTTCGGCTATGATGTAGGCTATGGTAAAACTAGATGGTCTCAGGAGGACGTCTATAGTATTGTATTTGCCTATGAGAACAAGCAACTAGTAAAGCCGCTGGTAGACTTTGTATTGGCCTATATTAGGAGTATCCTAGATAAAAAAGATTTTGACTTTAGGGCTAGCTTGGTTGACCTTAAAAGGCACATAGACAAGGATCAAGCTAGTAAAGGCCAGATAGAGCCGGCCTATATAATTGCTATTTCAAAGGATGAGCTAAATAGCAGGCTAGCAGATTTACTAGCTAGGCTTTTATCTAGTAGGCAGAGAATGATTTGCATAAAAAAGTCTTCTGCTACCTATATAGGCAAGGATTCAATTACAGACAAGGCCAGGGAAAAAGGCAAAGTTTTAGGCAAAACTTCAGGACCTTTAAGGACTGGCAAGGATACAGATACTGCTATACTAGAGCTTGACAGTCAAGGGATTTTGTCCGAGGGCCTCCCCTATACTAGGGCAGATATGGCCATTATAACAGGACTTTTGGATGAGCACTTAGGTGAGAGGCATATCGAAACTATTGACCAGGTCATATATATAAAGAGCCTGCTTGTGGAG
>DGFG01000023.1:2958-6191 GCA_002391555.1 Firmicutes bacterium UBA3906
CAGAGGCTGGTAAAGAAACTAGACTCCTTGAATTTAGAGATATGCCAGCTAAGTATGTTGCTAGCTATTTAATCTATGATATTTTGGCCGCCCTATCTGCAGCCTATGTCTATGGTATACCTGTAGCTCCTCTAAAACAAATATTTCTAAGCCAGCTTAGAAAAGACCAGTACAGGGGTCTTGAAACACTTGAGCCAGCTAGTTATTATATTCACTAACCTTGTAATCAAATTCTCCTGTATAACATACTATAAAGTTATATAAGGCTATGATAAAGGAGGAGTAGGTGTGGGCTTAGACAATAAAATCATAAGGGTTTTTCCAGGTAGTAATACTAGCAGGGGCTATTACTCTTTTTTTAACAATATCATTACAAGAGGGGCAAGACGTATCTATATAATAAAGGGTGGTCCTGGCACAGGTAAATCTACCCTAATGAGGGCAGTAGGCCAAAGGTTTCTAGACCTAGGCTACGACCTTGAGTACCACCATTGTTCATCTGCTCCAGATTCCCTAGATGCACTTGTTATACCAGGGTTAAAGGTAGGCCTGCTAGATGGAACCGCACCCCATGCCATAGATCCAGAAATGCCAGGAGCAGTAGATCAGATAATAAATATAGATGATTATCTTAGTGGGGATCTTATTCTAAACCACAAGGGGCAAATACAGGCTAACTTTGATCAGACAAAGAGATTTTTTAAGACAGCCTATAGCCTTTTGACAGAATCAAAGCAAGCCTATGATGAGTATAGTAGTTATGTAAGTGAATCACTTGACAGGTCCCGATATTACAAAATAAGCAGGATACTTTTAGAAAGCATATTTTCTGATATAGGGGTTGAAGGCAGGCAAGAGCCTCAATCAAGGCAGCTTTTTGCAGCAGCTATCACTCCCCTAGGCTTTGTAGATTACCTTGAAACAATTCTTGACAAGGATATGAGGGTATATTCAATAAAGGGGGTCCCAGGAACAGGTGTAAAGGACCTAATAGGGCGGATAGCCGATGAGGCTACAGAAAGGGGCCTTTATACTCTCCGTTTCCATTGTCCCTATGAGCCGGAAAAGCTTGATATGGTCATAATACCCTCATTAACAACTGCTGTACTAAACTCCAGCCAACCTCATCACTTTGATATAAAAAAGCTAGAAAGTGTTCAGATTATAGAGGATGTTGACTTAAATACATGTATACAGAAAACTAAGCTTTATCCCTACGAGGACCTAATGCAGGATGCAAGAAAACGGTACAATTCATTAATAGATAAGGCAGTGGCTGCTCTAGCTAGAGCTATGGAGGCCCATGATAGAAATGAAGCCTATTATGTAAAGGCCATGGATTTCAAAGGACTAGACAAGAAAAAGGAAGAAATAATTGAGCAAATAATGAGCCTAATAGATAAATAGAAAAAGGCAATGCATAAATATCCATATTCATAATACTAGGCCTGCCCTTTGGATAGGCCTATCTTTATCATGTCGACAGGAATAAAAAATTCCCGCAAATACAAAAAATAGCTTATAATTTACATGAATTAGTGTTATAATGCATATTGTTACTATATATATGCATGCAATTGTATAGCTGATACCATTTTCTAACTATTAGGTATTTTCCCCTAAGTAAATCGACAAAGGGAGGCAGGGTAGTTTATGAATTTCTTTCCTTCACTAGGATTAAAAAGGCAGCTAGACATAAAGCTATATCCCTTTGTAACTGCATTATTATCATTAGCGGCAGCATATCTATTAGTACTTACCCCCTTAAATGATGCATGGTTAGACCATACCTATGAACTGCATTTAATTATTGAATCGATGTGCGTATTTGTATCTTTAGGTATTTTTATAGTTGTTCTATTTACCTATGGGGAATCTGCCCCCTATATAAATCCACTATGTTTAGGCTTTATACTTGTAGCCATACTTCAGGTATTCCACATCTATTATTTCACCCCTTTTGATCTAAATAGTGGTGACTTTAGTGTACTAAGCTATAAAACCGGGTTTTTAGGCCGGCTTACCAAGGCGATAATCCTGCTTTTGATAGCGTACTACCCCAGAAAAAACCAGCTAAAAAATCCTTACATTGTTTTTATGACCATTATAGTTTCCCTTCTTATACTGACCTTTATTTTGGTGCTGCTATGGCCTGTTTTTTACCTAGAAATTTACCTAATCATCGCCATAATCCAGACCCTTATCCTTGTTTCCACCTTTTTCAGAAAGGATACAGATGTAATTATTTTAAATCCACCCTTGATTACCTTTCTGATTTTATCAAACTTTTCTATACTGGTTTTTTTGCTATTTCCAATCAATGATTATACTGCTATGCTCTATAGTCATATTGTCAAGCTTGTAGGCTTTTGCTTTCTATTTAGTGCTATTATTGTTACATATATATCCCAACCCTTAAAACGAATGAGCGAAAACACAGAGCTTTTAAATGCTATATTAAATATGCTTCCCGAAGGGGTTATTTACTATAACAGTTCAGGAGAGCTTTCATTTATAAATAACAAGGCAGAGGATATCTTGAAAATAGATAAAAGGGAAATATCTGACCAGCTAGCAACGGAACTGGCCAGCCTAAATGATGATAGTGATGACAAGGCAAGCGACCTTATAGAAATACAGGAGGATAACTATGGAGCCTACAAGCTAAGTCATATAAAGGATGCTGAGGGCAAGAGTCTTAATGTGCTCACTAGGGCCAAGCAGGTCTATGGTGGTAAGATTATTATAGTCAATGATGCCAAGGCCCACCAAAGACTTAAAAATATGGAGCTACAGACCAAGACAATTTTAGATTCTATTAATAGTCTTGTACTAATGTGCGACAACCATGGAAAGATTGTCCTATGCAATAAAAAACTAAGTGAGACAATGGGGATAAAAGAAGAGGACCTAGTTGGGTCAAATATTAGGTCATTTTGGAAAAGGCTACTTTCTGACCACATAGTAAAGGTAAAAAATAAAAGCAACAAGCCAAAGGGCTTTGAAGAGATTATCTTAAGTAGCGGTGACGAAAAGAAGATACTCCTTTATCAAAAGGCATCTATTTTCGGTATAGATGGGGAAAAGGTAGGAACTATCCTAGTTGGCTCAGATATCACAGAGCTAAGAAAGCAGGAAGACCTAGTAATAAAGCAGGAAAAACTAGCCCTTTTAGGGCAAATGGGTGCAAGTATAGTACATGAAACAAAGAATTATCTAACAACTATAAAGGG
>DGFG01000055.1:0-7349 GCA_002391555.1 Firmicutes bacterium UBA3906
CTTAACCGTTTTATAGACAGGCTAATTAGGGAGGCCAGGGGCAGAAAAGAGTTTACAATAAAGCTAGACCAGGATAGTCTTATCTCCGGCCAAAAGTACCTTTACTACCTACAGAGGGAGTCAGTGGTAAGGGACTATTTTATATTAGAATACCTAGCCGATGCTGTCCAAATACTAGTCCACTTAGAAAGGCCCTTTAATAGAGTAAAATTCTCCAAGCTGCTAGCTAGGATCCTAGACAGGCTCCAGGCCTTTAAAGAGCAAAAGCTAAATATGCTAGAGACCATGTGGACCTATGTAGATAGTAGCCATATTTGCAGGAGGCAGTTTATAATGACCTATTTCGGTGATAGGTCAGACTACCAGGGGGGCTGTGGCTTTTGTGATGTTGAGGGTATCAGTAGGGACAAGGCCCTAAAGTCTACTAGAGAGAGGGAAATAGAGGACCTCTACCAGAGGCTGACCATCCTATTAAATGAGCCTCATTTTGACTATGGGACTATAAATGGCCTAGTAGCTGAGATTTATGCTGAGGGTATCCAGGAAAACATAAAGATAAGGGCAATGAGATATCTAGAGGACTATCCTGACAATCTACTAGCCCTTTACCTGACTGCTATTATTACCCTTAGACGGGACAAAGACCTTGCCTATGGCCAGAGCCAGCTACTTAAGGCTTTAACTATACTTGAGAACAAGGCTAATTATGAGACAATCCTATATATTTTAAAAGACCTTATCCCAATAGGGGAGGATCTAGTAAAAGACCTATTAGATAGTCTTTGCTCACCCTATGATAAAGCTGACTTAATAAGGCCTTTGTATAACTGCCTAAGGGACAAGCAAATCAAGGACCATATTTATAAAAAGTATATCGAAGCCCAATTATCTAGGGTAAACGGTAAATTAGAGGGGGTTAGGAATAAAAATGACTTTAAATGATCTTGATGATAGGCTAGGAAAGCAGCTAGAAAAATTAGAACAAAACCTAGAGCTTTTCTCTAGTCTACAGGAGAAAACACAAGGGATAGTGGCGACCTATGAAAAGGCTGAGCAGGGTCTAAGGCAGCTTGAGGCCGAGTCAAAGACCAGGCTTGACCAGTATGATAGGCAGTTTAATACCATCCTAAGGGAGGTTAATATGAGGATTGAGGACCTCAGCTTTCTTAGGAACAAGCTAAGGGATAGCCAAAGGGATTTTACTGTATTTGCAGACAAGAGAATTGAAGACCACAAAAAGGAGATAGCCCAAAGGCTTGCTGAGCTAGAGGACCAAATAGAGGCTATAAATAATGACTTAGGTCAACTAGGGGATGAACTTGATAAAGTAAAGGTCTCTATTATGACTTTTAAAGACCCCGTAAAAGCTTTTGAAAAAAGGCTAAGAAGGCTCTATGCCCTTTTAATCTCTTCCTCTTTTGTCTTTATTGTTTTGATTTTTATTCTATTTAAGATAAAATGATAATTAAAGCAAATGACAGAAGGGAAGGTATGTCTTGTTTAATATAGATGAAATAAATAAAGAAGATAAAGAGAGCTTTTATAAGGACCTTATGCTCTACCTTGAAGGGCTCCTTAGCGATGAAGAGGACTGGCTGGCAAACCTATCAAATGCAGCTGCCCTTTTGTACAATATGATGGACCGTATTAATTGGGCGGGCTTTTACCTATTAAAGGGCAGTGACCTAGTCCTAGGTCCATTCCAAGGCAAGCCTGCCTGCACCAGGATTCCAATAGGTAAAGGTGTATGCGGGACTGCAGCAGAGAAAAGGCAGGTCCAGCTAGTTGAGGATGTAGACCGTTTTCCGGGCCATATAGCCTGTGACCCGGCTTCAAGGTCTGAAATTGTACTGCCTATCATAGTAGACGACCGTCTACTTGGTGTTTTAGATATAGATAGCCCAATAAAGGCAAGGTTTGACCACAAGGACGCAGCAGGCCTTGAGGATTTTGTTTCTATCCTTTGCGGATCAATAAAGTGGCCCCTGTAGGGAAAAATAGTCTATAGGCTTTTTTGGCGACCATCTACCCCTTATACTGTAGCTGGTAGAGCTGGTGGTATAGGCCCTTTTTAGCCAGCAGCTCCTGGTGACTGCCTACTTCTCTTATACGGCCCTTGTGAAGGAGGATGATCTTGTCTGCATGTTGTATGGTAGACAGCCTATGGGCAATAGCAATTGTGGTCCTCCCTTTGACTAGCTTTTTAAGGGCATCCTGGATTAGGGCCTCGGTTTCTGTATCAATATTTGCTGTAGCCTCATCTAAAACTAAAATAGCTGGATCAAAGGCTAGGGCCCTTGCAAAGGCAAGTAGCTGCCTTTGGCCTGCAGACAGGGTGGATCCCCGTTCCATGACCTTTTCCTTGTAGCCCTGGGGCAGTTTTTCTATAAACTTATTGGCATTTACAAAGCTTGAAATCTCCTTTACCCTCTCACTGCTTATTTGCTCATTGTTTAGCCTTATATTATATTCAATATCACCGGTAAATAAAAAGACATCCTGCAGGACGACCCCTATGTTTCTCCTAAGGTCATCCTTTTTTATTTGGTCTATAGGGATACCATCTATCTTGATACAGCCCTTTTGTATCTCATAAAACCTGGACATCAGGTTTATTATTGAGCTTTTACCGGCACCGGTGGCTCCGACAAAGGCAACAGTCTCCCCAGGCTCAATGGTAAAGCTAATATCCTTTAGGACCCATTCATCTTCTACATAGGCAAACCACACATTTTCAAAGGATATTTTGCCCTGCAGCCTGTCTACCTTTACAGGATTTTCAGCATCTGGGATAAGAGCATCCTGGTCTAGCAGGTAGAAAATCTTTTCAGCTGAGGCCATGGCAGACTGCATGATATTGTATTTTTCAGTCAGGTCATTAATGGGCTGGAAAAACATTTGCATATAGTTAACAAAGGCATAAAGGATACCAAACTCCAAGGCCCCCTTTATATACTGGCCTCCACCTAACCAGATTAAAAGGGCAAGGCCCATAGAAAATACAAACTCAGTTACAGGTCTAAAGACAGCGTATACCTTCATTTCCTGGAGGGTTGCCCTGTAATAACCTGTATTGGCCTCATCAAACTCCTTGTTTTTACTGTTCTCACGGTTAAAGATTTGTATTATCCTCATACCGGATATATGCTCGGACAGAAAGGAATTTATCCTAGATAGCTGGGTCCTAACTAGCCTATATGCCTTTCTGGCGTAAATCCTAAAAAATATGGAGACTATAATTATAATTGGCAGGGTAGCCATGCTGATTAAGGCTAGCTTACTATTTATCCTTAGCATGACAATGACAATACCCACTAGCATAAAGATGTCCTTAAATAGGTTTACCAGGACACTTGTATACATTTCATTTAGGGTTTCTGTATCATTAGTAACCCTAGTTACCAGGCGGCCGATGGGGTTTTTATCAAAAAAGGACAGAGATAGTCTCTGCAGGTGGGAGAAAATATCCTGCCTAAGGTCATATATGATTTTCTGGCCCGTATATTGAAGTATCATGACCTGAATAAAATTTAGTATGAAAACAAAGGCTGCCAGGGCCAGGGCCAAGATAGCCAGGTTTATTAGACCCCTTGTATCCTCCTGGCGAAAGAGGCTGACCGATTCCTTGGGGACAAGCTTAGCCTCCATTTCAATATCTGAGGCTAGCAGGACATAGGTATCAGAGTCAGGCCTATGCTCTATTAAATAGCCATCTTCGTCTAGTTCAGGCAGGACGCCTTTTATGGTAAAGGTCTTTTTTTGATATTGGATAAGGGTATATAGGGTGGCCTCATCTTTGTAGGACTCTAAATCCTGGTCGGATGAGTCCCTAACCCAGTACTTATCCCTGTATTCAAAACCCTCTAAATCAATTTTCCTATCAAAAACCTGGTAGTGCCGGCCATTAGCATTTATATGCTTGTCAATGGCAAGCCTGATTATATAGGGGCGGGCTAAATCACCTGCGGTCATTAGTAGTAAAAGGCCTATGGACAGGATAATAAGTAGCCAGTAGGGCCGGGCGTATTTAAGCAGGCGCTTCATAAGGACATGGTCATATGCCTTTTCCTGTATCTCATCGTATTCAAACTGGTCCATCCTAATCCATCCCTCCTATGCCCTATCTAGCTCTTCTTCTAAAAGCTGTTTTTGATAGAGGCTATAATAGTGGCCCTTTAGGTCAATTAGCCTATCGTGCCTTCCCCGTTCTACTATTTGCCCATTATCTAGGACAATAATCTCATCAGCATGCTTTATTGAAGAGATCCTATGGGCGATAATGATACTGGTCCGGTCCTTCATTATGACCTTTAACCCCTGCAGGATCCTCTCCTCAGTATCTGTATCTACAGCTGAAAGGGAATCGTCAAGTACTAGTATTTTTGGGTCCTTTATTAGGGCCCTGGCGATGGAAACCCTTTGCTTTTGACCACCTGATAGGGTAACACCCCGCTCCCCAACTATGGTGTCAAAGCCATCGGGCAGGTCCATTATATTGTCATATATCTGGGCTGTTTTTGCAGCCTCTTCAATCTCTTTAATACTAGCCTTTTCAACCCCAAAGGCTATATTTTCTCTAATGCTAGTGGAAAAGAGAAAGCTATCCTGGGGGACATAGCCAATACTAGTCCTCAGGGTTGACAGGGGTATCCTGTCAATAGGGCTGCCGTCAATCTTTAGCTTGCCTCCGCTGATATCATATAGGCGGAGTATGAGGTTTACTAGGCTTGTCTTACCAGAGCCGGTTTCACCGATTATTGCTAGGGTCCTGCCTGGTTCAAGGTTGATATTAATATCCTTTAATACTGGTTCCTGCTTTTTGTTATAGGAAAAGCTAACATTTTCAAACTCAATATGGCCTTCAATAGACCCTATGGGCAGTGGATCATTGTCCTTTATATCAGGGATGGCTGTAAGAATAACATTTATCCGGTCAAGGGAGGCAGACCCCCTCTGGACTATATTCATTATCCAGCCAAAGGACATCATGGGCCAGATTAAAAGACCTAAATAGGTATTAAAGGCTATAAACTCACCTAGGCTTATATGGCCATTTATAACCTGTATACCCCCATAGCTAAAGGCTATTATATAGCTAAGGGTGGCTACCATCTGGCCTAAGGGAAACATAATCCCCCAGAGCCTGGCTAGCCTCATGTTTTTTTCAAGGGATTTTTGACTAGCAGCATTGAACTGCTCTAAGACTGGCCTTTCCTGGACAAAGGCCTTTACTACCCTTATACCGGACAAGGACTCTTGAACCCTTTCAGTTAGGCCAGAAAAGGCCTCCTGGACCTGTGTAAATCTCTTGTGAATAAACTTGCCAAAGACCATACTAAAAATAGCAATCAGGGGTAGGGGGGACAGGGCAATTAGGGTTAGCCTTATATCTATAGTAGCCAGCATTATGATAATAACTGATATGGTCAAAAAGACGGTATCGACCAGTAGCAGGACACCCATACCTGCAGCCATCCTTACTGCATTAATATCATTTGTTGCATGGGCCATCAGGTCGCCTGTCTTGTGGGTATTATAGTACTTAGAGGACAGGGTTAGCATATGGTCAAAGAGTTTTTTTCTAAGCTCATACTCCAATTTTTTTTCTGTTCCTATTATATAGATCCTGTATAGATAGCGAAAAGTCATTGTAAGGAGGGCAACTAAAAGGATAAGGCCGGCGTAGCTAAGTAGCATAGCCTTATTAATTGTCCTATTTTGCATATCATCGGTTATCTGGCCTATGATTCTTGGCAGAACCATCTGCAGGACATCTACTACAAGAACAAAAATTATGCCAAATATGTACTTGGCCTTGTGTCTTTTAACAAAGTCTAAAACAAATTTTTTACTATTCATTCTGGCCTCCATGAATATGAAATCCATATAGGGTATCAGCTTGGAATTACTATCTTATTATAAGGTTAATTTTTTATAATTGCTATAGATTTGAGATATATTTATCCATATCCTGTGGAAAGTCGGGGAAAAACCCTGTGGATAATGTTGATAAGTATGGGGATTGTTTTGCTCCTTGCAGAAAAAATTTATGTAAACCTGTGGATAAGGCAGGTTTTATCCACATTTTGTGGACAAAACCTGGATATATATTGGAATAAGCCTAAATTATACTATTAGCCCAATAATACCGATAGGAATTATTTCAAAAGCCTATCAATTTGATCTAAAATCATGTGTATGGAATTGGCCATAGCTTTTTCCTCCATGGTCTTTATATACCTATCCTTGTTTAGCATAAGGTCTATGATAGCCTCATAAAGGGTATCGTCATTCATATTTTCCTGCAATAATAGCTTGGAAAAGCCTTGGCTTTCAAAGGAACGAGCATTTAAAATCTGGTCACCCCGGCTGACACTCAAGGGGAGGGGAATTAGTAGGGAGGGTAATTTTAAGGCCAAAAACTCATATATAGAATTGGCTCCAGCGCGAGATATAACTATATCGGCCATTGCCATCAGGTGGGTCAATTCCTCATTTACATACTCAAACTGCTTATAGCCCTCTTTTCCCTCTAGTTTTTGGTCAATATGGCCTTTACCACAGATATGTACTACTGAAAACCGTTTTGTAAGCTTGTCTAGGATAGCCCTTAGGGCATTGTTTATTGCTAGAGACCCTTGGCTACCGCCCATAACCAGGATAACTGGCTTGGAAGGATCAAAGCCACAAAGGGCAAGACCTTCTGTCTTGTCACCCTTGAGTAGTTCTGGCCTAATGGGGGTTCCGGTATGGATAGCCTTGCCCTTGGGGAAATAGTCTAATGTTTCAGGAAAGGTAGTGCAAACCCTTTTTGCAAACCTGGCTGCTATTTTATTTGCTAGTCCCGGTGTCAGGTCGGATTCATGTATGATAACAGGTATCCTATTCATCCATCCCCCAATAACTACAGGCACAGATACAAAGCCTCCCTTGGAAAAGACAAAGTCAGCCTTGAGCCTCTTAATCAAAGAAAAGGACTGAAAGCTGCCCTGAATTACCCTAAAGGGATCTGTTAAGTTTTTAAGATCAAAGTATCTTCTTAGCTTGCCTGATTTTACCCTATGGTAGACTACGCCCTCAATAGGGGATATGAGCTCTTCCTCGATGCTGTTTTCTGTTCCTATATAATGTATCTCCCAACCTGCCTTTTTAAGTTCAGGTATAAGGGCCAAATTAGGGGTTACATGCCCTGCAGTCCCACCACCGGTTAATACAATCTTTTTCACGACCATTTACCTCCTGGTATCAAAGGTCTTATTTACCATGTCAATTTCTCTTGTCCTGCTACTTGCTACACTTTTTGAAAGGCTAGCCAATAGTTTTATTGCTTTCCTTTGTATCAAGACCAG
>DGFG01000055.1:7551-8059 GCA_002391555.1 Firmicutes bacterium UBA3906
AGCCTAAAGTTTTATAGCTTTCCTTTGTATCAAGGCTAGCTGCCTGTACAAGCTAGTTTATTTAATAAGCTGTCTTTTTATAATATTATTTTTTCCCTACGATTATATCTCTAATTATTGCCTGATCAACCCTGTGGCTAAACCCATCAAAGGGCCCTCCTGCAAATACTGAAAAACCTGCAGCTTCTAAAATGTCTATAAGCTCATCCCTGCTAGCTAAATTCTTGTTCCATGATAGGGCAATGGACCCGCCCTTTCTAAGTAGCTTGTACCAGCCGGGCAGGGCTTCTTGCAAAAGGCCAGCCGGCTTGCGGCTAAAGCTACCTGTTGCAGCATGGCTACCGTGCTGGACCCCATAGGGGAGGTCACCTACAATCATATCTATAGAGTTATGCTTTATAAGCTTGGCACAATGCCTGGTATCAGCCCTGTAAAAGCTAGCTATTAGCTTGTCACCGGCCTTGTAGGCCTCTTTATCCTGGTTTGTTTCAAAAACCTTTATATCACA
>DGFG01000128.1:0-12200 GCA_002391555.1 Firmicutes bacterium UBA3906
AGATGTGTATAAGAGACAGTTTGAGGGGGGCTGAGACTACAGCCTGGCTTGAGTCCTATATAGATATGTATCTTGAAAACCTATATACCCTGGCATCGGCTTCTGAGGGTGACAGAGAGCTTTTTGACCAGCTTTATAGTGGCTACAAGGGTCAAGAGTTAAAGCTTAAAAGCGAAAGGGTAGAGGATCAATTAACAGGCAAGATGATGACCGTACAGGGTCTGGGCTTTTTGCTGATGTTTATGATGCTAGGTACTACTAAAAGTTCGGAATCAATACTTAGGGAAAAAAGGGGGAGGACCTATTTTAGGATTTGTGCTTCGCCCACCAAGCCATGGAAGTATGTAGCAGGCAACCTGCTGGCAAATCTAGTTATAGTCTTTTTCCAGCTTATAGCGGTCATTGTATTGATAGAGTGGGTCTTTAGGGTAGATACCCATATAAATAGATATCAGCTATTTACCATACTTTTTTCATACGGCCTTGTGGCTATAGCATTTGGCCTATTAATAGCTGCCTTTAGCAAGACCTCCTACCAGGCATCAACCATGGCTACCCTTATTATTACCCCAAGTTGTATGTTAGCTGGCTGTTATTGGTCTGTCAGCTATATGCCAGATTTCATGCAAACCCTGTCCTACTTTATGCCTCAGCGCTGGGCCTTACTAGCAATAGAAAGCTTGCAGGCTGGAGCAGCCTTTAGTCAGGTATTAATAAATATCCTTGTACTTATTGCCTTTGCTCTTGCCCTATTTACAGTATCGGCATATAAGTTCAAGACCAGCGATGATCTAACAAGCTTTGTTTAGTACAATACTTTAGCTAGGCCCATACAAAAAAGAGTCTTTATAGCTAGCCATAGGCTAGCTTTTTCATTTGCCCCTAAAGGATGAGACCTTTTCTTTTGCACTATCAACTAGCCAATCAGGGATCCCGCCTAGGGCCAGGGCTGATACAAGGAAGGAAAAGGCTCCAGGAGCAAAGGAGAAAAGTAGCCTGATAAGGGCTGGCATACCAGTACCGGCTAGGAGCTGATAGAGGACTGAGCAAACAGCAGCCATAACAAGGGCAGATAAGGCCGGCTTTAGTATCCAGTCCAGGAGCTTAAAGTTTAGCCTAACTTTTGATAGGGCGCTTTTTAGGTTTAAAAGGCATATCATAATACTAGATGCGTAAAAACCGATGATAAAGCCATATATACCTATGGAGGGGATGGCTATTAGAGCATAAGAGCATATAAGCTGGACCAGGCTACCTATTATATAATGGATAGCTGCCTTGTTTTGCTGGGCAAGGCCATTCATGATACCAGTGGAGGTATGGGATAGGGCGTGGAAAACAAGTCCAAAGGCAGTGGGGACTAGCAGCTGGCCAACCATGGGCTGGGCATATAGGAGGTCTCCTATAGGAGCCCCTAGGGAAACAAGGAGGCCTACTGCAGGAAAGGCAGTATAAGAGGTAATTATAATGGCCTTTCTTATCTTATCCTTTAGGTCTTTAGTTCTTTTTAGGGTCACACTCTCAGCTAGATTAGGGACTAGGTTTACCTGTAGGGCATTGGTGACTATAAAGGGCATAAATAGCATAGGTAGGACCATGCCTGTCATAATTCCAAAAAGGCCTACTGCATCATCCTGAATCATACCAGCTGCCATCAGTCTCTGGGGAATGATAATTGAGTTGGCCGCTGTTAGGAGGGAGGAGACTAGGCGGGTGCAGGTAACAGGTATGGCGATCTTGCCAATGCTGGCTAGTATCCCCTTAGACCCATCTATTGTTAACCTTTTATAAGGACCTATAGACCTTAAGAGCTTTCTTTGTTCAATTGAATACTTGGAATGTACATATAGTAGGCTTACCAGGTCCCCAATGACTGTGCCCACCATTACCAGAGCAGCTACAATGGGTAGGGAATATTTTGGAGCAGCCCATAAAAGAAGACCAATAGCAACCCCCATCCTAGTCACCTGTTCTATAACCTCAGCTAGGGCAGGAGGGTTTACATCCCTGGTTCCATAAAAGTAGCCCTTAAAGACCTGTGCAAAGCCTATAAATAAAAGGCTAGGCAAAATAACTATAAGTGAGCCCTTTACCCGGTTATCACCGATGATTTTCTGTATTATAAAATCTATATTTAACAGGACTATAGCAATAATAACAATGGAGATAATGGCTACAAGAATTAAGGATAGGCTTATAGTATACCTGGCCCCATCATGGTCAGCCTTTGCCTTTTTCTCAGAAACCAGGCGGGAGACAGCAAGGGGGAGACCAGAGCCAGTAAAGGCTACTGCTATAAAAAAAACAGGATATACAAGCTGGATTAGGCCTAGGCCCTGTGGACCTATTATCCTGCTTAGGACAACCCTATATACAAAGCCTAATATGCGTATGGTTAGGTTAGCTAAGGTCATAACTGCTGTCCCATAAATCAGGGACTTGGTATTTATCTTCAAGTTCTGCCCTCCAATCTAACTATATACTAATAACTATTCATCGATTCAAACCAATAGTACATATGCAGGCTAGTGACTTTTCTATGCATTTAGAGCCTTGTATTTTTTTAGCTATATACAAAGCTTAAATTTTAAAGTAGCCTTGGTCTGGCTTTAGTAAATTAGGCCTATTAATTTGACCCTGACATAAAAATTAAGTAATATAATAAGCAGCTAATGGACATATAGATATATTAGAATAGGTACAGGCAGGACAAGGATGAAATAATATACAAAAATACTATATTAACCAAGAATTATAGGAAAATATTTATATGTTTATGCAAGACTAGCAAAAAACACCCAGCCTTTTTTGTTAATAATAGCTATAGCCAGATACCGCTTGTACAGTTATAATAGATGTTGAAGTTAGGTATATAACACAAATCTTGCATCAATTTGATGCTAATATTTTTATGGAGGGGTTTTAATGGCAAGTGTAACTCTTAAGAACATAACCAAGGTTTATGATGGCAATGTAACTGCAGTTAGCGATTTTAACTTAGATATTGCCGATAAAGAGTTTATTGTTCTAGTAGGACCCTCTGGCTGCGGTAAGTCAACTACCCTAAGGATGGTTGCAGGCCTAGAGGAAATTACAGAAGGTGAGCTGTACATCGGCGACAAGCTAATGAACGACGTTGCTCCCAAGGACAGAGACATCGCTATGGTTTTCCAAAACTATGCTCTCTATCCTCACATGACCGTTTATGACAACATGGCTTTTGGTCTTAAGCTTAGGAAAACACCCAAGGCTGAAATAGATCGTAGGGTTAAAGAAGCAGCCAAGATTCTAGACATTGAGCATCTACTTAATAGAAAGCCCAAGGCACTATCAGGTGGACAGAGACAGAGGGTTGCCCTAGGTCGTGCTATAGTACGTGAGCCAAAGGTATTCTTGATGGATGAGCCCTTATCCAACCTTGACGCCAAGCTAAGGGTACAGATGAGAACTGAGATTACCAAGCTACACAACAGACTTCAAACAACATTTATCTATGTAACTCATGACCAGACAGAGGCTATGACAATGGGTACCAGGATTTGCGTTATGAAGGACGGCTTTATCCAGCAGGTAGAGTCACCACAAAACCTTTACGACTATCCAGTAAACCTATTTGTTGGTGGATTTATTGGTAGCCCCCAGATGAACTTTATGCCAGTTACCCTTGTTAAAGAAGGCGACAATGTATACGCAACCTTCGAAAGTGGCAAGATCTTAATCCCAGAAGGCAAGATCAAAAAGTTCAAGGATATGTCCTATATAGGCAAGGAAGTTATGATGGGTATCAGACCAGAAGACTTCCACGACGAAGAGGTATTTATCCAGAATGCTCCTGAGGCTACTGTAAAAGCTTATGTTGAGGTTGTTGAGCTAATGGGTTCTGAGACATACCTATACCTTGATATAGCAGACAACAAGATTACTGCTAGAGTTGACCCCAGATCTACAGCTAGAACAGGCGACACAATCCGCATAGCTATAGATACCAACAAGCTCCACTTCTTTGACAAGGAGACTGAGGAAACTCTATTAAATAGATAGGTCTTTTTGAATAGTTAGCAGGATATTTGTCAAAAAAGCAGAAGTATTATTCATTACGAATAATATATCTGCTTTTTATTTGCCCATTTGACATGGCATGGTTTTCCTGTGTTCAAATACTAAAAATCATATATACTATAAGGTAGGTGATCAAATGCTGACAGAACGAAGGATGCAAAAAATAATAGACCAATTAGTAAAGAGTATTAAGATCGATATTGATATTTTGGATAGTCACAGTATGATAGTCGCTAGTAGCGACAAGTCCAGAGTTGGTGAAATAGGCCCAAATGTAAAAAACTTTACAGAGGACGAGGATACTGTTTTCATAGATAATAACAGAACCTATATGAAATTTACTGTTGGTAAAAACCTTGCTTATTTTCTATCAGTAGAAGGGTCTAATAGGGTAGCACATAACTATTGTACCCTAATTGCTTCTTTACTAGATGTTTACCTAAGGTCTAACATTAAAAAACTTGATAAGCAAGAGGTAATGCGAAGAATTCTACTAAGCCAGCTAAGGGACTTAGACCTTCATGAGCTTGTCAGAGACTACAAGCTTGATCTGGGTATGCCTAGGTGTGTTTTCTTAATCAAGGCAAGTGGTATGGAGGCCGATAGCATTTATCAGACCCTCCTATCTGTCTTTCCCAAGAGTGAAGGGGATATCCTAGTCCAAATAGATGGGATGACAGTTTGCTTGGTAAAGTCCATTACCGAGGACCTAGATAGCGAAGAGCTAGGACAAATGGCTGCGGCCATGGAAGAGACTATTATGGATGAGGGCCTACACAAGGTTTACATAGGAATTGGTAATATCAAAAACAACCTATTAAAACTTGGCGAATCTTATAATGAGGCGGAAAACGCCATAGAGGTTGGCAGGCTATTTAGTGTAAATAACAGGATATACCAGTATGACTCCCTGTTACTAGAGAGGTTTTTGCACCAGATACCCTTAGACCTGTGTGAGAGGTATAGCAAGGCCTTATTTACCAAGGAGTACAAAAAACTACTAAGTGATGAAATGATTTTGACTATAGACAAGTTTTTCGAGAACAGTCTTAACCTAAGTGAGACTGCAAGGCAGCTCTTTATCCACCGAAACACCCTAGTATATAGGCTAGACAAGGTACAAAAGATAATGGGGCTAGATCTTCGCAATTTTCACGACGCAGTTACCTTTAAAATTATGATAATGTTAATGGACAGATATATGCAGGAGTGTTGATATTGATAAAGATGACAAAGGTCACAAAGGCCTATGGTAATCTTAAAGCTATAAAGGATGTAGATCTGACAATAAATAATGGAGAGTTTGTCTTTATTGTAGGACCTAGTGGCGCTGGTAAGTCAACCTTTATAAAGCTTTTACTTAAGGAAATTGAGCCCAGCTCCGGAAAGATAAATATTAATGGACTTGAGCTAACAGAGATGAAAAGAAGGGACATACCCTACTATAGAAGGAATATTGGCGTTGTATTTCAGGACTTTAGGCTATTGCCTGATAAAACTGTATTTGACAATGTAGCCTTTGCTATGGAGATAGTCGAAGCTTCCGGTAGGGAAATTAGGCGGCAGGTTCCGGCAGTACTAGCCATGGTTGGCCTTGCATCAAAGGCCAGGGCATACCCCCATGAGCTTGCAGGGGGTGAGCAGCAGAGGGTGTCATTAGCAAGGGCCCTTGTTAACAACCCATCCCTTCTTATAGCAGATGAACCAACGGGTAACCTTGACCCTGTTACCGCAAGGGAGATTATGAAAATAATCAATCTTGTAAACTATAGGGGGACAACTGTTATAATGGCAACTCATGCAAGAGAAATTGTTAATGCGATGAAAAAAAGAGTAATTACTTTTCGAAAAGGGTCAGTAGTAGCAGACCGAGCAAAGGGTGAATACTTCGGTGAAGTTTAGGTCTTGGAAGAATGTTATAAGAGAAGGTGTTAAAAATACAGGAAGAAATAGGGTAATGTCAATGGCTTCAATAGGAGCCATCATGGCTGCTCTTTTTGTATTGGGTGTAATTATCGCCACTATTATAAACTTAAATAATGCGGTGGCCGAACTAGAATCCAAGGTGGAGATAACCATATATATGGCCAAGGAGGCCAGCGAGGAGGACATCAAGGAGGCCAAGAGCAAGCTAAATAGCTGGGAGGGTATCCTAGAGGCAAAGTTTATTGACAAGGACCAGGCCCTAGAGGACTGGCGCAAGGAAATGGGAGACAAGAGCTACCTTTTAGAGGGCTATACTTCAGAAAACAACCCCCTACCAGATACCTTTTTGATAAGGGTAGAAAATCCGCAGTATGTTGAGGACTTGGTTAACAAGGCCAAGACCTTAGCCTCAGTGGAGGAGGTACGCTATTCTAGTGATGTAGTTAATAGCATCAGTGGTATAGCAAGGGCTGTCAGGTTTGTTGGTATGGCTATAGTTATACTTTTATCAATTATGTCAATAATCATTATTAGTAATGCTATTAAAATGTCAGTCCATTCAAGGCGTAGGGAAATCAATATAATGAAGTATATAGGAGCAACAAACTGGTATATCAGGTGGCCCTTTTTGATTGAGGGACTAATTCTTGGTATGATTGGAGCCATATTAGCAGGAGCCGCGACTGCAGGTGTGTATTCACTGCTACTGAAAAAGGCCCAGGAGCCAGACAACTTCCTATCTATATTTGGCCTTTTGCCACTAGAAAATATTGTTTATCCCATACTTAGCCTTTATCTAATAATAGGCTGCATTATAGGAGCTTTAGCCAGTGGCTTATCTATGAGGAAATACCTTAATGTTTAGTTACAGTATAGGGGATATTAGAGCCGTGTATGTATATCCACGGCTTTTCTTTATAAACAAGCAATTTAAATAATAAATGTGCTATGCTATAATTGTAATACTAGTATCTATGGTATTTATAGGTGTGCATATTGGAGGTTAACTAATGATTAGTAAGAAGGCGGCTGCTTTAATAGCCATCGTTGTGGCAATCTTTACATGTTTTTTTTCAATCGTCATCTCTATGACGGTGATGGAATACAATGCAATAAGTAATGGAAACATTACTGGGGACCAATTCGGAGAGCTTAAGGATTTTTACAAAAAGTTTAATGGGATTAAGGAAATCATAGAAAGAAGCTACCTAGAAGAGCCTAATACAGAGGACTTGTTAGATGGGGCCTTAAAGGGTATGGTGGAGGCCTTAAAGGATCCCTACTCCTATTATATGACAGCCGAAGAATACCAAGAGATGATGATTGGTATAGAGGGCAGCTATGCAGGGGTTGGTTTGTCTGTTACTGTAAACAGTCAAGACAACCAGATTACAGTCCTTACAGTCTTTAAAAATAGTCCGGCAGAGGGAGCAGGTATGCTAGTTGGTGACAAGATTATCGGGATAGAGGATGATCCTGTAGATGGGAGCATGCTAGATGAGGCTGTTAGCAGGATGAGGGGCGAGCCTGACACGGATGTTAATGTAACAGTAAATCGGAATGGAGAGATATTAAAGTTTACCTTAACAAGGGCTATAGTTGAGTATCCAGACATGGAGCATAGGATGCTAAATGACCAGGTTGGCTATATTTGGCTATACCGTTTTGACAAGAACTCTCCTCAAAATATGAAGGACGCTATAAAAGACTTAGAGGGACAAGGTATGAAGGGCCTGGTCCTAGACTTGAGGTCTAATCCGGGTGGCCTATTAACAGCCTGCCTTGAAATAGCAAACATGTTTGTGCCCAAGGGGCTAATTATGTACAGTGAGGACCGGTATGGTGCCAGAGAAGAGTTTAAGGCCGGAGAGGGTAAGCTTGATATCCCCCTTGCTGTTTTAGTAAATGAGTATTCTGCCAGTGCCTCAGAGGTCTTTACAGGAGCTGTTCAAGACCATGAGACGGGAATAGTAATAGGTAAAACAACCTTTGGAAAGGGCTTGGTCCAGTCACTGACTCCCTTTACTGAGGGCGATGTCTTAAGACTAACTACCTCAGAGTATTTTACGCCCAAGGGACGAAAGATAAACCAGATTGGAGTTATTCCAGACATTGATGTAGATGATCTACAAGAGGCCTTAGACTATGTCAAGGAGAATCCAGGCAAGCAATTACCTGATGAGCTAGATGCTGTATTGATGCGGGGCATAGAAGAAGTGACTAGGCTGATTGGTCAGTAGTAAAGAGCAAAGGAGATTATTAAATGCAGGCTTTTATAAGGATCTTATTTGCTGCTTTTGCCCAGGCTATAACAGGATTTTTATATGTACTTATGGTACTTGTTGCCTATGTCAACATAAAGGTTCATGCCCAGCTAGAATACCAGTGGCTAGGGGATAGTAAAGAGACATTGAGAAACCGGATTATGGAGCTTATGCTACTTGGTATGCTGGTGGGCCTACTGGCAAGCCTGATCATTGTAGGCTTGGGGATTGTAGTCGATGCAGCCTGCCTAATGATTATCTGGCCCTTAACCCTTCTTTTTTCCCTGGTATTAAAGGAGCAAATGTCCTTTGCCTATGCTGGGACCATAGCAGGCCTATCTAGTCTGTTATTTGGCTGGCCCAAGGCAGACCTAGCAGCTATTCTTGCTCTGGTAGGACTTATGCACCTAATAGAGGGCCTGCTTATTACTATAAATGCCAAAAAGGCAATAGTGCCGGTAGTTATAAAGGACAAGGAGGACAACCCGGCCGCTGCCTTTGTTTTAGATAGGACCTGGCCTATACCCCTTGTCCTACTAATCATACCCCTTGTAGAATTACCCCTGTCAGCTGAAGGTATCTCTATGCCTAGCTGGTGGCCAATATTTGATTCAACAAGTGGTTTTGAAACCATGACCATGCTACCCCTTGCCTTTATAATTAGATTTAGGGACATAGTTGTAGCAGAAAAAGCGGATAGGGCTAGCCAAAGGTCAGGCCTGAAGGTGCTTCTTTATGGCCTTTTAGTAATAGTCCTAGCCTATATTTCAAAGCTGTATGATCCGCTTAGATACCCTGTCCTTATTATGGTCCCCCTCAGCTACCACCTGCTTAGGATACAAAGCAAGAGAAAAAAGGCTAGGCAGGATCCTATATATCAGGCACCATGGAGGGGTTTAAGGGTCCTAGCTATACAGGCAGACAGGCCTGGCCAACAAATGGGTATTATGACTGGTGATATCCTGCTAAATATTAACGGTAGACCAGTAAATTCTCCTCAAATGCTAGCTGAAGCATTAAAAAAGAACCCCACATATATATGGGTGGACATAGACCGAGAGGGGCAAAGGCTTAGCCTTGAGCATAGGGACTATCAAAATGATATAGAAGACCTAGGCCTGGTTTTTGTACCTAGGAGAACAGGCCGGTTTTATAAAGGCTATTTAAAGCAAGCCAATGCATTTAGTCTAAAGGGCCTTTTAAGAAAAGAAAGTAAACACCTTTGAAAATAAAGAGCAAAGACTAAAGGGATATAGAGTAATCTTTAAAGGGATATAGAGCAACCTCCTAGGAGGTTGCTTTTACTTTGACCTCCAGCCTAAGATGTCTGGTTTGCTTGGAACAGTTCCTCCCTATTACCCTCAGCTGCCTAAGAGGGATTTCCATAGCTAGGTGAAAGCTTTCAGTGTAGCTTAAGACTTGGCCTGGCAGGAGGACAAGTTCTGCTGTAGCTTGAGTAAAGGCCTTGTCATCTGACCACCGCCAAAGGATATGACCATTTGGATAGGCAATACAAAAGTCATAGCGTTGACCAGAGTTATAATATAGCCTTTGTATCTTGCCAGATAGGTTCATTTTTACAAGGGTCATATTGATGGTATCTCCCTGCCTATATATTGATTTATCCAGTGACAGGACCAGTAGGATACCAGACCTGACCATAATCGAATCATAGGGAGGAGTTTGGTAGTTGATAGTATCATTTAGCAAGGCCCTCCAGCTAGCTTCATCTACACATCCCGATTGCTGAATGCCTAGATGGTCCTGCAGCCTTCTTATTGTCTCCATACTAGTCGTATCCAAGACACTAGTTAAGTCAATAGGGCCAAAGGGGTTATTAAGTAGCATGGTTTTAGCCAGTATAACCAGGGGTCCCTGGCTCCCTTTTCTTAAAAGGGGTAGCCTGCTTGCTATGTCCTTGTCAGTATGACTATTATGAAGGGGAAGCTTTAAAACCTGGCCAGGATAGATGCTATTAGGGTCTACAAGGCCATTTAGCTCCATAATATAGGATGGGCTGGTCCCAAACTTTAGGGCTATAAAGTGCAGGGTATCACCAAGCTGGACTATATATCTTACCATTTGCTTACTACTCCTCTCTAAGACAAGGATATAAAAGTATATATTAATTTATATTAATCTTGCCAGGAACTATGCCAAATAAATGAATTGTCAGCAGCTACTGTGGTTATACATATGGGTAAGCAGGTAAAAAATAATTATAAAAAGAACGGAACATGTGTTCTAATTTATTGACTAATATGCTATAATGTAAAAAATAGAGGTGAAAGCGATGGAGTTTAAGATAAAGGTAGATATGACCCCAAAGGGAGACCAGCCTGCAGCCATAGACAAGCTTGCTGAAGGGATACTTAGGGGTTACAAGCATCAGACCCTACTAGGTATAACAGGTTCGGGGAAAACCTTTACAATGGCAAATGTGATTGAAAGGGTACAAAGGCCGACCCTTGTGCTGGCCCATAACAAGACCCTAGCTGCCCAGCTCTGTAGTGAGTTTATGGAGATTTTTCCTGACAACGCTGTTGAATACTTTGTTAGCTATTATGATTATTATCAGCCGGAGGCCTATATGCCCTCTAGCGATACATATATAGAAAAGGATGCCTCAATAAATGATGAAATAGATAAGCTGAGGCATTCAGCCACTGCTGCCCTTTTTGAAAGAAGAGATGTTATTGTAGTGGCAAGTGTATCCTGTATCTATGGCCTTGGAAATCCAAATGAGTACAGGGACCTGGTCCTTTCCTTAAGGCCAGGTATGACCAGGGATAGGGATGAAATTTTAAGAAAACTTGTGGACATTCAATATGAACGCAATGATGTAAACTTTGTAAGGGGTACCTTTAGGGTACGTGGAGATGTGGTAGAGATTTTTCCTGCTGCTTCTACTGAAAAGGCCATTAGGGTAGAGATGTTTGGAGACCAGATAGATAGGATAGCTGAGATAAATACCTTTACAGGAGAGATCCTAGGTTACCTTTCCCATGTCGCAATTTTCCCAGCCTCTCACTATGCCTCTTCTAGGGAAAGGCTTGAGAGAGCAATGGCTATGATAGAGGAAGACCTAAATAAGCAGGTTGCTAAATTTGAAAAAGAGGGCAGGCTAATAGAGGCCCAAAGGATAAAGCAAAGGACTAACTTTGATTTGGAGATGATAAGGGAAATAGGCTATTGTAATGGGATAGAGAACTATTCAAGATACCTAGATGGGAGGGAGCCAGGCCAGCCCCCTTATACCCTACTTGACTATTTTCCAGAAGATTATCTAATGATTATAGATGAATCCCATGTTATGCTACCACAGGTTAGGGCCATGTATGCAGGAGACCGGTCCAGAAAGGATTCATTGGTAGATTACGGCTTTAGACTTCCTGCTGCCTATGACAATAGGCCTCTTAAGTTTGAAGAGTTTGAGGAAAGGCTAAACCAGGTTATATATGTTAGTGCAACTCCAGCTAAGTATGAGATAGACCTATCCAAGCAGGTAGTAGAGCAGATAATTAGGCCTACAGGTCTGGTGGACCCAGAAATTAGGGTCCTGCCTATAGAGGGGCAGATCGACCATCTGTTAGGTGAGATAAGGAAAAGAACGGAAAAAAATCAACGGGTCCTTGTAACGACCCTGACCAAAAAGATGGCAGAAAAACTTACTGACTTTTTCAAGGAAATGAATGTAAAGGTAAGATACCTACATTCGGACGTTGATACCCTAGAGAGGGTAGAGATAATAAGGGATTTGAGGATGGGGGTTTTTGATGTCCTTGTTGGTATCAATCTACTAAGAGAGGGCTTAGACCTGCCTGAGGTATCCCTAGTTGCCATACTAGATGCAGACAAGGAGGGCTTTTTAAGGTCGGAAACCTCCCTAATTCAGACCATTGGTAGGGCAGCTAGGAATGTTGATGGTACTGTCATAATGTATGCAGATAC
>DGFG01000128.1:12503-21540 GCA_002391555.1 Firmicutes bacterium UBA3906
ACCCAAGTAGCAGAGCAAGAGCCTGTATACGACCTTGATAGTGCTATGTCAGCAGAGGAAATACAAAAGCAAATACTTAAGCTAGAAAAGCAGATGAAGGCAGCTGCAAAGACCCTAGAGTTTGAAAAGGCTGCAAGCTTGCGAGACCAGATTATTGAGCTGAAAGCTAGGATTGGAGATATAGATGAATAAGAACAAGATTACCATAAAGGGTGCTAGAGTCCACAATCTTAAAAATGTAGACTTAGAAATACCAAGAAACAAGCTTGTTGTTTTGACAGGTATTTCAGGCTCGGGCAAGTCCTCCCTGGCCTTTGACACCATATATGCAGAGGGACAACGCCGGTATGTAGAGTCCTTGTCAGCCTATGCCAGACAGTTTCTGGGCCTGATGGACAAACCAGATGTGGACCTTATCGAAGGCCTGTCGCCAGCCATATCCATAGACCAAAAGACCACTAGCCGTAACCCTCGGTCTACTGTTGGTACAGTAACAGAGATATATGACTACCTCCGCCTTATGTATGCACGGATAGGGATCCCCCATTGTCCTGAGTGCGGCAAGGAAATCCTCCAGCAAACAGTGGACCAGATGGTAGATGTAGTCATGTCCCTTGATGAGGGGACTAGGATACAGCTACTAGCCCCTATAGTTAGGGGCAAAAAGGGAGAGCATGCTAGGCTATTAGACAAGGCCAGGAGGGACGGCTTTGTAAGGATGAGGGTAGATGGGGAAATAAGGGACCTTTCTGAGGATATTAGGCTAGAAAAAACAAAAAAGCATACCCTTGAGACAGTAGTAGATAGGCTAATAGTAAAGGCAGGAATAGAACAAAGGCTGACAGATTCCTTGGAGACAGTTCTAGGCCTGACTGGAGGTCTAGCTGTTGTCAATGTCCTTGGGGGTCAGGACCTAGTTTTTAACCAAAACTATGCCTGCCCGGATTGTAATATAAGTATAGAAGAGCTTAGCCCCAGGATGTTTTCCTTTAACAATCCCTATGGGGCCTGTGACCAATGCACAGGCCTAGGTATGCTGATGGAAATAGATAAGGACCTAGTATTAGTAGATAGGAGCCTGTCCCTAAAAGAAGGGGCCATTAGTGCTCCTGGCTGGAATATACAAAATGGTGATAGCATGGGCCGGATGTATTTAGAAGCCCTAGCAAAGCACTATGGCTTTAGTCTTGACCAGCCTGTAGAAGACCTTGATCAGGGAATAATAGACCTTATACTCTATGGTACAGGAGGCCAGCAGATAAAGGTTAGCTATGATAGGGAAAATGGGTCTGGCACCTTTAAGACAGCCTTTGAAGGTATAATCACCAATATGGAAAGAAGATATAGTCAGACCCAGTCCAGGGGCGTAAAGGAAGAGATCGAAGCCTATATGGTAAACTCTACCTGTCCAAAATGCCAGGGGACAAGGCTAAAGGCTGAGGTTAGGGCCGTCACTGTAGGTGGCCTAAACATTGACCAGTTCACTCAGCTTTCCATAGGACAAGCCCTTGACTTTATAGAAGGACTCAAGCTATCTGACAAGCACAAGATGATAGCAAGTCAGATTATCAAAGAAATCAGGGCAAGGTTATCCTTTTTATTAAATGTGGGCCTTGATTATCTGACCTTGGCTAGGCCAGCAGGGACCTTATCTGGAGGGGAGGCCCAGAGGATAAGGTTAGCTACCCAGATAGGTTCAGGACTTGTAGGTGTCCTTTATGTACTAGACGAACCTAGCATTGGTCTACACCAAAGGGATAACAGTCGCTTGATAAAGACACTCAGGGACTTAAGAGACCAGGGCAATACAGTTATTGTGGTCGAACACGACGATGATACTATGCTAGCCTCGGACTTTTTAATAGATATAGGACCTGGTGCAGGTATTCATGGTGGCCAAATAGTAGCAGCAGCACCGCCGAAAGAGCTAATGAAAAATAAAGCTTCAATTACTGGCCAGTACTTAAGTGGCAAGAAACGGATTGAATTACCCAAGGAACGAAGGAAGGCAGGCAAGAAATGGCTCACTGTAGTTGGGGCCAGTGAGAACAACCTAAAAAATATTGATGTAAAGATACCCATTAGCCTGATTACCTGCATTACAGGGGTCTCAGGCTCTGGCAAGTCATCCCTGGTTAATGAGATCATATACAAAAGCCTAGCTAGGGACTTAAATAGGGCAAAGACTAGGCCAGGTAGTTATAAGGAGATTAAAGGGCTTAAGTATCTAGACAAGGTAATAAACATAGACCAGTCTCCCATAGGAAGGACACCTAGGTCTAATCCTGCTACCTATACAGGTGTATTTGATTCCATTAGGGAGCTCTTTGCCATGACCAATGAGGCCAAGATTAGAGGCTACAATAATGGCCGCTTTAGCTTTAATGTCAAGGGTGGCCGCTGCGAAGCATGCCGGGGCGACGGTATCCTTAGGATAGAGATGCATTTCTTACCTGATGTTTTTGTACCCTGTGAGATATGTAGAGGAAAACGCTACAACAGGGAAACCCTTGAGGTTAAATACAAGGGCAAGACCATAGCAGATGTCCTTGATATGACTGTAGAGGAGGGTCTTGACTTTTTCAAGAATATACCCAAGATACAGGGTAAAATACAGACCCTTTTCGATGTTGGGCTAGGCTATATAAAGCTAGGTCAGCCATCTACCACCCTGTCCGGTGGAGAGGCGCAAAGGGTAAAACTTGCAACAGAGCTTAGTAAGCGGTCTACTGGTAAAACCCTCTATATCTTAGATGAACCTACTACAGGCCTACATGCAGCTGATGTTAAAAAGCTTATCAGGATCCTTCAAAGGCTAGCAGAGGGCGGAAACACAGTCCTAATAATCGAGCACAACCTCGATGTTATTAAGACTGCTGACTATATCATAGACCTAGGACCTGAAGGAGGAGAAAGGGGAGGTCTAATTATAGCAAAGGGAACACCTGAGCAAGTAGCACAGGTAAAGGAAAGCCACACTGGCCTCTATCTAAAGGAGAGGCTAGAAAGGGGCTATTAGCTTAGATACTAAAAGATATTTGCTATTAGTAGTTTTTCGTTTTCCGGTATATGGGCAAGAGCTTGACTTAGGGCTGCTAGTTCAACAAGGCAGTCCTTTTTTTCTTTTAGCTCTATCCATTTCCCGACCCTGGCTATGGAGCCATCGATCCTATCCACTTCATTATGATCAATAAACATATTCCACCTTCTTCTGGTTGTACCCCAGCTTTTATCTAGGTCTTTTATTGTCGCTTCGGCCCTTGTCCAATCTCCCTTGTCTATTTGAGATTTTAGGTCATCTATATTAACTAACAGTTTACTAGCAGAGGAATCTATATAGTAGTTTAAGCAAAGGGCTAAAGCAATAAAGACAAGTAGGGGTATTATTATAATAAGTAAGGGCTTCATTTATTATCACTCCTAGCCTTGGCCTGGATTTCTAGCTTACCTGAAGAATCTAGACTGGCAAAGTAAACATCCTTGGCTCTTAACTGTCTTTTTCTAAGCTCATCCTCTAGCCATACCATATTCTGCTTGGCTAACTTTAGGTTTTTGTGGTGGACCTTACCGTCCATTATAATTGTATAGGGAATGCCCTCGTATTCAGTAGGGATGTCTAGGTCATAGGGAGTAACAGGCCGTTTTTGAGATTTTGGTATCACGTTTAGCTGACCCCCTGTCTCTAGTATGGCAAACTCAACATCTGCTACATTAAATATGTCTTTAGCCCTAAGAAGCTCAAGCAGGTCATTTAGGTTTATCCTTTGGTTTTGTAACTCCTTGTAGTTAATGCGACCATTTTCAATCAGGATATTAGGAGAACCACAGACTATGACCCTTAGCCTTTCGCTTTTTAGGGTAAGGTAGGATAAGATGTATTCAACTAAGAGCAGGGCGAATATAGGTACAAGTCCTCTTAATAGGGGTATTGCTACGTTTTCAACTGGCACAGCGGCTAGTTCAGCTATCATTATAGTTATTACAAGCTCAAAGGGCTGCATTTGTCCAATCTGGCGCTTGCCCATAAGTCGCATGGAAACAACTACAAATATATATAGTATCATTACTCGAACAAATGTAATAAGCATCTATTAGCCTCCCTGTAAAACGAAAGCACAAGCTTTTAGGCCTGTGCTTTCATTTTATATAAACAACTTAAGTTAAATCACATTACATCTGGTTCTTGTTCCTATACTCAGCGAATACCTTCTTTACTATAGTACCACCAATACGTCCTGCATCCCTTGAAGAAAGGTCACCATTGTAGCCTTCGTTCAAGCTAACACCTAGTTCATTAGCTACCTCATACTTTAGATTGTTAAAAGCTCCTGAACTTTGAGAGTTACCACTACGTCTTGTTGCCATTTATCTCACCTCCTTGTTTGTCTTGCAATCATATTTTGTCCCATATAGACACATGTATGTCATAAAATTTATGGCATTGTTGGCAATATACTTGACAAATTGCCCATTGTAATTTACAATAAAAGTATGTTGATGAAAATGGATGTACATTTACATATAAACACATAAATACAATATAATTCTTAAAGGGGTTGATGTCTTGTTATTTCCTTTAGCTTCAGTTTTTTCAGTTCTAATTTCGACCTTTGAAGGCTTAGAAGGCTTAGTTCTACTCTTGTTTATCCTAGGTATAGTCTTAGTAGTTATTGAGTTCTTGATGCCTGGCTTTGGTATAGCTGGTATACTAGGCGTGGTTTCATTAGTCGTAGGTATTGTATTGGTATCTCAGCTTGTGAGCATACTAGTGCTGATTCTTATTATTGCAGCAGTCCTTGTTATTATTGCAGGTCTTCTTGTATTTATGTATAAATCAGCTACAAAGGGTGGCCGGATGTCAAAGCTACTACTATTAAATACAAACACAAGCAAAGAAGAAGGCTTTACTAGCACTTTAGACATAGAAGAAGACCTAGTTGGCTTGGAGGGAATAGCTGAAACCATTTTGCGACCTGCCGGTACTGGCCTTTTTGGAAAAAGGAAAATTGACGTAGTAACCGAGGGCGAGTTTATACAAAGGGGCAGCAAAATCAAGATCGTAAAAATAGAAGGTTTTAGGGTAATAGTAGAAGAAATCGAATAAAAATAGAATAAACATCCTATAAGGATCGATTAAGATTGAATAAAGATTGAATAAAATTGGACAATGGGCTGAGCTAGACCGAGGAAATCAATCCTCGGTTTTTAGTATTAGTAAATAGTATTAGTTAGCCTTTAGTCCCTTTTTATGTAGGGGGCTTTTAGGGGGTTTTTGCACTAGGAAATCTTTCAAAAGCCCTTGATACTAATGGATCAACTATTAGGACAAGGGCCTGGCTAATAGCTTTTCCATTAGATATTTTTTCCTATATAGGTATATATAATTATGCATAATTTGTTTAAAAATCTTGTAATATACTTGAAAAATGCTATACTTAAATGAGACCTTTTTATATTATAGCTTAGTGACTAAGCTTTAACCGGCCAATGATTTCTTACTTGAGCCGGTTTTACCAGCCCAGAAGGGAGAAAACACCAATGTATAGAGGGAGAAAAAGCTATAAAAAGCTTTTATTATTATTGTTATGTGGGATTATAATAGGGACTGTTGTTGGTGAAATTTTAGCAGACTATATTAACCATCCGATATTTACCAAGACCTATCCACTAGGTACTAGTGCTGCTAGTCCAATAAAGGTTGACCTTTCGGCCTTTGTACTTGTTTTTGGACTTACTGTCAGGGTCAATTTTGGTACAGTTTTAGGTATAGTAATAGGTCTTATCCTGTACTTTAAGAGCAGGTAGTGAAAAGTTATGATAAGCTTACAGAAGAAAATAATTCTAGCGTCTTCATCTCCGAGAAGGAGGGATATATTAAGGCAGATGGGGATTGCATTTGATATAGTAGAAAGCTCAGTAGAAGAGAAATTAGTAAGTCACAAGGAGCCAGCTGAGCTGGTGAGTGATTTAGCCTACTTAAAGGCAAAGGATGTTGCAGAAGGCTTAGCAGCCGATTGTTTAGTAATAGGTGCTGATACAATAGTATACAAGGACCGGATTTTGGGAAAAGCCAAGAATAGGCAGGAGGCTTTTGAAATGCTTGATTATCTCCAGGGAGGTTGGCATCAAGTAATCACAGGTCTTGCCCTTATAGACAGGTCTATAAACTATAGTAAAACCCTATTTGAAATCAGCCGGGTCAAGATGATGCCTCTTTTACGAGAGCAAATAGAAGAGTATCTAGATACAGGTGAATATATTGGCAAGGCTGGCTCTTATGCTATACAGGCTAGGGCAGCTGCCTTCATTTCTAAAATTGATGGCTGTTACTTTAACATAGTAGGCCTACCAGCGAGTAGCTTATACAAGGAGCTCAATCACTATAAGCAACTTTTGGCCACAGGTTGTTGACAAGTATATGCCAGCTTATATAGCTACCTGTTATTAGACATAGGAAATGTGGCAATAATATACACTAATATATGAAACATACATTATGATTTAATATATGGAAGGAGTTTAGGACCTAAATGGGAATATTAAATTTATTTACAAAGGATTTAGGTATTGACCTAGGGACTGCAAATACCCTAGTACAAATAAAAGGTAAGGGCATAGTTATTCGAGAACCCTCAGTTGTAGCAATACGCAGTGATACTAAGCAGGTACTGGCTGTTGGAGAAGAAGCAAAAAACATGATCGGGAGAACACCCGGAAATATAATAGCAATAAGGCCAATGAAGGATGGAGTTATTGCAGACTTTGACATTACTCAGGAGATGCTAAAGTACTTTATTCGTAAAACTCTACCAAGGATAGTTCCCTATAGGACTAGGGTAGTTGTATGTGTACCCTCTGGTGTTACAGAGGTTGAAAAAAGGGCAGTAGATGAGGCTACCCGCCAGGCAGGGGCCAGAGAAGCCTTCCTTATAGAAGAACCCATGGCTGCAGCCATAGGGGCAGGTTTGCCAGTCCAAGAACCTACAGGTTCTATGATAGTGGATGTTGGCGGTGGGACCAGTGAGGTGGCCATAATATCCCTAGGTGGTATTGTAACTAGTAGGTCTATCAGGGTGGGTGGAAACAAGCTAGATGATGCCATAATATCCTATATAAAAAAGGAATATAACCTTATGATAGGTGAACGAACAGCAGAGGAAATAAAGATAACAGTAGGGTCTGCCTTCCCAAGTGATGAGGTCAAGGAAATGGATATCAGGGGTAGGGATATGGTAACTGGCTTGCCAAAGACACTAAGGATATCTTCAGATGAGATTATGAAGTCTATGCAAGAACCAATCAATAGCATAATAGATGCTATAAAGCTAACCTTAGAAAAGACACCACCAGAGCTAGCAGCTGACATTATGGACAAGGGAATAATGATGACAGGTGGAGGATCTCTCCTAGATGGCTTAGATGAGCTAATAAGGCAGGAAACAGGCATGCCTGTTAAGATAGCTGATAATCCACTAGATTGTGTGGTACTTGGAGCAGGCAAGGTTATTAATGAAATAGACACGTTAAAACGGGTAGCTATATCGACTAAAAATGTGAGGTAGGGGGGGAGGTACTTGCCCCGTTTTCTAAAAAAGAAGCCACAGCTAATATTACTGATTCTTATAATGGTACTAGCTCTTGTAATTTACCTAGGGACTAGGTATACAGACAAGCTGTCCTTTGTCGAAGACTTTATAGGTGAAATAGTTACGCCAATTCAAGGCTTTATGTACCAAACAGCCACCAAGGTATCAGCTTTCTTCTCATCATTTGGTGAAAGGAAACTCCTAAAGGAAAACTACGATGAGTTGAGCCTGATAGTAAATGAGCTAAGAAAAGAACAGCTTGAGATGAATGAAATCAAGCGTGAAAATGAAAGACTAAAAGACCTACTCAATTTCAAAGAGGAACGGGATGACCTGACTTTTATAGGAGCTAGGGTTACAGGTAAAAATCCTGGTGTTTGGTTCAATACCATAAATATAAACAGGGGATCCCGCCATGGAGTTAAGCTAGACATGACTGTTGTTACCGACAAGGGCCTAGTGGGTAGGGTCATTGAGGTAGGCAAGTCCTGGTCAAAGGTAAGGACCATAGTTGATGGGCAATCCTCTGTCAGTGGCATAGTCGAGAGGACTAGGGATACAGGGACTGTGAGGGGGAGCAATACTCTTTCATCCGAAGATGGCCTCTGTAGGATGATTCATCTGCCCTTAGAGACCGACATAGTAGTAGGTGATAGGGTTATCACATCTGGCCTGGGAGGAATATTTCCAAAGGGTATTTATATCGGTGAAATAGTAAAAGTTTTATCCAAGGACCATGACTCACAGGTGACCCTAATAATTGAACCAGGAGTAGACTTTCTAAGGTTAGAGGAGGTCCTGGTTATCACATCAGAGACTAATTAAGGAGTAGGGCCTATGATGAGGGTATTAGTAATAGCAGGGATTTTGCTATTTAATATAATAGTCCAATCAGCCATATTCCCCTTTATAAGGATAGGGGGGATAGGGCCGGACACCCTTATGATTATCACTTTAGCCTTTGCCCTGCAAACAGGTAGTATAAGGGGGGCTATAGTGGGCTTTACTGGTGGTCTCCTACAGGACATACTATTTGCAGATGTCTTAGGCTTGAATGCTCTTATATATATGCTTATAGGTTTTGTAGCTGGTTTATTGTATGACAGGGTATTTATAGACAAGCTTTTTCTGCCCATATTCTTTGTCTTTTTAGCTACGCTTTTAAAGGATTTTTTAAACCTGGTCTATCTCTTTTTCAGGGGGACACAAACATCCTTTTCTTTTGCCTTTGCTAGGTATATCCTCCCGGAGGCCATATATACGATAATTCTCACTCCACTTTTTTACTATTTGCTCTATCAGTTAAACGAGAAAAAGTTTATGAATCAAAAGTGGCATTTTAGGAGTGATTAGGGGAAAATTTTGCATATTGCTAAGGACCGAAAAGGGGCACAAGCCTCTTTTTTATTCATATAGTGCATGGTACAATATATGCTAGTAGGACCAGATAA
>DGFG01000128.1:21766-22415 GCA_002391555.1 Firmicutes bacterium UBA3906
GACGAGATAAGCTAGTAGATGAGCTAAACAGTAGGATGAGCTAAACTACTAAGATGAGATTAACTAGTAGGATGAAAGCTAAAAGGGGTTTGCCTGATGAAGCTTAAAAAGATACTAAAGATTTTAAAAAGTAGATACTTTATATTCGGTGTTATAATTACTCTTTTCTTTGCTGCACTAGGCTTTAGGTTGTTTTACCTTACTGTGGAGAGGGGAGAGTATTACTACATAAAGGCCCAAGAAAGAAAAATGACTGAGATGACCCTAAGGGGTGAGAGGGGAAATATCTATGATCGCAATGGTATACCCCTTGCTGTCAACAAACAAAGCTATATTGTCCAAGTGGACAGGCAATGGCTACCTACAAAGGATGAAGACAGAAACAGGGTCCTAGGAGAAGCCGTAAAAATAATACTCGATAATGGTGATAGGCTAGTTGACAATATACCAATAAAATATGGCACAAGGGTGTATGAGGATACGGTTCCCTACCTTGTAGAGGGACTCTATTACGATTTTGGTACAAGTAATCAAGCAGACTTTAAGAGGCGTTATGACCAGTGGAGGGATGAGGTTAACCTAAAGAATGTTGACCTGCCTGCCGAGGAAATGCTGGCCTTTTTAAGAGAAAGATACAATATCGACGAAA
>DGFG01000002.1 GCA_002391555.1 Firmicutes bacterium UBA3906
TAATTGTCAGTTATTAAGTAGGCTTTATCTAAATAGCCTTGCTTAGATCTTGTTGTTGCAGCCTAACACATTTACTATCTTGTGTCTGACCATTTCCTTTATAGCCTCTCTTGCAGGGCCAAGGTACTGTCTTGGGTCAAAGTGGTCTGGATGATTAGCAAAGTGCTTGCGGATTGTGCCGGTCATAGCAAGCCTTAGGTCAGAGTCAATGTTGATCTTGCAAACTGCCATGGAGGCTGCCTTTCTTAGCATGGGTTCTGGAACACCCTGGGCACCGGGCATATTGCCGCCATACTGGTTTATCATTTCTACAAACTCTGGAACAACAGAAGAAGCACCGTGAAGTACAATGGGGAAGCCGGGAACCCTTTTTTGGATTTCTTCTAGGATATCAAAACGAAGCTTTGGCTCTCCTGCAAACTTAAAGGCACCGTGACTTGTACCTATAGCTATGGCTAGTGAGTCAACGCCGGTTCTCTCGACAAACTCTTCGACCTCTTCGGGCCTGGTATAGGAAGCATCCTCAGCTGATACATTAACATCGTCCTCGATACCTGCCAACCTTCCGAGTTCACCCTCTACTACAACGCCCCTGTCATGGGCATAGTCAACGACCTGCTTGGTCAGACGGATATTTTCCTCGAAGGAATGTTTTGATCCATCGATCATAACTGATGTAAAACCACCATCAATACAAGACTTGCAGATCTCAAAATCCTCGCCATGGTCAAGATGAAGAACGATTGGTAGGTCTGTATCTTCAAGAGCTGCTTCTACAAGCTTTACCAGATAGCCATGCTTGGCATATTTACGAGCACCAGCTGATACCTGCAGGATTAAAGGGGCTTGCTCCTCCTTTGCTGCTTCGGTAATTGCCTGAATGATTTCCATATTGTTCACATTAAATGCACCAATGGCATAGCCGCCTTCGTATGCTTTTTTGAACATTTCTGTTGAGGTAACTAAAGGCATTTTACAATCACTCCTTTTATTTTTATAAGACTAGTATGTATGTTGTAAATCATATTTATTTTATCAGATTATGCCTAAAAAGCAAGGAATCTTTTATCTATAGCCAGCTGCTACTTTGTATCCTATGTAGATTTTACTTTATATCTTAACTAGCTCCTATTTAATATCTAAAGCCACCTTGTTCTTATCCTGGCCTATCTTTTGCTAAAGGTCTTTTGTCTACTAGTAAAGCACTAGTACTAGCAAGGCCAAACAAGTTGACGCTAGGGCTCATATTAAATATAATAAATATCATTAGTTTATACTAGTGCTAAGAGAGCCTAAGAGTATAAGGATATTATTTAGCTATCATAAAACATAGGAAGGGGCAGACGACATCCATGACCAAAGATAAAATAAACAAGGGACCAGTTAGGGCAAGGCAGCTAGTACTTACAGCCCTTTTTACAGCCCTAACAGCAATAGGTGCCTTTTTAAACATCCCAACTGCAACAGTCCCCTTTTCCCTACAGTTTTTATTCTGTGCCTATGCAGGTATCTTATTAGGACCTAAAATGGGCCTGGTATCCCAGCTACTATACATAGCCATAGGCCTAGTAGGCCTTCCTATATTTACAAGGGGTGGAGGCATAGGCTATATTTTTCAGCCCAGCTTTGGCTTTATTCTAGGCTTTGCCCTTTGTGCCTACCTAATAGGCCTTATAGTCCACCATGTTAAAAGGCCTAGCCTGCTTAGGATAGGAATTGCCTCCCTTGTAGGCCTTGCAGCAACCTATCTACTAGGTGTTCCCTACCTATATATGATGGTAAACCGGCTTGCTGAGCCGGGGGAGGGAATATCCCTAGTAAAGGCTATAAGTTTAGGGGTGACCCCATTTATCATCTTTGACCTGATAAAGTGTGCTATAGTAACAGTCACTGCCTCGCGGATATTGCCGGCTATTAGAAAACAGGTCCACTACTAATCATTGTAATTGCTTTTTAGGCTGGCTTTCTATATAATGTATTGAAAAGATTGGTAGCAACTAGGCCAAGAGGAGGGCAGATAATCTATACCTCCCCAGTAGCCCTTAGATAATCATATAAAAGAAGGAGACTTAAAAGTGAGAGAGGGATTTATAACTATCAAAGAGCTTTTCAAGGACCCACAAGCTTATTATGGCAAGACCATAAAGCTTGGAGGCTGGATACGCAATATTAGGGATTCCAAGGTGTTTGGTTTTATTGACCTAAACGATGGCTCCTATTTCAAGAATCTGCAGGTGGTTTTTGAGGCAGATAGGATAGACAACTTTGACCAGGTAGCAAGGCTTGGGGTTGGTTCGGCCATTATAGCTGAGGGAGTACTGACTGAGTCGCCAGGGGCCAAGCAACCCTTTGAGCTAAAGGCAGACCAGATCACGGTAGAAGGTCCTAGCCCCTCTGACTACCCTCTTCAGAAAAAGAGGCATACCTTTGAATACCTAAGGACTATTGCCCACCTAAGGCCCAGGTCTAACACCTTTTCAGCGGTCTTTAGGCTAAGGTCCATCCTGTCCTATGCCATACATAAGTTCTTTATGGAAAGGGACTTTGTCTATGTTCATACTCCCATTATCACATCAGCAGATGCCGAGGGAGCAGGTGAAATGTTTAAGGTTACAACCCTAGACCCTGATAAAATGGCCAGGGATGACCAGGGCAGGCCCACTTATGAGGACGACTTTTTTGGCAAGCTAACAAACCTAACCGTCAGTGGCCAGCTACCAGCTGAGGCCTTTGCCTTGGCTTTTCGTAATGTATATACCTTTGGTCCAACCTTCCGGGCAGAAAACTCCCATACCGCTAGGCATGCCTCTGAGTTTTGGATGATAGAGCCGGAGATGGCCTTTGCAGACCTAGAGGACGATATGGACTTAGCAGAGGATATGATGAAATTTATAATTAACTATTGCCTTGAAAATGCTCCAGAGGAAATGGACTTTTTCAACAAATTTATAGACAAGGGCCTATTAGAAAGACTTGACAATGTCTTAAACTCAGAATTTAAGAGAATAACCTATACTGAGGCAGTAAGCCTATTAGAAAAATCCGGTGAGAAGTTTGACTATCCTGTAAAATGGGGCATGGACCTACAGACAGAGCACGAGAGATACCTAACAGAAAAAACCTTTAAGGGTCCCGTATTTGTAACTGACTACCCCAAGGAGATAAAGGCCTTTTACATGAGGCTCAATGATGACCAAAAGACAGTGGCAGCTATGGACCTGCTCGTACCAGGTGTAGGTGAGATTGTCGGAGGTAGCCAGAGGGAAGAGCGAATAGAAATTCTAGACAAGAGGCTAGATGAGCTGCAAATGAACAAGGAAGAATACTGGTGGTACAGGGACCTTAGAAGGTATGGAGGTACCCATCATGCTGGCTTTGGTCTAGGCTTTGAGCGGGCAATAATGTACCTATCCGGCATGACCAATATAAGGGACGTTATACCCTTCCCCAGGACTCCAAACTCGGCTGAGTTTTAGTTTGCCCTAAATTGCAATAGAAAAACTTTAAGACAATCCTATAGGAGGAATAGACATGAAAATCACAACAAAACAGCTGGTATTGACTGCCTTATTTTTAGCTATAGGGATATTGCTACCTATGGTCTTTCATTCCTTTGGAATATCAGGCCTTGTATTTTTGCCCATGCATATTCCAGTCCTCCTATGCGGTCTTGTATGTGGCTGGAGCCTAGGAGGTATTGTAGGCCTTGTCCTACCCTTTATATCCCTCCTGCTAACTGCTAGGCCACCCCTTTATCCAGTGGGCATATCCATGGCCCTTGAGCTGGCTAGCTATGGCATAGTAGCAGGCCTTTTGTACAAGGGGAAAAAGTCCAATATCTTTGTAGCCCTAATAGGGGCTATGCTGGCAGGAAGGCTAGTAATGGGTATAGCTAATGTAGCCTTATTGGGCCTTTCAAATGAGACCCTTTCAGCCTTTATAAGTGGGGCCTTTGTAACAGCACTACCTGGTATTATCCTTCAGCTAGTACTAATACCAGCCATTGTATTAGGCCTTGAAAAGGCCAAGCTAATATAGGGGCCTGGCTAATGACTAAAAATGAAGCCTTAAAAAAGCAATTTGACCCTGTCTTTACTGCCATAAATGACTTGCTAGCCAAGCAGGAGTATGTAACAGTAGCTATTGACGGCCCAAGTGGCGCCGGTAAATCCCTGCTAGGCCAGCTTATAAAGGGAAGCTACGACTGCAACCTCTTTCATATGGATGACTTTTTCTTGCAGGACCATCAAAGGACCATTCAAAGGCTAGAGGAGGTCGGTGGCAATATCGATTATGAAAGATTTACTAAAGAGGTCATAGAAAAAATAAAGGGGCAGGAGGACTTTTC
>DGFG01000093.1:0-5342 GCA_002391555.1 Firmicutes bacterium UBA3906
TCCCCTTTGAGGCCATCATCCTTTCGGCCACCTCTTTTTGTACCATCACTACTATGGACTTAAAGGGGAGCCCCTCCTCTAAAAACCTCATTATAATGGGGGTTGTTATGTAATAGGGCAGGTTGGCCACTAGCTTAAAGCTTTGGCCATCAAAAACTTCATCAACTAGTCCTTGTATATCAAGTTTTAAGATATCAGCCTGGATAAGGTCTACGTTATCAAAATCCTTTAAAGTTTCGTCTAGTATAGGTATTAGCCTTTTATCTATCTCAACAGCAGCTACTTTTTTTGCCTGGCTAGCCAAGGCCCTTGTCAAGGTACCCGCACCTGGCCCGACCTCAAGGACAAGGTCATCTTTATTTATCCTAGCCCCTTCTATTATTTTATTTAGGATATTTTGATCTACCAAAAAGTTTTGCCCTAGACTTTTGCTAAAGTTAAAGCCGTGCCTGGCTAGCAGGTCTTTTAGCTGTCTTGGCGATGTAAGTGACCTCATGGCTACCTCCCATAGCTATAGTAAAGATAAATAAGCCCCTTAGGGCTTATATGGTCTTGTAACAGTTCCAAAGGCATAGATTTTTCTGCTATTAATACGATAAGGGCAGACCTTTGATCTGCCCCTTTTACTATTCTAGAATATACATAGTTACGTTTCTACGTCCCCAGTTTCTGGTTTGACTTTGGTCCTCCATATAGATGTCTATCCTGTTTCCCTTGACAACTCCACCCCGGTCCTGAACAACAAAGATGCCGCTGATGGTTACTCCCCTGTCCTTCCAATACTTTACTAGCTCAGGTATATAAACCTTGGTACCAAAGGGGATATTTCGGGGGGCCGCTATGGTCATATAGGGCTGGACAGTTGCACCAGATGCAGTTTTTCCATAGCCTGGATCACCTGGCTTCTTGCCTGTGCATGAAAAGCCTGCTGTATAGGCAGTAGCCTGAACCTTTTTTACCTGGCTATACCTGGTCCTACCCCTAGAGGCAATATTGACAAACCTGGCTGTGCCCTTGTCTACAATACGGTCCTCTGGCTGCTGGGTGACTGTTTCCCCAACTACGCTTCGCGATATTTCAACTCCGTCTTGGTATACTATACTAATCCTTCTCTCTAGTACACCCTGTTTTCCTTCTTGTACTACTTGGTTGACTCCCTCTTCTAGATCATTGTTCTTTCTAGTAATAACCTTGTAAGGGATACTCTCTGTTTCTACAATGATGTCTTCGTCTATTCTGGTTACCTTTACAACGTCGTTTGGCATTAGCTGCCTTGCTAGTGGCATATTAACTAGGTCCTGTTCTCTGACCTGTACCTCTGCCTTGTCTAGTACATCCTGTACACTTCCTTCTGTGAGGTAGACTGACTTTATCTCGCCGTCTGCTAAAACCCGGACCTCCATGGCCCTAGTTAAGGTAATCTCTGTTTCCTCGTTTAGTCTTTCATCCATATTTAGAGACAATTCGTCTCCTGGTCCTAGTGCTATATCATATCGTGCAAGTAATTCTTCTACTGTATCATCATGTGTTATAACATCTACACTATACCCGTCATAATTTAAAGTTACTTTTTTTGCTTGGTTGCGGAGGTTATTTCTAAGAGTAATTGTTGCTCCTCCTGCAACTATTAGGGCTAACGTGAGTACAATTATAAACTTTACCCATGGAAAGCCCCGCATGTGTGAATTCATATTCACCCTCCTTCATTTTTTAGGAAACGGGAGTCGATGAAAGCATTGTAATACATTCTTAACAATTTGTCAAACCTTTTTAACATTTAGGGACTGACCCTTAAAATATGTATAAGGTCCACATATGTATTATTCCATAATGGGACCTTATTTATACTCCATAATTTATGCTTTGCATCCGTCTCCTAAGGGATGATATATGAATATTTAATTTTTGTCAAATCCTAAATAGGCTACAGGCATTATTTTTTGTAATCTGTGCCACTAAATCTGTGTCCATACCCCGCAACTGGCCAATTTTCTCAGCTACTAGCCTAACAAATCCTGGGTCATTTCTCTTACCCCTAAAGGGATGGGGGGTAAGGTATGGACAGTCGGTCTCTATCAGCAAACGGTCCATGGGGAGCTTTTCTGCCAGCTCTACTGGCTTTTTTGCATTCTTAAAGGTAACAATACCAGCTAGGCTTATATAAAAGCCCAGGTCCATTAATTCCTTGGCCATCTCCCAGCTACCACTATAGGAATGCATAACCCCGCCCTTTAAGATAGACCTGTGGGCCCTTAGGATATCTAAGGTATCCTTGTGGGCCTCCCTATTGTGGATTATAACAGGTAGGTTTAGCCTAAAAGCAAGGTCCAGCTGCAGGGCAAAGGCCTCCTTTTGCTGTTCCCTTGGTGAAAAGTCATAATGGTAGTCAAGGCCTATCTCGCCAATGGCCTTTACCTTTTCCTCCTTTGCCATCTGCTCCAAGGCCTTTAGCTGGGCATCAGCAAGGCTGTCCGCATCATGGGGGTGGACCCCAACTGCGGCATATATAAAATCATAGCTTTTAGCAAGGTCTATAGACTTTTGGGATGAATCCATATCAGCACCAGCATTTAACACATAGGCTATCCCCTTGTCCGGCAAGCCCCTTATGACCTCATCCCTATCCTCATCAAACCGCTCATCGTCTAGATGGGCATGGCTGTCAAAAAACATGGTTTCCTCCTTATTGGACCCTGCTACCCTTTTCGATATCAGCAGCTACAGTGGCAAGTACTAGATTTTTGTCCCCTTCATCGGAAGCAGCTAAAATCATTCCCTCTGATAGGATCCCCCTTAGCTTTACTGGCTTTAGGTTTGCTACTAGGATAACTTTTTTGCCAATCAGGTCCTCTGGACTATAGTGCTCGGCTATACCTGACACTACCTGACGTTTTTCATAGCCTAAGTCAAGGCTAAGCTTTAAGAGTTTTCTGGCCTTTTCAACCTTTTCTGCCCCTATTACCTCAGCTACCCTAAGATCTAGCTTGGCAAAATCATCTATGGTGATTTCCCCTAGGCCTGCCTCCTGGTCTGGTTTTTCTTTATTTTTCTTTTTATCTGCCTGCTTATTGTCCTTTTCCCCCTTGCTGGCGACAGGGTCAGCCTCCTTGGCATCTGTCAAAGCCTCTAGGGCCTTTAGCTCCTCCTTTAGGTCAAGGCGTGGAAAGATTACCCCTCGCCTAGATACCCTTGTCCCAGGCCTAATCTGGCCAAAGCTAGCTAGACTTTCCCAAGTTATAGCCTGGTCTAGGCCTAATTGCCCGTATATTTCCTTTGGTGTCTTGGTCATAAAGGGGGATATTAAAACCGCAATAAACCTTATGGACTCTGCTAGGTTGTAAAGGACTGTAGCTAGCCTTTCCCTGCCCTCCTCAGACTTTGCTAAAATCCAGGGCATTGTTTCATCTATATACTTGTTGGTCCTGCCCACCAAGGCCCAAATCTCGGACAGGGCGTTGGAAAACTCAAGCCTGTCCATCATGGTCTCAACCCTGGCTGGTGTCTGAAGGGCCAGGTCACGCAGGCTCTTATCTATATCGTCTAGGTCTTTAGCTTCTGGTATTATGCCATCAAAATACTTGTCAATCATGGCAATGGTCCTGCTAACTAGGTTGCCTAGATCATTGGCCAGGTCCGCATTTATCCTATTTACCAAGGCCTCATTGGAGAATACACCATCAGACCCAAAAGGGACCTCCCTTAAGAGAAAGTACCTGACTGCATCTAGCCCATACCTATCAATGAGGACCACTGGATCGACCACATTACCCTTGGATTTTGACATCTTGCCACCATCTAAGGTCAGCCAGCCATGGCCAAAAACCTGTTTAGGCAAGGGCAGGTCTAGGGCCATAAGTAGTATGGGCCAAATTATTGTGTGAAAGCGGACAATCTCCTTGCCCACTAGGTGGACATCTGCTGGCCAGTACTTTTTAAATAGCTGGTCATCATCTGTTAGGTAGCCAAGGGCTGATATATAGTTTGATACCGCATCAATCCAAACATATATAACATGGTCCTTGTCAAAGGGGACTGGAATCCCCCACTTAAAGGATGACCTAGATACGCACAGGTCCTCTAAACCTGGCTTTAAAAAATTATTAATCATCTCATTTTGCCTGGACTTTGGCTGGATAAAGTCTGGGTTTTCCTCTATATACTTTAGCAGCCTGTCCTGATACTTACTGAGTTTAAAAAAGTAGGATTCCTCTTTTACCAGCTCTACTGTCCTATTGCAATCAGGACAGTTTCCATCCTCTAGCTGGTGGCTGGTCCAAAAGGACTCGCAGGGTTTGCAGTACCAACCCTCATAGTCACCCTTGTATATATCTCCCTGGTCATAGAGCCTTTGAAATATTTTTTGAACTAACTTTACATGCCTTTCATCTGTTGTCCTGATAAAATCATCAAAGCTAATATCAAAAAGGTCCCAAAGCTGCCTTATACCTGCAACTATCTTGTCTACATACTCCTTTGGGCTGACATTATTTTTCCTGGCTATATCTTCGATCTTTTGTCCGTGCTCATCAGTCCCGGTTAAAAACATCACATCATAGCCAGTGAGTCTTTTAAATCTAGCCATGGCATCTGCTGCAACAGTTGTATAGGAATGCCCTATATGGAGCTTGTCGCTGGGATAATAAATTGGCGTTGTAATGTAATAGGCCTTGTTCTTTGACATAATAAAACTTCCTTCCATTGAGTTCTTGTATAAAAAAGCCCCTCACACCTACTATAGGGGCGAGGGGCACGCGGTACCACCCTAATTCATCATGCTTAGCATGACCTTTGTCGGTGACAATTATCACCTGATCTTTTAACGGAATCCTCCGCAGCAGCCTACTTGCCTTCAGCTGCTTCACTCCGGGGCCATCTTCACTAGACTGTCCTGCCGCCACCTTTCACCTTTACGTGGCTCTCTTTTAGGCAATCCTATGTCTAATTACTCTTCCCTTCATAGTGTTTATTGATATTATTAGCTTAAATTTAAGATTATTATAAAGTATTTATAATTGCTGTGTCAAGTAACCATAATCCTGGGCCTCAGCATTGGCATCGCTGCTTTTAAGAGTTTTATGGTAGCATCTTCGCCTCTTATGCTGGGTCTTGTCAAAGTACTTCCATTGGGCCTGAATCTTGTAGTTGTCCTCTAGCTCGGGATTACAGTAGGCTGTGGTGATACCATTTTTCCAACATTCTTCTGCTATACTGGTCATAAGCAGGGAGTTGACCCCCTTGTTTTGCATATCTGGCCTAACTGCTACCAAAAGCAGGTCTAAATTTTCATTTTTCTTTATTGCCCTTAGTATCTTTAAAAATCCAAAGGGGAAAAGTCTACCCTT
>DGFG01000093.1:5652-12291 GCA_002391555.1 Firmicutes bacterium UBA3906
GGGTTAATTGAGGAGAAATATTGCTTGATGTAAAAGTCAATTTGAGCCTCTGTCAAGGCTACTACCCCGTATAAATCCTTGTAGGCATCGTTTAGGACCTGGAAAATCTCTTGGCCATAGGGCAAGATATCCTTGGCCTTTTTAAAGGAAACCAGCCTAACACCCAAACGGTCCTGGATCCTTTTGGCTATTTTCAATATTGACTCCGGTAGCTCTGTGGGAACCTTTATCCGGTATTCTACCCAGTCAACATCCTTTTCATAGCCGTTTTCCTCTAGGTACTCAACATAATACGGGTGGTTGTAGATAGTAGTAAAGGAACCTGGCTCATCAAAGCCCTCAACCAGCAAGCCTTCCTTATCAAGGTCACAAAAGCCCATGGGGCCATGTACACCTGATAGGCCTTCAGCTAGTGCCCAGTCTTCGACTGTCTTTAGCAGTCCATTTGCGACCTCCCTATCATCGATAAGGTCAAACCAACCAAATCTGGCATGGTCCCTGTCCCACTTTTTGTTGGCCCTCTTGTTTATTATGCCCGCTATCCGGCCTGCTAGCTTTCCATCCTTGTAGGCAAGCCAATACTTGGCTCGGCAATACTCAAAGGCCGGGTTTTTATTTTCCATCAGAGTATTTACCTCATCAATTATTAGTGGTGGTACCCAGTAGGGATTATCCTTGTAAAGCTTGAAAGGAAACATAATAAAATCCCTTAGCTGCCTACGTGTCTTTACCTCGACTATTTTTAGCAAAATCCATCACCCCTTTACTTTTATTATAAAGATCAGGCTAACTGTCTACCTGTCTAACCGCTTGACAACACCGTCCATGTAAACTCCAACAATGGGGGCGATATTTTCAGTCAAGCAATAGTCTAGGTCAGCAGTTAGTCCTAGTTCCTTCATCCTTTTATAGTGGAATGTATCCCTTAGTCTCTCGTGGATCTTGCCCCTGCTAAAGTCATAAGCATCACTAGAGATAATGGATAAATCATCTAGTTCTACATCTATCCTTTTTTTAATTCGGCTGATAGCAGCACCTGCAGTCAGGCAGTCATCAAGGGTGAACCTCCCATTAGTACCAGCGCAAACAAATATAGTGTCCTTGGCCTGGTCTACTATATAATCTACAGTGGCATCGATGTTTATCATGCTGCATATAAGGACAGTACTAGCATCCGAGCTCATATTTATAGCCCGTGTCCCGTTTGTTGTCGTCAATAGCAAGGTTTTACCTTCGATTATTTCTCTTTTGTATTCTAGGGGGGAGTTGGATAGGTCAAAGCCCTCTATGGGTAGGGTGTTTCTCTCTCCGCACAAAAGAAATGAATCCTTGTCATAGTTTTTCGACATATTTACTGCTTCTTCGATTTCAGTTACTGGAATAATCTCCTTACAGCCATTGTGTAGGGCAGCTATCATTGTGCTAGATGCCCTAAGTACGTCAATTACTACTACAACTTTATCCTTAAAATCCTTTTCTATTACTGTATCTGGTGTAGCGAATGAGCTAAGCTTCATATATAGCCTCCATCTATCAATCTAATTGTTAGCCCAATTATATCATAGATTAATGTTCTTAGTCGACAGGGAGTACCATTATAGTACCAATCCAGCTAGAAAAACACATTACATATTATGATAGAGGCAATGAAACCAGCCATATCAGCTATCAGGCCTGCCGCTAGGGCATACCGGGCATTTTTTATTCCTACTGCACCTAGGTAAACTGAGATTGTATAAAAGGTAGTCTCAGTAGAGCCCATGGCAGTAGAGGCCGTTCTACCTATTATAGAATCTGGTCCATAAACCTTTAAAAGCTCAGCTAGTATCCCTAGTGAGGCGGCACCTGACATGGGCCTCATAATAAAAAGGGGCAGGACCTCAGGCGGTCCCCCCAGCAAAGAGAAAATAGGCTTTACCAGCTCTGTTACCATATCCATAGCCCCTGAGGACCTAAATATCCCTATAGCTACAAACATGGCAACTAGGTAAGGTACTATACGAAAGGCAGTAGTCAGTCCCTCCTTGGCACCCTCTATAAAGGTGTCATATACAGCTATCCCCTTAAAATGACCATAGGCTAAAATAAATATGAAAAATAGGGGTATGGCAAATACAGATATTATCTTAATAGCCTCTAGCAAAAAAATCACCTCAAAAAATTTCAAATTTTTTATAAAAAAAGGTTTAACTCGATAATTCTGTTTATATATTAGTAATAGCGCCTTAGAATTAGAACAGCTAGTATACCTGTAGCACAAGCGCAAATAGTCGCAACAAGGGTTGTCCCTATAATCTCTGCTGGATTAGCTGACCCTGCTGCTGATCTAAGACCTATAATAGTCGTAGGTATGAGCTGGATAGAGGAGGTGTTTAAGACAATAAACATACACATAGCATTGGATGGCCGTGCTTTATCCCGATTTAGTTTCTGAAGTTCTTTCATTGCTTTTATACCAAGTGGAGTTGCGGCATTGCCAAGACCTAGAATATTGGCTATAATATTCATGGTCATAGCACCCATGGCTGGACTCGATGGAGGCAGGTCAGGGAATAAGATCCCTAAAGGGCCCCTCATCCTCTTGGACAAGGCATTAACAAGGCCTGATTTTTCAGCAACCTTCATTAGGCCAAGCCACAAGGAGTATATACCTATAAGAGCAAAGCATAACTCTACTGCAGACCTGGCACCATCAAAGGCAGCCTGAGTTGTAGCCTCGATCCGGCCAGTGACTGCAGCAACTAAAAGGCCTATAATAATAAAGGCCATCCATATGATATTTATCATTAAATCACCCTTTATTATGTCCTAGTTACATTTTTATGACAAGCCTGAAGGCTATAGAACATAAGGTGTTAAAAAGTAAAAAATATAGTTTTAAAAAAAATATAAAAAAACTTCAAAAAAGAGGTTGACTTATATTTCAATTATTGGTAAAATACAAATCGTAGGACGTTGTCGAATTTTGTATAAAAGGGGGGAAGAAATATGAAATCCACAGGTATAGTTAGAAAGGTCGATGAACTAGGTAGAGTTGTAATACCAATCGAGCTTCGAAGAACACTAGACATTGAGGAGAAAGACGCTTTAGAAATCTACGTTGACGGAGAATTAATTATTCTAAAGAAGTATGCTCCAGCATGCATTTTCTGTGAAGATGCACGTGATGTCGTTCAATACAGAGGCAAGAATATATGCAAGAGCTGTCTAGCAGAGATGGGAAACCACAAGTAATTCCTAATCTATAATAGAAGAGTTCTTGACGAATTCGACATAAAAGCAGCCCAAGGGCTGCTTTTTGCTTTTTATTTGCTTTTTGTACTAAGTCTTTGTCTTTTAATCTTGATCCCCACTATCATCCTCTATAATACCGATACTGGCCTGGTATACTTCTCTTTTTGGAATCTGCCTATCCCTAGTAGTTAGCCTTATAGCCTCCTTTTTGGATAGGCCCTTGTTTATATAGGTTAGTATATGGTCTTTTATACTTATGCCTTCAAAATCAAAGGTCTTGGCCAAGGACTTGTTTCCCTCTATCACTAAAACAAATTCGCCCCTTGGCTCTGTTTGCTCATAATAGGCCTGGGCTTCTTTTATGGTAAGGCTAAGGACCTGCTCATGGACCTTGGTCAGCTCCCTGGCTAGTGATATTTTCCTGTCACCTAGGTACTTGTAAAGGTCCTTTAGGGTCCTTTTTAACCTATGGGGTGACTCATAAAGTATTATGGTCCTGTCTTCAGCTGCCAGCCTTTCTAATAGGTCATTTCTTTCCTTGTTATTTCTGGGTAGAAAGCCCTCAAAGGAAAATCTATCAGTAGAAAGGCCTGATAGGACAAGGCCTGTTATCCCAGCAGAAGGCCCAGGCAGGACACTGACTCCTATACCCTCCTGTCTTGCAAGCCTAACTAGGTCAGCCCCTGGATCAGAAATACCAGGCATACCAGCATCAGAGCAATAGATGACAGTCTTGCCTTCCTTTAGGGCAGCTATTAGGTCTGCTCCCCTGGTCCGCTGGTTATGCTCATGATAGGAAATAAGGGGCTTGGATATACCATAATGGTTAAGTAGCTTTATGGTATGGCGGGTATCCTCGGCAGCGACTAGATCAGCCTCCCTCAGTAGCCTCAAAGCCCTTAGGCTAATATCTTCAAGGTTGCCTATTGGTGTTGCACACAAGTATAGGTTTCCATAGTCTTTTTTGTCCATAGGTCTGGGCAATTACCTATTGGGGGTAAAGCCCTTTTCTCCTTTCCATCCTAAATCCCTTATTAAATCAAGAGGATTATTCTAATTAGCCCTCTCTTAGCTAAAAGGGAGGCTAAAAAAGTATATAGTAGACAATAATCCAGCCTAATTTATCCATCTTTACTTTATATGATATATATCCTTTATATCCTGGCTGTAGTTGCCCTCATCATCATAGACAAATAGGGGCCTAGACCATTTTATATGGGGCCTAGAATCCTTTATCCCCTCTACTAGGACAAGGTTTGGAGGCTTGTCCTTGTTGGGATGGACCATCTGTAGTCGCTTAGGCTCAAGTCTATGGGTCCTCATAAAGTAAATTATATCAGCTAGCCTATCAGACTGGTGTATCATGGCAAACCTAGCTCCAGACCTGAGTAGGTCTGAGGCCGCACCTATTACATCCTCTAGGGTACACAAGAGCTCATGCCTGGCTATAGCCAGAGAAGAATTGGGGTTTACAAGGCCTGAGCCCAGCTTTTTATATGGTGGGTTGGACACAACCAGGTCAAAGGAGTCCATCTCCAATAGGTCCCGGGCATCTTTTATATCCCCCTTTATTATCTTAACCCTATCCTGGAGCTGGTTTAGCCTTATACTTCGGCTAGCCATTTCTACCATATCTGCTTGGATCTCAAGGCCTGTGATCCTTGCCTCATCCTGCCTGCCAGCCAAAAGTATGGGGATGATACCTGTGCCTGTACCTAGGTCAAGGACCCTGTCCCCTCTTCTTATAGTAGCAAAGCCACTAAGTAGGACTGCATCTGTTCCAAAGCAAAACTTATTTGGGTTTTGTATAATCCTAAGGCCCTTGTACTGAAGGTCGTCTATCCTCTCATGCTCTCCTAGGGCAAGCTCCATAGGTCACTCATCCTTTTTAGTTAGTCTATACTTATATTTATCCTAGCAGCCTCCAAAAAGGCCTCCATCTCCTCTAGGCTTTGAAAGGCGCCAAACTTTAAATATCTAATGATACTACTTCCATCTATTATATAGGTAGTGGGTATACTCCTTTGCTGATAAATACCCCACACTTCATTTTCAGAGTCCAGCAAAACTGGAAAGCTATAGCCATGTTCACCGATAAAGTCCCTGACCCGACCTTCAGCAACACTGCTCGATCCAGGTCTTTGGTTTTCAACTACTTCCGGGCTTACAGCTAGGACAATAGCACCATCATCCTTGTATTTGTCATAAAAAGCCTGCATATGGGGCATCTCTGCCCTACAGGGGGGACACCAGGTACCCCAAAAGTTTAAAAAGACTACCTTGCCCTCAAGGTCAGACAGCTTGTAGGTCTTGCCCTCAAGGTCCTCTAGTTCAAAGTCAAAAATCTGCTGGTTAACCCTACCATAGCTACGGGCATAGTCCTGTAGGATTTGCTCAGCCCTTTTAGCATTGTCTGCCTGGTCATCCTTGTCCTTGTCACTGTCAGTTGGCTTGGGGCTGTCCTTGTCACTGTCTGTTGGCCTAGGCCTGTCCTGGTCGTCTGCTGCCTGGCCATTGTCTATCTCGGTTGGTTTTGGTAGGACCCTCCCACCGCCTATATTGATATTACAGGCAGACAGGCCCAAAACCAATAAAAAAGTAAAAAATATGATAAAGCTTACTTTCCTTATATTTTCTATATTCAATGATAACACATCCTTTTTATTTTAGTAGGCTAGAATGGCAAAGATATTAAAAAATATCATAAGCCCAATTATAACTAGGATTATCCCGCTTATAATCTTTATAAGCCTCATATGCTTGTAAATGCCCTTTAGGTATTTTAGTAGGTATCTAGCTCCAAAGGCCATAACTAAAAAGGGTACACCAAGTCCTAAAGCATAAACCCCTAAATACAAGATACCTTGGCCTAGAGTCTGGCTATTGGCAGCTAGGATCAGGACCGAGGCCAAGACTGGCCCAATACAGGGTGTCCAGCCTATAGAAAAGCCCATCCCTATTAACAGGGAGGAAACAAGGCCCTTGCTGCTTGGCCTAATAGCTAGCCTGCGTTCATAGTTAAGGGCCTTTATGGGAATCAGTCCCGTATGAAAAAGGCCAAAGAGGATAATGGCTGCACCAGATATTTTCTGAATTATATACTGCTGCCTTAGTAGATAAGAACCGAGCTTTGTTGCAGCTGCACCTAAGATAATAAATATAATAGAAAAGCCAGCTACAAAGGCTAGGGAGTTTGTAACTAGCCTTTTATAGGCCCTTTTATCCTCCCCTATTGCCTCAAGAGATTGGCCTGTTAAGTAGGTAAGGTAGGCCGGCAAGAGTGGTAGAACACAGGGGGATAAAAAGGAAGCCATGCCCTGAAAAAATACCGTAAAAATAAAAAAATTGCTGTCCATAAACCTGTCTCCTCTTTTTTTATTAATAAAACATACCCAGAAAAGAGGC
>DGFG01000093.1:12513-13806 GCA_002391555.1 Firmicutes bacterium UBA3906
GTAGCCTTGCCTATAGGATGCCCCGGATTTTGACTTAAGAGAGTTTAGCCAAAATTTTAAGTAAAGGCCCTAAAGCTGGCGGCTAGAATAATCGACATATTTCCTAGTTGTGAAACAAATCTTGACTAATAAGGGTCTTACTATATAATTAAATAGTAGCTCACTAGATGGAGGCCATTTGATGAAAAAATTTATAAAAATTATGCTCATTATTATACTGGTAGCCCTATTAGGATCTGCCGGCTATATATACACCCTATTGGATTCTATAAAGGAAGCAGGACTGGTAAATCCTGATACAGGCAAGCCCATAAAGGATCCCTCTGAGCTTGGCATAGGACCCTCTGCCCCAGATTCCAGTGAAACTGGTGTCATAAATATTATGCTTTTTGGTACTGACAACCGGAACAAGAATCAAAAAAGTAGGTCCGATGCTATGATGATAGCTAGTATCGACAAAAACAACAAGACAGTAAAGATTACCTCCTTGATGAGGGATATGTATGTACCTATACCAGGCCAACAAGACAACCGTATAAACACGGCCTATATATATGGTGGACCCTCCTTGTCTATAAAGACAGTAAACTCGCTTTTTAACATGGACATTACAGACTATATATCAGTGGACTTTTTCTCCCTTGAGATGATAATAGATGAGGTCGGTGGAGTCCCCATAGAGGTAAAAAAGAGAGAGGTCAAGGAAATTAACAAGCTAGCTAGAGAGCTTGACCAGATTATAAATGACGGGACAAGCACTCCGCCATTGACAGAGGCAGGGCTACAGGTTCTTTCCGGTAGACAGGCAGTATCCTATAGCCGTATAAGGTCTGTAGGTCGGGATGACTTTGAGAGGACCGAACGACAAAGAAGGGTCCTAAATGAGCTCTTTAAAAAAGGAAAGAGTCTACCCCTAACCAAGGTCCCAGGCCTAGTTTCAAAGCTATTACCAGAGGTTGAAACTAGCCTAACTAAGACTGAGATTGTTGACTTGGCAGTAGCTATGATAGGCTTTTCCACTAGCGATATAGAGCAATTTCGCCTGCCGGCAGATGGCCACTATAAGGATGAAACCATTAGAAAGATGCGGGTCTTAAACCCAGATATAGAGAAAAACAAAGAGTTGCTCCATGAGTTTATATATGGGGCAGACGAAAAAGAGTCAGTCACTAATAACAATTAGGACTAAGTAGACTCTAAGCTTTAAAGGAAAGGTTAAATTTTAATATGTAACCGGCCAAAATCGTCCAAACTTTATAGCTATCAGCTAAGCTCTGTCTCTTATACACATCT
>DGFG01000083.1:0-4856 GCA_002391555.1 Firmicutes bacterium UBA3906
AGATGTGTATAAGAGACAGATGCCCTGATCCTGGCTCTTTTGCTACTGAACTCGTTTAGCATGTCCTGTAGCCTTAGGCAGTCATTTGCAGAGGATAAAAGGTCTGCCTGCCTTTTTAGGACATTGTTAAACTCCTCTAGGCTAACCTGGGGCTTTGGTGTGAACATGCCCTTTTTAACCTGGCTATAATTTTCTAATAGGTCAATAGCAGATTTGACCTTGTAGAGCTTTTCATCAATATTGTCGTCTTTAGCTTGTAAAGACTTAGGCTCGGTCTCTAGACTTGGTAGTTCATCTTGGCCAAGCTCACTTATATCCTGTATCTCTACACTGCCTAGCTTTTGAATTGCCTTGAGGATTGCGTTTTTTTCTTCTTCTAGACCAATGAGGGTCAGTTTTTTCATCCTAACTATTGCCATTGGTCACTATCCTTTCCCTAATAAAGACTGCGGCCATATCCATACGACTATTAGCCCTGCTGGCTAGCTGGTCACATTCCATTTGGCCCTTGCTCTTTAGGTCCTTTATCTGGTCATTGGTTTCCTCTCTAACCTGTTCAAGGCCTGCCTGCCCTTCGGCCTCGGCCTTTTTTATGATTGAATCATAGATTTGCTCAGCATCAATAGAGGCCTGGCTTATGATTGAATTGGCCTCCTCAATTGCCGCCTTTTGTATTTGTACAGCCTGGTCCTCAGTCCTTTTGATATCACCAATTAAATCCTTAGACAAGATGCACACCACCTTATTTAGGTTACTTTGTACCAAATAGCCTGTCTCCTGCATCTCCCAGGCCAGGAACTATGTAGCCATGCTCATTTAGTTTCTCATCAACTGCTGCTACATATATATCTACATCATCATGGTCCTTTTGGACTCTTTCTATTCCTTCAGGTGCCGCAATCAGGCACATGAGCTTTATGTGTTTAGCGCCCCTTTGCTTTAAAAAGCTGATAGCTGCGGATGCAGAGCCTCCAGTGGCTAGCATAGGGTCGGTTATAATAAGGTCCCTCTCGTGTATATCTGTGGGTAGTTTGCAATAGTATTCTACTGGCTCTAGGGTCTCAGGATCCCTATAAAGGCCTATATGGCCTACCTTGGCCGATGGTATCAGGCTAGTTATCCCATCTACCATTCCTAGGCCTGCCCTAAGGATGGGCACGACACCAATCTTTTTCCCTGCCAGGACCTTGGATTTTGTTTTGCATATAGGCGTATTGATCTCTACCTCCTGGAGTGAAAGATCTCGAGTAACCTCATAGGTCATCAAAAGCGCTACCTCGTCTACCATTTCTCTAAACTCTTTGACGCCTGTGTTTTCATCTCTTATAAATGTGAGCTTGTGCTGTATCAGAGGGTGGTCCAATACATGTACTTTTGACATAAGCCTCTCCCCTTTAATATAAATTACATGTTCTTGATGTACTTTAAATAAAATACCTAATTATTAATGCATGCTAGTAGCAAGCTTTCCCTAGTCTAATTAGTGTCCCCTTGCAAGCTGCTTTATTCTCTAGCTTCTAAGATTTTTACCTGGTCGGCGGAACCTATTACAGCTTTTTTGGCTAGGCCTAAAAACAAGCCTGTCTCAACAAGGCCAGGTATTAAGTTTAGCTTTGTATCTAGGTCTCTTAGGTCTAAAGGTGCCGACTCAAAGCTTATGTCCAATATAAAATTGCCGTTCTCGGTAATTACAGGGCCATCCTTTCTAAGAGCCATTCTAAGATTAGGTCTGCCACCTAGGGCAGATATCCTTTCCTTGGCAAGGGATAGGCCGTCAGGTAATACCTCAACCGGCAATGGGAACTTCATGCATAGTCTGTCGACTAGCTTGCTCTCATCAGCTATTAAAATAAATTTGTCAGCCATAGAAGCTATTATTTTCTCTACTGTTTGGGCACCGCCGCCACCCTTTATAGCATTTAATTGGGGGTCTATTTCATCGGCGCCATCAACTGCTATATCAAGCCTAGACTGAAACATGGTGTCCATAAGTGGAATACCATGAGCCTGGCATAAAATACGAGATTGATAGGATGTGGCAAGGGCACTTACTTTAAGTCCGTCCCTTATCCTATTTGCTAGCTCTTCAACAAAAAAGGCAACTGTAGAACCTGTCCCGATACCTACTCTCATACCATCGGCAACAAAGTCAGCGGCCTTTATAGCAGCTATTTTTTTAAGGTCCACATTGCTGGATGCCTCCTTCAATGGAAAACCCTCCCTACATCTTTGCGCATGCATTATTAAAGTCTATTATATACCAATATAAATGCTTAGTCTACAAAATACAAGAACATTCTAGCAAGTACTAGCCTGCTATGATATCAATTAGTCTTACTAAGGCCCTTTCTATACTGGCCAGGCTCTCCCTATAGGTAGCCTCAGACCCACCATAGGGGTCACTTATATCCTTTTCCTCTAGGCCTACATATTCATTTAGGGTGTGGATCTTGGTCCAAATAGCAGGTCGTACCGATAGGATGGCATCCTTGTGTCCTTGAGTCATGGTCAAAATAAGGTCTGCCTTTTCTAGCATTTCAAGGTCAAGTCGGCTAGCCTGATGGCTGCCTGGGCCAATTTCCTTTTCACTTAGTACCTTTACTGCATTTAGGCTCGGTCCAGCTCCTGGCATGGCTGCCAGGCCAGCAGACCCAACCTCTATATGGTCAAGTCCCCTCCCCTTTAACATATCCCTTAGCATGGCCTCAGCCATAAAGGACCTACAAGTGTTACCTGTACAGACAAACAATATTTTCATCATAATCCTCCTGCCCATAGGCTATTGTCTAAAGGTCGACTATTGAAAAACCAGCAGCCCTAGCTAAGCGATTCATTACTGCCAGGCCCTCATTTTTAGTGTCTACACCCTCTGCAAGTATATGGTCTACCCCCAAATCATCAAACTCTCTTAGGAGGCTAAACAAGACCCTAGCCAGGTCCTCCGGCCTTTGACGGCTACCCATGGACCTTATTATCCCATCCTTGTAGGAGGCCTTATTCTCATCAGTAGTTAGTATGCCGACCCTCTGACCTGCCTGAATTAGCCTTTGAGCTTCTTTACTTATTCCGGCTATTAACCGGTCCTGTCTACCCTTGTATATGGTTACCTGGGCCTTGGGGGCATAATGCTTGTACTTGCTACCAGGGGACCTGGGCTTTTGCCCCTCCTCTAGGCTGCTAAATACAGAAGGGTCAAGCAAAACCTCCCCTAAGACAAGCTCAAGCATTTCCCGGGTGACACCACCTGGTCTTAGGATAATGGGTAGGTCAAATGTTAGGTCTAAAACTGTGGACTCAAGGCCTACATTCGCATCTCCCCCATCTAGTATCATGGGAATCCGGCCCTGCATATCCTCCATGACATGGAGGGCCTTGGTTGGGCTAGGTTTACCTGAAAGATTGGCACTAGGGGCTGCAATAGGACAGGCAGATAGTTCAATAAGCTTTCTAGCCACAGGATGCGAGGGCATACGAACAGCTACTGTATCTAGGCCTGCAGTAACCTTGTCAGATACAAGGTCCTTCTTTTTTAGTATTATTGTCAAGGGACCTGGCCAAAAGGCCTCTGCCAGGTCTAGGGCCTGGTCAGGAATAGTCTCTACCAGCATAGACCAGCTGTCTATATTGTCTATATGGACAATCAAGGGGTTGTCTGCCGGCCTACCCTTGGCCTTGAATATTTTATCAACAGCCCCAGGATCGAGGGCATTGGCCCCTAGACCATAGACAGTCTCAGTTGGAAAGGCTACAACCTGTCCCTGTCTAATCAGGCTAGCTGCCCTTTTAATCTTTTCTAGGTCCCCCTCTAGGTCACCAATTTTTAAAAGCTCGGTTTTTATCATGATTATTCCTTCAATTCCTTTTAAGTAAGATGGATAGCTAGGCCTTTTTTTATTATGGGGCTAGCCTGTCCAATTTTTTAGTAAATACTAGTTCTTAGCCCTGCCTGACCTTTTAGTCCTAAATCAGCTGATCTAAAAGAGCTTTACCAGCAAAATGCCTGTAAATACACCTGCTACAAGGCCCATGGCAGAAATCCTGCCCTTGTAAAGGTCTCTTGATTCGGGTATAAGCTCACTTGCTGTTATATAAACCATAGCGCCCCCTGCAAAAGCAAGGCAAAGGCTTATAAAAATTGGGGAAATCTCCCCCAAAATATAGCCTATAAAGGCTCCTAGGCCTGTAGGTATACCGGCAAGCAAGGAATAAAGTACGACCCTGAAAATGCCCATACCCCCTATCCGCATGGGGGTTGCCATAGCAATTCCCTCAGGGATATCGTGCAGGCTAATTACAATGGAAAGGCCTATCCCATAGCTTTGGGTGGTAGAAAAACCTGTACCTATAGCTAGCCCCTCGGGCAGGTTATGCAGGGCTATACCTATGCCTATTAGTATACCAGTTCTAATATAGTTTTTACTCCCTCTTTTTTGGCCCTTGACCGGCCTAGTCCTTGTCTCAAAGATGTCCTGGAGCAGGGCCATTAAAGCTACCCCTCCAAAGGCTCCTAGTAGCCCATTTAAAAGGCCCCCTATTTCAAAAGCCTTTGGCAGAAGGTCAAAGCATACAACCGAAAACATAAGACCTGCAGAAAAACCCAGGACGCTACTTAAGTACCTCCTACTTGGCTGCTTTATCAAAAAGGCCAAGGCCCCGCCTAGTCCTGTACCGACTATCCCGGCCAAGCTACCTATAAGTGTACTGAACAATAAGCTATTCATATGTAAAAGCCCCCTTAACAACACATGTCACTATGTAATTGTATTCGGGGGCTTATGGGTCTATTCTAAGCCTGACTTTTATTGTAGCCTAGCTTTTATTAATTGTTGTCTGACTTTGTTGTAGCTGCCTTTGAT
>DGFG01000083.1:5122-12095 GCA_002391555.1 Firmicutes bacterium UBA3906
CTGCCTTTGATTATTTTTGTAGCTTATTTACAGGCTAGCTTATAGTGCTAAAAAGCAGTTAAAACTTTTTGAGTTGCTCTAGTTGCTCATACTGGATTATGGCATCTATCATCTCGTCTATATCACCGTCTAAAAAGTTCTCTAGCTTGTAAAGGGTTAGGTTTATCCTGTGGTCAGTTACCCTGCCCTGGGGATAATTATAGGTCCTGATCCTTTCGCTCCTATCTCCGGTCCCTACCTGGCTCCTCCTGTTTTCAGCATACTCCTGCTCTAGCTCCTGCTGGGCAGCATCTAGGAGTCTGGCCTTTAAAACCTTTAGGGCCTTTTCCTTGTTTTTAAGCTGGGATTTTTCATCCTGGCAGGTGACTACTAGGCCCGTAGGTAGGTGGGTGATTCGGACAGCTGAATCCGTCGTGTTTACACTCTGTCCCCCATGGCCTGATGACCTGAAGACATCAATCCTAAGATCATTTTGATTTATCTCTATGTCCACATCTTCAGCCTCTGGCAAAACAGCTACTGTAGCTGTAGAGGTATGGATCCTACCCCCTGATTCGGTGGTGGGTATCCTCTGGACCCTGTGGACTCCACTTTCATATTTAAGGCGGCTATAGGCCCCCTTGCCCTCAATTACAAAGATAAGCTCTTTTACGCCACCTATATCTGTATAGTTGGCAGACATAATATCGATCTTCCAGCCCTGGCGTTCAGCATACCTGGAGTAGAGCCTAAAAAGGACTGCTCCAAAAAGAGCTGCTTCGTCTCCACCTGCTCCGCCCCTTATCTCCATGACAACGTTCTTTTCATCCATTGGATCCTTTGGCAGCAGCAGTAGCTTTATCTTATGCTCAAGGGCCTCTAGTTCTTGCTCAAGGTCCTTTAGCTCAGCTTCTACCATTTCCTTTAGTTCCTTGTCAGGGCCCTCCTCTAACATGGAACGGGTATCGGCTATCTCCTCCTTTAGGTCCTTGTATTCCCTAAAGGATTCTACTATCTGCTCTAGGGAGGAGTGTTCCTTTACAAAGGCCTGCCATTCATCCCGCCTGTTTATTACGTCAGGATCGGAGATAATTTGGCCTAGCTCCTCATATCTGTCTTCTATAGCTTGTAGTCTATCAAACATAAATAGATTACCCCTTGTTTACTTTGTGAAATAATGCAATCCTGTCTATACCGGCTAAATCCTTTAGGATTTGGCCGCTAGAATAATTGCCTGTCCTTTTAAAAATGTCTTTTATATCAGAGGCTTGATCATGGCCCATTTCCATGGCCACAAGGCCTCCTGCCTTTAAATATATACTTGCATTTTCTGCAATCTGCCTATAAAATTTTAGGCCATCTGCTCCCCCATCTAGGGCAGTTCTTGGTTCAAAGTCCCTAACCTCTGGCATAAGCCCTTCTATATCTTGGCTTTTAATATAAGGGGGGTTGGATACTATAATATCAAAATAAGCCTGATAAGAGTCTGCCTCAAGGGCAGCAAACATATCCGACCTTTTAAAGTCTATCCTATGGCTGACCCCATGCTTTATGGCGTTTTTTTCGGCCCTGTCTAGAGCCTCCTGGCTAATATCTATAGCTACAAGCCTTGATTGGGGCAGGTAATAGGCAAGGCTTACAGCTATGGCGCCACTGCCTGTTCCTATGTCAAGTAGCTTGACTGGCCTACCCTGGGCCTGGTCTATGATGTGCTTTACTAAAATTTCGGTCTCCCAGCGAGGGATTAGGACACTTTTGTCTAAGTCAAATCTTAGGCCCATAAATTCACGATAGGCTAGAATATATTGGATAGGCTCACCGGCAAGCCGCCTCTTAAGTAGGGCCATAAATTTATCTACTATGGAAGAGTCGAGTTTTTTTTGGGGTGAGCTATAAAGCTGGTGCCTGTCACAGGACAATATATGGGATAAAAGCAACTCACTTTCTAGTCTTGCTGCCTCAACTCCCTTGGCCTGCAAGAGCCGTTGACCCTTGAGTATCAGGTCCATTAAGCTTTGCTTCACCATCGGTTTCTTCCTCCTCATAGATGCCCATGGCTGCATTAAAGGCCCTTATTGCCACCTCTAACTGGTCATCATCTGGTTCACGGGTAGTCAGCTTTTGAAGTAATAGGCCAGGATATATAATGGCCCTTACTATAGCTGAGTCACTCCTGCCTGCTAGTCTGGTCACCTCATAGGATAGACCGGCTATGACCGGAAGTAAGAGTAGCCTGGTTATCACCCTTATCAAGATGTTTTCCCATCTTAAGAAAGAGAAAACCATTATGGATATAACCATTACAATTAGCAAAAAGGCAGTCCCGCATCGGGGATGAAGGGTAGTATACTTTCTAGCATTTTCTACAGTCAAGTCCTCTTCGTGCTCGTAGCAATGTATGGTCTTGTGCTCTGCTCCATGATACTCAAAGACCCTTTTGATGTCCTTAATCTGGGATACAGCAATAATATAGGCTAAAAATATCATTATTCGAACTAGACCCTCTAGAATATTTACAACTATATGATTTTCTATCCACCTTCTAAATAGGCTGGCTATCAGTGCTGGTAGTAATATAAATAGGCCCACTGAAAAAACCATAGCAAGTAGTATGGCAAAAAAGATGATAACATCATCTACATTTTTACCTAGCTTTTTGGCTATAAAGGTCTCAAACTTGGATGGCTTAAAGTCATCTGAGTCCTGATCTCCATATATTTCAGCAGAGTCCATAAGGGACCTTATCCCCTGGACCATGGCCTCACCAAAGCTAATAATCCCCCTAATGATGGGTAGCTTTAATATTGGGTGTCTATTACTGGCAGGATTTAGGGCCTTTCTTTTAACATCAATAGTCCCATCCTCGCACCTAACAGCGATAGCCATAGCATCGGGAGCCTTCATCATAACGCCTTCTAAGACCGCCTGCCCGCCAACAGTACACTTTTTCATATATTACACCGCCCTATATGATAATAAGACTGGTAACCCTAGCTCTTATAACCATTATTATAAAAAATACAGACCAGGTGAACCCCAATCTGCATTTCAGGTCAAACTTTTACCTTTACTCTTGGTCTTGCATGCCATATTTCTTTAAGAAACGCTCAACACGACCGCCTGTGTCAACCAGTTTTTGCTTACCTGTATAGAAAGGGTGGCATTTTGAACATATCTCAACTCGGATTTCCTTTTTAGTTGAGCCTGTTGTAAATGTCTCGCCGCATGCACATCTAACCTCTGCCTGTGTGTACTCTGGATGTATGTTAGCCTTCATTGAATTCACCTCTTTCGTAAAATGGTCCCTAGTATATTTTTAAATACTCCTTAGTCTTAAAACAATTTGTAAAACCGCTTGTAATTATTAACTTAGACATTATAGCATACTCTTATTTTACATGCAATATCAAATACTACAAGGGACTAAATTTTACAAATAGACTAGGCCTATCTAATAAGAACTTTTCTTATAGACCTTTTATCAGTTTTTTTACCACTTTTGTTTAAGAGTCTTGTTTAATACCGATCATTATTTAGGTAGCCTTCCTTGTCAGCTATCCTAAAGTGTTCGAGCATAAGGTCGATAAATTCATCATTGGTATTGGTCCTCATAAGGTCATTTATAATGATCTCAGTTACCCGGTCAGGCCTGCCTTCGGAAAGGTTTTTCCTGATTGCCCATACACCCTCTAGCTCCTTTTGGCTCATCAGGAGCTCTTCTCTACGGGTACCAGACTTGTAGATATCAACCGCAGGGAATATTCTCTTTTCACTCATCTTTCTGTCAAGGTGAATCTCCATATTACCAGTGCCCTTGAACTCCTCGTAAATAACATCATCCATCCTAGACCCGGTCTCAACTAGGGCAGTAGCAATAATGGTCAGGCTGCCGCCTTCTTCGATATTACGGGCAGAACCAAAAAAGCGTTTTGGCTTGTGCAGGGCGGAGGAATCAAGACCACCTGATAGGATCCTGCCGGTTGAAGGCACTGTCTGGTTGTAAGCCCTAGCTAGTCTTGTGATGCTGTCTAGCAAAATAACAACATCCCTTTTTTGCTCAACCAAGCGCTGGGCACGCTCTAGTACCATCTCTGCAACCTTGGTATGGTGCTCTGGTAATTCGTCAAAGGTTGAATAGACAACATCACCGTCTATGGACCTTTGCATATCTGTAACCTCTTCGGGCCTTTCATCGATAAGTAATACAATTAAGTATATATCGGGATAATTAACTGATATGTTATTGGCTATATTTTTAAGAAGAGTTGTTTTCCCTGCCTTTGGAGGAGAAACAATAAGTCCCCTTTGACCCATACCTATAGGTGATACAAGGTCAATTAGCCTTGTGGCCAGGTCCTTGGTGTTTCTTTTGTTCTCTAAGGTGATTCTCTTGTTTGGATAAATGGGGGTTAATTCTTCAAAGGGCCTACGGTTGATAGTCAGCTCTGGGTCCATGCCATTTACAGCAGTAACATAAAGTAGGGCCTTATACTTGTCGCTTTCCTTGGTCCGCCTGGTCTTGCCCTTGACAAGGTCGCCTGTTTTTAGGCTAAACCGCCTGATCTGAGACTGGGAAATATATATGTCATTGTTGCCAGCTAGGTAGTTGTCATACCTTAGAAAGCCGTAACCATCTGGCATTATCTCGAGTACCCCTTCTGCCTCTGCCACATCGTCTTGGCTTAAGAGCTCGGGTATTGCAGGATTGGAAGTGTTGTAATACTTGCGGGCATAGGCAACTTTTTTGCTTATATCATCGCTTTGCCTTTGGTCCCTGTCAGTATCATCTGTCTCTTGTGAAACAGAACCATTGTCTGAATCGTTTTTACCCTTTCCATTATCCGGGCCGGCCCCTTGTTCCTTTGTAGCCTGTTCTTCCTTGTCCTGGCTGGCCACCGTTTTACGCGACCTGCCCCTCTTAGTAGGCTCTGCCTTTTCTGCTTTACCTTCTGTGCTTGCCTTTGTAGCCTTTGCAGCCTTTCCGCTCCTACTGCTTGTCTTTTTTGTGTCTGCTGCAGGCTCTTTATCATCCTTGGGTAAATTACCCTGGTTTTTCGCCATCTCTGTTAGTTTTCCCTGTATAAGGTCTACTAGCTCGGCCTTTTTATACTTGGTGATGGATTTGATACCAAGCTTTTTGCCAAATTCACGTAGCTCAAGTATGGTGTTGTTGCTTAAATTCGTATAATCCAAAACATCTTTACCTCTCTTTCATTGCGATTAATTCTATAATTCAACATTATTGTACAAATAAATGGACACTAAGGCAGGATAGCAGAGATAGCCCCCTATTCAAAAGGTAGAATAATGTTGTATGTTAAACTTTTTATAATTTTTTATTATATTTTCTGATAAGTAACCAAGGATACGAGTACAACTCATTAAACAAGGTTATATCTGAAGCTACTTGATTAATCATATTTTTGCCAACTACAGGATATTCATCCATCACTTATAATAATATTGTTTAATTGAACTGTTTAAATTCATAATTCGCTATAGGAACTTGTAAATTAAACTATAGAATCTATTTCCTATAATAATATATTAGGAGCCCTTAGTCAAATAATATTTGGCTTTTTCCTAAAAAAGTAACATGCTAGGCAAAAGCCTAGCATATTACCATAATAATCACTTGTAAAATAGGGATAGCTCATTTGAACTGACATGCTTGCCATCAATACCAAGCTGGTACTTAACATCTAGCTTGCCTTCATTCTCACTTATCTGATGATCAATTGTAGTTGGATATATCTCCATTACAACAGGTCCTAGTGGTGTATTGGTACTATTTATGTACTTTTTGCCCTTTTCAAATAAAAACTGTGATGGGTGGGCACCAATCCTCTCCATCATAATACTATCGTCTTTTATAGAAATTTGGGTCTTGGTACCTTCCATACCAGATAGCTCACTTTCCTCGTATTCAATAAAATAAACGTCATCTATCTTGTATAACTTGCCCTGTGTAATCAATTCTATGGAGCTTCCCTCGCCTTTGGCATTGTAGTGCTTGCCCTTTATGTTTAAAAGTATGTTCTTATCCATTGGCGTCACCCCTTTTTTTGTTTTTTAATAGCTTTCAATATCAATTTTTTCGGCATCTATCTGCCTATTGAGAAAATGGCTGCCTATCCTTTGAAAGTTTTCTCCAACGTCGCTAACATAAAAGCTAATTGTGGCAGGATCCTTGGCTTCCCTTTTCATATCTTTCTCCTCTAATAGGTCTATTAGCCTAAGTGCGGTACCCTCTCCCGGATTTATTAGGCTCACATCCGGTCCTAAAACCTTGGCTATTGTACTGGAAAGCAAGGGATAGTGGGTACATCCCAGGACTAGGGTGTCAATTTGTTTTTCCCTAATATCCTCTAAATAGGTCTGGGCAGTCAGCTGGGCTACCTGGCTATCGCTCCAGCCCTCCTCAACAATGGGTACAAAGAGAGAACAGGCCTGGTCATAAACCCTTATTTCTGGATCAATAGCCCTTATGGCCTGGGGATAAGCCCCGCTAGCTATGGTGCCAGCTGTGCCTATAACACCTACCCTTTTATTTTTTGTAGCCTTCACAGCCGCCTGGGCTCCTGGCTCTATTACACCTATTATAGGTATATCAAATAGGGCATTTAGCCTAGCAAGGCTGGTTGAGCTTGCTGTGTTGCAGGCAACGATAACCACCTTTATATCCTTTTCAAGTAAAAACCTGACGCATTGTTCAGAATATTTATTTACTATATCTTTGGAACGTGTCCCGTATGGTATCCGGGCTGTGTCTCCAAAGTATACAATGGACTCATTGGCTAACCTTTTATTTAGCTCCTTTACAACTGTGAGCCCTCCAAGACCAGAATCAAAAATACCAATTGGACGGTTGTCCATGTCAAGGCCCCTTTCAGGATTATTCTTACACCTTCATTATATTTGATTCTATTATTATATCAACCATTATAGTATTTGCAAAACAAAGATAAGTTAGGCTACTAGTCCTTGGCTTTTT
>DGFG01000083.1:12326-13310 GCA_002391555.1 Firmicutes bacterium UBA3906
TAAAGCTGAGAAAAGCGGAGGATAAATCCTCCGCTTTCCCCTCTGGAATCGATATTAAGCTATTTTTGGTTTTTTGCTACATTTCTTTCTGCAATCTCAATGGCTTTACTGACCATGTTACCACAGTCCCTGGAGGATACACTCCCCCAGCCCTCATCCTTTACAACATTGTAGACGCCAAGCTCCTTGGCTATTTCAGCCTTTAGGTTCTCGGACATCTTTCCACCTCTTCTAGCCATATCGAAACCTCCTTTTACGCGACTTACTGTCGCATAAATAGCTTTTCCCTTCTTAGCTTGGTCTATCCTTATGAAATATTGCCTATATTGCCAATGAACCCTTGTCACTTTCAATTATTTGCAAAATATCTGCCTCCTGGCCGGTCATGGCATCAATATATACAATATAAGTGTTGCCCATGTGTTTTCCCTTGAACTCATAGCATAGCCTTTCCTTTCCACCCTCAGTTGGAATAAGGGCCAGCCTCGAGGACATAAGCTCTAGGTTTGGGCTCAGCAGCCTGTGGGCCTCTTCCATACTTATGGCAGGCTCCTCTAGGTCCCTGTCCCTGTGGGCTATAAGGTAGTTTCTGGCCTCAAAACCCACGATTTTACCATCCTCCAAGGAAAGCTTGACCTTTATAAGGTCAGGATAACAGATAACACCATCCTGCTTATAGGCAAAATTTATAATGCTAATACCGCCATACTGCTGCTGGTAGCTAGCCTCCATGTTTTCAAAGCCCTTTTCCTCTAAAAAGGCCCTTGCCTTGTCCTTGGCCTTGTCTATATCAAGATTTATCTTATTGCTATCATAGTTAGCTATCATATTAACTACCTTGCCACCCTTTTTACATACCTGTATATGGGTTGGCTGGTCTGGCTCATCTCTAGTATAAAGATCAAAGGTCCAGGTACTAAGCTGACCCTCGCCCTCTCCTAGGTCCTCAACCCTATTTACCCTATCTTTACCTAAAAAGTCTAC
>DGFG01000102.1:0-3186 GCA_002391555.1 Firmicutes bacterium UBA3906
CTTATGAAGGCTTAGTCAAAGATTGGAACAACTGCTCCTTCATAAGTTTCCTCGATAAACTTTTTGATTTCCTCGCTTTGAAGGACCTCTAGGAGGACCTTTATATCCTTGTCATCCTCATTTCCCTCTTTAACACATAGGACATTGGCATAGGTCTGGGCTGCATCAGAGTCCTTGTCTTCAACAGCTAGGGCATCGGTAGAGGCATTAAGGCCAGCCTGGATAGCATAGTTACCATTTATAACAGCTAGGTCAACGTCCTCTAGTGAATGGGTTAGCTGCTCAGCAGCTAGTTCCTTTATCTGAAGGTTCTTTGGATTTTCAACAATATCAAGTACTGTAGCATAAAAACCGGTGCCTTCCTTGAGCTTTATTAGGCCCTGGGCTTCTAGTAACATCAAGGCGCGGGCTTCATTTGTGCCATCGTTTGGTACTGAGATAACTGCTCCGTCCTTTAACTCCTCTATTGTAGCTGTTTTCCCAGGGAAAATGCCAAAGGGCTCATAGTGGATACTTGCAACTGATACTACCTTGGTCCCATTATCCTTGTTAAACTGGTCAAGGTAGGGCTGGTGTTGGAAATAGTTAGCGTCAAGGCTGCCTTCATCAACTGCCTTGTTTGGCTGTACGTAGTCAGTAAATTCTACGATTTCAAGCTCTATTCCCTTGTCTTTGAGCATTTGTTCTGTTTGCTTTAGTATCTGGGCATGAGGTGTTACACTTGCACCAATTACTATTTTTCCGTCATTTGTCTTGGCACCCTTTGAAGAGCAGCCAGCAAATATTCCTATTAAGAGAAGCAGGGTCAAAATAACTAATAAGGTTTTTTTCATTTTTATCTCTCCTAGTCTTTAATATCATTTTAATTTTCACTTATGATTTACAGCATTTAAGTCAGTAACCTATCTTATCCGCCTATCATTTTTCCTTGAGAACCAGCCACCAAAGGCTTGGAATAGCTGGACTATTGCTACTAGTACTACTACCATGACTAGCATTACATCTGTTTTTCCTAGATTGTAACCATAGCGGATTGCTATATCTCCAAGTCCGCCTCCTCCTACAAAGCCTGCCATAGCTGAGTAGCTTAGGATTGTAGTTATGGAGATTGCTGCCCCAAGTAGGAGTGAGGGCTTTGCCTCTGGTATAAGGACCTTTAGTACAATCTGAAGGGTGGTCGCTCCCATAGAGTGGGACGCTTCAATAACGCCCCGGTCTACCTCCTTTATAGAGCTTTCAACCATTCTTGCTATATAGGGTGCTGCTGCAATAACAAGGGGCACAACTGTAGCTGAAGAACCTATTGTAGTCCCTACAATTGCACGAGTTATGGGCATAACAGCAACCAAAAGTATAATAAAGGGTACAGACCTTAAAACGTTTACAACAAAGCCTATACTTGTATTTAGTGTCTTGTTTGGCTTTATCCCGTCCTTGTCTGTAACAGTTAGCAATACACCTACTGGCAAGCCTATTATATAGGCAGCTGCCGTAGAAATAATTGTCATATAAAGGGTCTCAAGTAAACCACTTAACATAAGCTTCATTATCTGCTGAAATGTCAAACTCATCTTTTAACCCTCCTCCGAATAGCTAATACCTTCATCATCGAGATAGCCTAGTATTTGCTCAACGAGACCTTCATCCTCTGGTAGCTGTAGTATCATATGGCCATACATTCTTCCATCGATGTTTTTTGTATCTGCATAGGCTATGTTTACTATGACGCCAAACTTTAGTATCATTTCTGCAATTATTGGTCTATCGGTAGAGCTACCGTCAAATACTAACCTAAGTAATTTACCCCTGCCAGTAAACTTGTCGATATGCTCACCCCTTGAATAGAGAAGTCTTTTTGCTGCAGCGGTCTTGGGCCTGCGAAAGACCTCATCTACTGTACCGATTTCCTCTATATGACTACTATCGATAATTGCTACCCGGCTACATATCTGCTCGATGACCTTCATCTGATGAGTTATGACAATGACTGTAACCCCTAGCTTTTGGTTTAAATCCTTTAAAAGCTCAAGGATGGACTGGGTAGTAGTAGGATCAAGGGCGCTTGTAATCTCATCACAAAGCAGGACCTTTGGGTTGGTTGCCAAAGCCCTGGCTATTGCTACCCTTTGCTTTTGTCCTCCTGAAAGCCTAGCTGGATATTCATCCTCTTTATCAGATAGGCCGACAGTAGCTAGCAGTTCTCTTGCTTTTTCTCTGGCCTGCTTTTTTTTCATCCCCACTAGTTCTAAGGGGAAACATACATTGTCAAGGGCCGTTCTTTGCATAAGTAAATTAAAGTTTTGAAATATCATTCCAATTGACTGTCTGGCTGTTCTTAGTTCTTTTTCCGTTAGGGCAGTCATTTCCTGTCCGTCTACATAGACCTTACCTGCTGTGGGTCTTTCTAAAAGGTTCATGCACCTTACTAGGGTGGACTTGCCAGCTCCGGACAGGCCTATAATACCGAAAATTTCGCCCCGCCTTATGCTTATATTAATGTTGTCTAATACCTGAATGCTTTTGCCTTCTGAAGTAAAGGTCTTGTTTAGGTCATGTATTTCAATTATATAGTCTTCCTTCATGACTAGCTCCTTTCTGGGCAATAAAAAACGTCCTTGAACTTTTCAAGGACGAAAGCTTTATACTTCGTGGTACCACCTCGTTTTGCCTATATCTCGCGATACAAGCCTCAAAGAGTACTATCATACTCATCCGCTATTACGGGCGTACCCGTCGCAGCCTATACCAGCCGGTAGTCGGTGCGCGGCTCCAAGACCATCTTCGGTAAAGTCTTCTGTACCCATTCTCAGCAAGAGGGCTTTCTGTAACATATCCCAATACCTACTCTTCTTTTCATAGCCTTTATACTATATACAGGTCTTAAAAGTATATTGTTTAATATGATACATTTACATTTGAGATTTGTCAATAGTAAATTCTAATCTTTTTACTTGGCCTTTAAAGCTCTTTTGTTAATAAAATAAGCAAGCCTTTCGAGCTTGCTATATAAATAATTGGTAAGGCTTTTAAGCTGAGTAGTTAGTGTAATTAGCAAGTCTTTAGGCATAGTAGATTATATAATTAGATAGTCTTTTGAACTAGTAGACAATATATTCAGCAGGTCTCAAGAGCCTAGAAAACTACACTAGCCATGTCTATTTGCTTATATATAAGTATTTCTTTATA
>DGFG01000102.1:3429-3650 GCA_002391555.1 Firmicutes bacterium UBA3906
CAAAGGAAAAAGACAGAACAAAGAGGTGAGTCTATGAATAAAACATTTACTATAAGAGGGATGACCTGTGCCTCCTGTGCTGCAGGAGTAGAAAGGGCTGTTTCTAACCTTGAGGGGGTAGCAGGAGCTAGGGTCAATCTAGCTACAGAAAAGCTCAGCGTTGACTTTGATGAAAATAGAATTAGTGCTTTAGATATAATAGAGGCAGTCAAAAAGGCAGG
>DGFG01000109.1 GCA_002391555.1 Firmicutes bacterium UBA3906
TAGCCATAGGAGAGCACTTGTCTATTTCCTGGAACAAGGATACTACATACAGGATCAACTTTAAGAATGATTTATTGGGTGATGGAATAGACTATCACAAAGCTCTTAATATACTAAAACCCTTCTTTGAAAGTGAAGAGATAAAAAAGCTTGTACATGATGCAAAAAGCTGGATTCTTGAGCTTGCAAAAGAGGGAATAGCAATAAAAGGTATAAGTTTTGACACTATGATTGGAGCCTATCTTTTGGATCCCACCAAGAGCAAGTACGAGCCTGACCGGCTTTTATATGACTATACAGGTATAGATACTAGTATTATAGACGGGGCTGACCTACTGCTACTGGCAGAGGCTATTTTAAGTAAGCTGAAAGAGCTAGATATGGAGGACCTGTACTATAAAATAGAACACCCTCTTATAGAGGTATTAGCTGATATGGAGCTTACAGGCTTTAAGCTAGACAGGGAAAGATTAAGGGAACTGGATTTGTATTTTACTAAAGAGCAGTCAAGGCTAACAGATGAAATCACCAGCCTAGCTGGGCAAGATTTTAATCTAAACTCCCCTAAACAATTAGGTGAGATACTATTTGAAAAGCTAGGTTTGCCAGTACAAAAGAAGACAAAGACAGGCTATTCTACCAACATAGATGTTCTAGAGGCTTTACAAGGAATACACCCTATCATTGAAAAAATCATTGAATATAGGCAGGTAGCAAAAATCAAATCTACTTATGTAGATGGCCTCATACCCTTGATTAGTAGCAAGGATGATAGAATTCACTCAAGCTTTAATCAGACCGTAACTGCTACAGGTAGAATAAGTAGCACAGATCCTAATCTTCAAAACATACCAGTGAAACTTGAGACTGGTCGAAGGATAAGACAGGCTTTTATCTCAAGTGGACCTGATTATACTTTAGTGGCTGCAGACTATTCGCAAATTGAACTCAGAGTGCTTGCTCATATATCAGCAGACCCCACACTAATTGATTCATTTGTGAAAAGGCAGGACATACATAGGCGGACAGCTGCTGAGATATTTAATGTGCCAATGAGCAAGGTAACAGACGAGCAGAGGGAGAGGGCCAAGGCTGTTAACTTTGGAATTATTTATGGTATTAGTGATTTTGGCCTGTCTAGAAATCTAAAAATATCTAGAGAAGAAGCCAAACACTATATAGATAGTTATCTTGACAGGTATCCAAAGATAAAAGAATACATGGAGCAGATAGTTGAGTTTGGTAAAACTAATGGTTACGTAAAAACCCTCTACAATAGAAGACGTAACCTACCTGAACTTATGTCTAGAAACTATAATACTAGATCTTTTGGTGAGAGAATAGCTCTTAACATGCCAATACAAGGGACAGCAGCAGATATAATAAAGCTATCTATGATAAGTGTATATAATGAGCTTAAATCTAAAGGACTACAGTCAAAGCTTATACTACAGGTACATGACGAATTGATTATAGATGCCTACAAACCAGAGCTGGATATTGTTATTGAGCTTTTAAAGAGCAAAATGGAAAATGTAGTTGACCTAAGTGTACCCCTGATAGTAGAGATAGCAACAGCCGATAATTGGTACGATACGAAATAGGTGATTTTGTGAAGATAATTGGCCTAACTGGTGGCATAGCTACGGGAAAATCAACTGTATCTAAAATAATAAGGGAAAACAATATTCCAATAATTGATGCTGACAAAATCTACAAAGACTTGTCCCAAAAAGGAAACAGCATATGGAGAGCTATATATAATAGTTTTGGCCAGGACTATATAAAGGAAAATGGTGAAATTGATAAAAAGGCCCTGTCAAGCTTGATTTTTGATGACCCAAAGCAGCGGGAAAAACTAAATGCAATAACTCACCCCATAATAAAGGATGAGACAATCAAACAGATTAAGCAATTTGAGAATGAGGGAAAACACAGGCTCCTATTTTTAGATGTACCCTTACTTTTCGAAGCAGGCTGGGATATGATGGTTGATGAGACGTGGGTAGTGACTATACCCTATAAAGCCCAGCTACAAAGACTTATGGACAGGGATAATTGTAGTAAAGATACTGCACAAAAGCGGATAAGGAGCCAAATGAGCTTGGATGAGAAAGTAAAAAGAGCAGATATAGTAATAGATAATTCAGGTTCAATAAGGGATACTAGAAAGCAGGTATTAAAACATTTAGGGAGGCTTATTAAAGGGGTTGAAAATCTATAGATTTAAGAAAAAGAAAATATATTACTTAATCAGTCTTCTTGCTATAATAATGATATTGGCTATACTCTTTAGCCAAAGTAGCTGGTATAAAAAGTATAAATATCCCCTAAAGTATGTAGAATATATTCAGAAGTATTCAAAGGAATACTCTGTAGAAGCCCACCTTGTAGCCTCAATTATTTGGGTTGAAAGCAAGTTTGAAAAAGGGGCTGTATCCCACAAGGATGCTAGGGGACTGATGCAACTTGTCCCTGCAACAGCAAGCTGGACTGCAGACAAGATCGAACTTAGTCCATTTGATGATACTATGCTTTTTGATCCTGAGGTAAACATTAGACTGGGTTGCTGGTATCTAGGATACTTAAGGAGACAGTTTCCAGAAGACATAGAATTGGTCTTAGCCTCCTATAACGGTGGTATAGGCAACGTAAAAAAGTGGCTAGCTAATAAAAATTATAGTAAAGATGGTCTAAGCCTCGACTACATTCCTTTTAATGAAACAAGAAATTATGTAGCTACTGTAATAAAGACCATGGAAATTTATAAAAATTTGTATCCCAGCTTAGTGTAAAGATATAGAAAGGTAATTAAATATGAAAAGGTTTTTTATATTTATCCTAGTGCTTGTTAATATATTCTTACTTGTAGCATGTGATTTATCACAACCTGCTGAGCCAAGTCCAAGTGGCAATGACCAGAATATTGACAATACCAATAAAGAAGTAAAGCCACAGGAGGGTGGACAGTTAAGGATCCCTGTACAGGGATTAGAGTCTTGGAACCCCTTAATAGCCAAAACTACAGACTCTGTAAATTTCCTGAGCCTAATCTATGAAGGATTAGTTGGATATGATAGTGACCTTAAAAAAATCCCTAAGCTTGCATCTGACTGGCAGGTATCAGAGGATGGGAGACTTTGGACCTTTAATATTAGAAAAGATGCAAAATGGCATGATGGTACAAGCATTACTGCAGAGGATGTTATTTTTACCTATAATATATTAAAAGAAGGAGTCTTAAACTCAGTTTATCAATATAATATTTTTGATAATGATAATATTCTAGAGATAGGACTAAAAAACAATGACAAGTATAGCCTTTTTGTAAGGCTGGCTGAGCCATCATCAAAGCTACTTGATATATTTACATTTCCTGTAATATCAAAGGATTATTATGAATCAGTAGAAAATATAATAAAGATCCAAAAGGACTTGACTAAAGCACCACTTGGTACTGGACCCTATAAGGTAGCAGAAGAATACTTTAGTGAAGACCAAGAATCTATCATTTTAGTTCGTAATGAGGACTGGTGGGGTAGGAGACCTTATATAGATAAAATCATAGGAAAAATATACACCAATAAAGAAGAAGCTAGAAAAGCATTTATACAGGGAGAGCTAGACCTTGTTGACACAATGATAGTTTATGTAAATAATAAGTCTGTAGAAGAGGATACAAAGCTATATAGGTTTATGACCAATTACTACGAATTTCTTGGCTTAAATAGTGAAAGTGAACTCATAAAAGACCCCAAGATTAGAAAGGCTTTGGCCTATGCAATAGATAGAAGGGAGATTATCTCCAAGGTTTACTTAAATAATGCGCAGACAGTGGATGTACCTATTCCATCAAACCATTGGCTATATGATAATGCCTACAGGCTTTATGATTATGATATAGATAGGGCTAAGAGACTTTTAAAAGAAGCTGGTTGGCAGGACTTAGATGGTGATGGCATTCTTGACAAAACAGTTGATAACCAAAAGATAGAGCTCAAGATCAAGCTTGTTAGCAACAGTGGCAATGACCTTAGAAGGGATGTACTTAGTTTAATTAAAAGTCACCTTGAATTAGTTGGCTTCAAGGTAGAAACACAGATAGCTGATATGGAGACAATTGCAAAAGACCTTTTAGCTACTAATCAGTTTGACGCCTTGCTAACAGGATATTATTTAGACAATGCCCTTGATCTAAGTTTTGCTTTTCATTCTAGGGAAATAGTAGAAATAGATGATATAGAGGACTTAGATGAGATAGATAGTATACCTAACAACTTTATTAAATATAGAAATAGTGAACTAGACTCATTACTAGACTTAGCAAGTCATTCCTATGATTTAAATGAACTATCTGCTGTATATCAAAATATCCAAGACCATATGACTAGAGAATTACCTATTATAAGTCTATACTTTCGGACAGGGTCCTTACTTGTAAATCCTAAGCTATATGGTATTGACAAACCAAGCCAGCTTTCACTTTACAGGAATATAGAAGAGTGGTTTATAGCTGAATAATCCTTGTTGACAAGTCAGTAATAGATAGCTATAATATTTGTTGTGGCATTCACAGGTAAAGGATATGCGGAAGTGGCGGAACTGGCAGACGCGCTATCTTGAGGGGGTAGTGGGCATCGCTCGTGCGGGTTCGATTCCCGCCTTCCGCACCAGCTAAAGGGCTGTTTATGAGGATTTAGACTCGTAGATGGCCTTTTTGTTTTTCACAATCATATAATCATTAAGCAAATCAAAAGTCTAGCTACTTATACTCTACATTGCCAGTATCTGCAAAGGGATAAAACAAAAAAACAGATTCCCAAACGAAACAATGATTATAGAGGCAATATCCTTAAGAAGAACATAGGCAAGTATAAGATTAAAATAGTTGAGCTAAAATCCCTATCTAGACTCTACGGATAGTTTATAGCTATTGCTAATTATATCTGTTATATTAATTATTATGGAGGTGAACCTATATGGACCGTGAGAAAGTTGGTAACTTAATCAAGCAACTAAGGACTGAAAAAAGACTAACCCAGTTACAATTAGCAGAACTTTTGAATGTTAGCGATAAAACCATATCAAAATGGGAAAGAGGTTTGGGTTGTCCTGATGTGTCCATGCTTCCAGAGCTATCGAAAATATTCTCAGTAAGCCTTGAGAGTATTTTTGCAGGAAAGATAGAGACAAAAGACTTAGAAGGAGCTAATATGAGAAAATTAAAGTTATACGTATGTCCAACGTGCAGCAACCTATTAACAAGTACATCTGACGCTTCAATTGCTTGCTGCGGGAAGAAATTGCAGCCCTTAGAGCCTCAAGAAGCAAGTTGTTCAGACAGCTTAAATGTAGATATTATAGACAATGAATTTTACATCACAAGTAAGCATGTGATGGAAAAATCCCATTATATCACCTTTCTTGCTTTAATTACTTCAGATAGTATAATGCTTAAAAAGCTCTATCCTGAATGGGATTTACAAACCCATCTGCCTCGCTATGGTCGTGGCGTCCTTTTATGGCATTGTAATAAACATGGCCTTTTTTATCAAAAGATTTAGCCATCTATCTGGCGCTTTTTGAAAGTTTAGCTAGGACAGTGCAATCATACTATAGCGACTGGTAAACTCAGCCTATATACCCGCCTAAATACCCTTATGAATAAAGTAAAGGTTTTTTGGCGGGTTTATTTATTGCTAAATTCATAGAATTTTAATCATAAACAAGCAAATCATAAGTAGTAGTTAAGGGTTTAAGTAAGATATTAGAAACTAGTCAGGATTTGATTAAAATTAATACTAATAGCAATAACAATAAACTTAAACTACTAGCTATAGGTGCAGTAGTAGGATTTTGCAATGGTCTTTTTGGAGCAGGAGGTGGAATTATTGCTGTTCCAGCAATGGTTCATTTTCTAAAATTAAAGGAGCATGATGCCCATTCAACTGCAATTTCTATTATTTTACCATTGACTATTGTAAGCACCTTTATATATTTCAAAAATGGCCATATTGATACGAGTATTATCCTTAAGGTAGGCGCTGGTGAAACAATAGGTGCCCTGTTAGGTGCATTCCTATTACATCGTATATCATCTAAATATTTGAGAAAAGCTTTTGCGATATTTATTATCATTACTGCAATTAGGATGGTGGTCTGACTGCTTTTATTTATAATCGGCTTATTAGCAGGGGTTATAGGTGGCATGGGGATTGGCGGTGGAGCAATACTAATACCTGGACTGGTTTTTTTGGCTAATGTACCCCAGCATATAGCACAGGGAACTAACCTAGTAGCCTTTATTCCAGCTGCCTTTGTAGCCTTGATTATTCATATCAAAAACAAATATGTTAAGTTCAAAATTGCCATTTATATAATAATATCAGGCCTTATTAGTGCATTATTAGGATCAAAGCTAGCTGTACATGTAGATTCGGCCATGCTTAGAAGGTTGTTTGGTATATTTCTCCTAGTGATGGGTTTGTATGAGTTATTTAGAAAGGAAAGTACCTAAGTCTGATTAAAGCTATAATATGATACAACTGTATTAAAATTTATGCTATAATTAAATAGAGTTTTACACAAGTAAAAGGCTTTAAAGATAATTAGCCTAAAGGCATATTTTACTACCACAAAATTATTAATTATTGTGGGTTTATTTTATGGTCATAATAAGAGTATATATAAAAAAAGTGGGGTATAAGGGTGGCTATAAGAGCGTTTACTTTTAGGGGAGGGGTTCATCCTCCACAAAATAAGCAGGAAACACACAACAAACCAATAGAAAACTGTCCTGTGCCTGAAAGGGTTGTAATACCCCTAGTGCAGCATATAGGTTCAGCTTGTGAACCATTAGTAGGTGTAGGTGATAGAGTTCTGCTAGGCCAAAAAATTGGAGAGAGTAGGGGCCTTATTAGCGCACCTGTCCATTCTAGTGTTTCAGGTACCGTTAAATCCTTTGAGAGGTCAGACTGCCCAACTGGAGGACAAGCTATGTCAATTGTCATTGAAAATGATGGCAAAGATAAATTAGCTGACTCCATAAAGGATAGAGATAGTGAAGAAATAAATAAATTATCTGCTGACCAGCTAAGAGATATCATAATGGAAGCAGGTATTGTGGGTATGGGAGGTGCCGCCTTTCCGACCCATGTCAAATTAAGATCAGCACAAGAAAAAAAGCTAGATACAGTCATTATAAATGGAGCAGAATGCGAGCCCTATCTAGCAGATGATTATCGCATAATGCTAGAATATCCTGATGAAGTTATAAAAGGCCTTAAGCTTATTATGAAGATTCTAGGAGTTGATAGGGGATATATTGCTATCGAGGATAACAAACAAAAAGCAATAGACACCTTAAACAAGGCCTTAGAGTATGATAATAGGATAAGGGTAATTAAACTAAAAACAAAGTACCCCCAAGGGTCAGAGAAACAACTAATACATGCTATAACAGGTAGAATAGTGCCCGC
>DGFG01000163.1 GCA_002391555.1 Firmicutes bacterium UBA3906
CCAGATGAACTAGGATAGTCATAGGGCTGGTTTGGCAAATTAAATTCTAGTGGTACATCCCTACGTATTGTTGCCAAGTCCTTGCTAAGTAAGGCATGATGGCGATATATTGTTAGGTTTTCCTTTAGCTTTTTACCACTTAAATTGTCTATATTATCTAAAACATTTTCTAAACTACCATATTCCTTTAAAAGCTTTATTGCAGTTTTTTGACCAATGCCCTTTACTCCAGGAATATTATCAGAACTATCTCCCATTAAGCCCTTCATATCTACAAACTGCTCAGGTGTTAGCCCATATTCATCCATAAGAAGCTGCTTGTCATATCTTTTAGTTTCTGAGATTCCTCTTATAGTTAAGAGTACAGAGGTATAATCAGACACTAACTGAAGCTCATCCTTGTCTCCAGTTACGATCATCAATGGTTGTTTGTTATCATCAGCCACTTTGGCTAGACTGCCTAATATATCATCCGCCTCGTATCCATCTAGTTCATAGGTTGGTATTTCTAGTAGGCGTGCTAGGTCCTTTATTAGGTCAAACTGCGGTACCAGCTCTTCAGGTGCTTTTTGCCTAGTAGCCTTATAGTCCTTGTAGGCCTTGTGTCTAAAAGTAGGTGCCTTCCTATCAAAGGCTAAAATTAAACTACAGGGTTCATAGTCTTTTTTTAACCTTATAAGCATATTCATAAAGCCGAATATGGCATTTGTGTATACACCTTTCTTGTTTGATAATAGGGGCATTGCATAAAACGCTCTATGTAGTAAACTGTTTCCGTCAATAGCTATCATTAGCATTTGTATATTCTATCTCCTTGCTTATTGGTTTCAGTAAGCTTTAACTAAAATGTGTCTTTTATACACTTGACTTTATCATAATTGGCCTAAAAACTCAATGTAGATTGCTTATGACTAAATATGCCTATCATCACACTACTTATCCTTCTTGCCCATACTGACCCTCTTTATAACAAGGGTTAGAAGAGGACATATCACTATAAGCACAGCTACAATTATTAGCCACAGCCACGTGCCTCTAATAGGGCTTTTATCCTGCTCTATAGGGAGTGAGTCAAGGTAATCTTGCTTTTCTTTAGCTTGTTTGTTCTCATCGTTTTCTATAGGCATATATTCTACGTTACCATTATTTTGTATGGGTTCCTTATCAAAATCCTTTACTGTTAATTTACTATTTATGCCTAAGCTGATAATAAGAACTAATGCTACTAAAACAAAATAAATAGAAAATCTTTGGCTTTGCCGCCATATATTAATTCCTTTAGGCTTTCTTCTCTGTACTTTATTAATATCATGGGCTTTTCTTATGATTTGCTTATGTAACCTGTCTGAAGGTACTAGTATAGGCAGGTTTGATAAAAGGTTTTTTAATTTTCTTATCTCTAAAAACTCATAGGAAGATTCTTGGCAACCGCTATTTTGTTTTTCTATATAGCTAACTTTCATAGAGTTTTCTTCTGCAAGCATATGCTTGTTTGATTTAATCCTTTTAGTATTGGATCTCATTAAAGATCACCTCAACTGTAAAGACGCAATTTATTTTTCTAGGTTTCAAAAAGCAAAATCAGCGTAATTTTACTTATTATTAAGCATCTCCAAGCTATTGCATAAATAAAAAACTTATGTTACTATGTTTATTGTTCAGATGTGCCGAAGTGGTGGAACTGGCAGACGCGTTGGACTCAAAATCCAATGATGGCAACATCGTGTGGGTTCGAGTCCCACCTTCGGCACCAATAATTAGAACTCCCATACTCTTGGGAGTTTTTTTAATTTGCTATTATGTTCTTGATACTGCTAGTAGTATAATCAAAAAGGAACAGTATAAACTGCTCCTTTTTTTATATCATTTTACTAAGCCTTATTATTCTTCATCATCCGCATCATCACTGTCAAATAATCTTGGCCTTCTTTTCCTATTTCTTTCTAGTACATCTTCTAGTTGAGGTGGAAAGAGAGGAAGGTCGAATATCTCATCGCAAATTTGCTCTGAGAATTCTTCACAGGGAGGTATCTCACAGAAACCAAAGGCAGGAACTAATAGTTCAACCTTTGCTACAATCTTTAGAATAATTGTCGCGCAGATATCTACGTCAAACCTAAAGGTCTCACCAGGTACAAACTCACCTGATACACAAACAGCGTTTACAACGCTCTCCAATTGGAATGGAATAACTGACTCATCCGGTACGTATAGAATTACATCCTTTGGTATGCTAAGTATAGCATTACCAACACCTTGCCTACATCTCTTATCTTCGAACACAACCTCAAGAGGTATCTCAACCCTAGTTCTCACTCTCGCAAAGTTTGTTCGATCGGGTAATCTTTCTATGCGGGTACCTACTAACTTACCATTTACACTTTTGCTTCTACAGCTTATAAAGGTTAATGGTGGTTCAAAGTCACTACAGCCCTTTACATCTTTCAAGTAGATTCTTACATCTTCTAAAGTTTCCTGTTGTAAGCAAGAATCATATACCTTGTTTACTTGAATGCAAACCTTTTCTAATATCTTCTTTAGTCCTTCGAATCCTATCCTTCCTGGACAACGAGGGTTTCCTTCATTCTTGTATGAATAAAATGACATCTATAAACCTCCTTTTCCTAATGGAATATAGAGAAGTAATCTCCACTAGCATTGTATGTAAATCTCCTCCTTCTTGTGTAGATAGTTTTGTTATATTTAGAATGCTTTTTACATAGGTATATATATGAATATATAAGTGGAGAGGATTACCTATGTTTAGCAAGGAAGTAGGATATCTTATAAAAAGGTCAAAGGAGCAGCTGTGGTATATTTTTCTTAAGAAACAAAGGCTAAATTATGTCATAAAGCAGGACCAGTCCTGGACAAGACCTGAATTAATGGATAGCTGTACATATAAATACTTTGTTACATGTCTAGGCTATGATGACTCAATATATGTCTTAGCATATACATACTCTAAACAGTTACTCCTATACATTTGGTCAAATAATGGTTGGAACAAAATTCATATAACTAGCCTTAGTTCAAAGTACGAAGATATTAATTATATCAGCCTTAAATTGGTTCTAGGTAAACTTCATATACTATACTTTGTCAACAATAGCCTGCAAAAGGCTAGGGTCTCTCTTAAACATTATGTTCTTGACAATAGTGTATTAATACCACTTGATTCCTTGAACTTCTTTTCCGATGATCGGGTAATGGCTCTTAATATAAACTCTGATGACAAGGGCCTTATATATTTCTTCTACAAAAGACAGCTTGCAAAGACTTTCTATCTGGCCTTAAGTATCTATAGAAAGGACAAGAAAACATGGTCAAAGGAAATTCTACTGGCAAGTTCATCAAGGCCAGTTAAGGATTTTGACAGTAAAATAGGACTAGGAGGAGATTTACATTTTCTATGGTCTGAAGTAGTAGATAATCAAGTTAGTCTTTACTATAAAAGGGCCACACTAGAAGCGATTATAAATAAGAGAGCAATTAGAAGTTTAAGACTATTTACGATCAGCAATACTATAGAATATTTATCCCTATCTACCGCTAATGAGATAGGTGTATTTTGGATGGATCAGTCTAGGGGCTTTTATTACCTTATAAGCGAAGAAAAGCCAGATAAAAATAATATAAGGGTGATTGACTATAGGCCTGTTAGCCCCTACTATCTAGCCTTAAATGATAAGACTAAAAACAATCCTATTTTAGTAATTGGAGATGGATTTCCTGTTTTTAAGTGGAATATCCTAGAACTAATAGATGCTAAAAATAATAGGTTAGGCAAAGAAAACAAAATACTTGAGAGAGATAATAAGCTAATAAAAGATTTAAAGCTAAGGCTAGAAAAACATGAGCAGTTAATTGAGGAATTATATAAGGCCTTTGAAAATCTAAATAATACCCTTAAGGAAAAGGATAAAAGTATACATAGACTCAATACTAACTGTCTCTTATACACATCT
>DGFG01000072.1:0-6383 GCA_002391555.1 Firmicutes bacterium UBA3906
AAATTGCCTAGGGCCTCGGTAAGGTCCCTTTCAACCTCTTCCCTGACCTCCTTGTTTTCCCTAATAAGCTTTATAAACCTTCTCATCATTTCATCCCGTTTATCCTTTAAGAGCTTGTGCCCTCTAACGGCCACACTTAGCCTTTGCTTTAAACGGGAAAGCTCCATACGAGTAGGATTAACACGTAAAAGTGCCATGCTTACTCATCCCCTTTTTCGGGCAGGTACTGGTCTAGATACTCATCCCTAATACGCTTTAGCTCTTCTCTAGGTAGTATGGATAATAGCTTCCAGCCAAGGTCTAGGGTCTCCTCTATGCTACGGTTGGCCTGGTAGCCCTGGGATACATACTCTCCTTCAAAGGCATCAGAAAATTTGGCATAGAGCTTGTCAACATCGGACAGGGCTGCCTCACCTAGGATTACCGCTAGTTCCTTGGCCTCCTTGCCTCTGGCATAGGCGGCAAATAGCTGGTTCATGGTATCTGCATGGTCCTCCCTGGTCTTGCCCTTGCCTATACCCTTGTCCTTTAGCCTGGATAGGGAGGGTAAAACATCAATTGGAGGTTCAACACCCTTTCTATGTAGGTCCCTGCTTAGGATTATCTGTCCCTCTGTTATATAGCCAGTAAGGTCTGGTATTGGATGGGTCTTGTCATCCTCAGGCATGGTAAGTATGGGAATCTGGGTTATAGATCCTTCCTTGCCCCTTATCCTACCTGCCCTCTCATACATGGTAGCCAGGTCTGTATACATATAGCCAGGATAGCCTCTACGACCGGGTACCTCCTTGCGGGCTGCAGAGGTTTCCCTAAGGGCCTCAGCATAGTTTGTTATATCAGTCATAATAACTAGTACGTGCATACCTAGGTCATAGGCCAGATATTCAGCTGCAGTAAGGGCCATTCTAGGTGTAGCAATACGCTCAATGGCAGGGTCATCAGCTAGGTTCATAAATAATACTGCCCTGTCTATAGCGCCTGTACGTCTAAAGTCTGTTACAAAAAAGTCAGCCTCTTCAAAGGTTATACCAATAGCAGCAAAAACAACTGCAAAATTACTCTCACCACCTAGGACCTTGGCCTGACGTGCTATCTGGGTTGCTAGGTTGGCATGGGGCAGGCCTGAGCCTGAAAAGACTGGTAGCTTTTGCCCCCTAACTAGGGTGTTAAGGCCGTCAATGGCCGATATACCAGTTTGTATAAACTCTGATGGATAGTCCCTAGAAGCTGGGTTTAGGGGCTCTGCATTTATATCCATTCTCTTTTCTGCGATAATTCTAGGCCCATCGTCAATGGGGCGTCCCATTCCATCAAAGACTCGACCTAGCATATCTCTTGAAACAGATAGCTCTATACCCCGCCCTAAAAAGCGGGCCTTGCTGTCTGATATCCTAAGTCCCTGTGAACCTTCGAAAAGCTGGAGTAGGGCCCGGTCCCCATCTATCTCTAGGACACGGCCACTGCGGATCTCACCGTTTTTTTGCTCTATCTCTACTAGTTCATCGAATTTTACACCTTCTACCCCATCAACTAGCATAAGGGGTCCTACGACCTCTCGTATGGTCCTGTATTCTTTAAGCATACTGGATACCTCCCTCTTGAGCTAGAGACCTCATCTGCTGCTGTAGGTCTGTCATTATCTCATCTAAGACATGGAGCTGGTCTCCAGGTACATACTTGGCACGGCCAATTCTCTCCCTAATGGGTAAGTTTATAATCTCTGAAAACTCTGCTCCTGCCTCAAGGGCCTTTAAGGCACCGTGGTGGAAGGCTAATATCAGCTTTGTCATCTTGTATTGCTTGTCCATTGAGGTATATGTGTCTACCTCATGGAAGGCATTTTGGTGAAGGTAGTCCTCCCTAATTGATCTGGCTGTTTCAAGGGTTAGCCTATCTTTTAAGGATAGGGCATCTACACCTACTAGCCTTACTATCTCCTCTAGGTCAGCCTCCTCCTGCAAAATACCCATCAGTTCAAGTCTTATTTGGTCCCAATCAGTGGCTACCTCTTTTTTCATCCAATCACTTAGCCTGTCGGTATAAAGTGAATAGGAAAGCAGCCAGTTTACAGCTGGGAAGTGTCTACGGTAAGCAAGACTTGCATCAAGTCCCCAGAAAACCTTTACAATTCGGAGGGTACTTTGGGTAACAGGCTCTGAAATATCGCCACCTGGTGGTGAAACAGCCCCAATAGCTGTTATGGCCCCCTCCCTATCGTCCTGGCCACTACAGATTACCCTGCCTGCCCTTTCATAAAACTCTGCTAGGCGGGAAGAAAGATAAGCAGGATAGCCCTCTTCACCAGGCATCTCTTCTAAACGTCCTGACATCTCTCTAAGGGCCTCTGCCCACCTTGAGGTTGAGTCTGCCATTATGGCAACAGAGTAGCCCATATCCCTAAAGTATTCTGCTATGGTGATCCCCGTATAGATGGAGGCTTCACGAGCAGCAACCGGCATATCAGAGGTGTTGGCAATAAGGACAGTCCTCTTCATCAGGGCTTCGCCTGATTTTGGGTCCTTTAGCTGGGGGAACTCCATTAAAACATCTGTCATCTCATTGCCCCGCTCGCCACAGCCAACATAGACAATAATATCTGCATCAGCCCATTTTGCTAGCTGGTGCTGGACAACTGTTTTACCAGAACCAAAGGGGCCTGGAACCGCTGCCACTCCACCCTTGGCCACTGGGAAAAAGGTATCTATTACCCGCTGGCCTGTCAGCATGGGAACTACAGGTGAGAGCTTTTGCTTGTAGGGTCTACCAATACGGACAGGAGTTTTTTGCAGCATTATAACATCTACTATTTGGCCCTCATCGGTCTTTACCTTTAGCACAGGGTCTACAATGGTTGCCTCTCCCTCGTGCACCCAATCAACAAGTCCCTCTACACCCTCTGGAACCATAATCCTGTGCTCTACAACAGTAGTCTCCTGGACTACTCCTATGATATCACCAGGCTCTACCCTGTCACCAATATTTACCCTTGGCTCAAAATTCCACTTTTTCTCCCGGTCTAGTATAGGAACCTCTATACCCCTTGGTATCCTATCCCCTGCTATATCACGGATATATGTAAGTGGCCTTTGTATGCCATCATAGATGGCCTCAATCAGGCCAGGGCCTAGTTCTACACTCAAGGGGCTACCGGTAGACTCAACCGGTTCTCCTGGTCCTAAACCTGCTGTTTCTTCGTATACCTGTATTGAGGCCCTATCGCCCCTTAGCTCGATTACTTCGCCAATTAGCCTCTTGTCACTAACTCTGACAACGTCAAACATTTTAACATCGCCCATACCCTCTGCTATGACAAGAGGTCCAGAAACCTTAACAATTCTGCCTCGCACCGGTTATCTACCCTCTTTCTCCAAATAAAATATCAGCGCCAATTGCCTTTTCCACATTATCCTTTATCCCCTGTATACCAAGTCCTAAACTGCCCTGGTTGTTGGGAATAAGAATAATGGCTGGATAGGGCACTGCCTTGTATCTTTCAATAGTCTCTTGCATATCCTTGGCTATGGCCTCGGTTATAAAAAGGACTGCATAATCCTCCTTGGCCAGCCTATGGACCAACCTGCCGGCATTTTCAATATCTGTAACAGGGAAAATATCTAGGCCTAATGTCTTGAAACCCAAAATCGAATCCCTATCACCTATGACACCTATCTTAGACATATAAATCACGTAACCTTTCCCGTATTGCTACCTTGGGTATCTTGTTGATTTTGCCGACCATAATCATCCTTACTAGCTTGATCTCATTTTCCTTGGCCAAGAGATAGCCTGCTATGGCCTCCATCCCCATGGGATTGTACTTGCGTTTTTTAATATAATTTAATAGATAATTATCCATTTGCCTTTCATAAAGGGTAAGGCTAGCCTGGCTATCAAAGGCCCTTATCCCATCTTCTATGAAGTCTATATATTCACTTTCCTTTAACATCACTAATAGGTCATCTATTGGGGCCTCAAGAACCTCTAAAAGGCTATCTAGGTCTAATGACCCGCCCTCAATTAGTAAGTTTTTTAGAAAGTCTATATCCTCCCCTATGGTCTTTACCCGCAGTAGGGTCCTAATATTGGTAAGGTCTACTCGCTTTACAAAAAGCTCGCGCATAAAGGGGTTTTTATGTTTTTTAAGGACCTCAAATACCCTCTTAAAATATAGTTGGTCTAAGAAAAAGTCTAGCCTGTGGGGATCAAAGCCCTTTTCAAAAGTCTCTTCAAGCTTTACAAGAGCCTGGGCCAAGTAGTCTGGTATTGAGTCGTACTGCTTGGCTTTTACCGCCCTTGTTAGGTCCTGCAGGTCTATACTGCCAATACTGGCTAGTGGCAGGTCCTCCTGACTACCTAAATAGTGTCCCTTTATCAAGGACTTTAAGTTATGCATATCATATTGAAGGGCAAATAGGTCTGTCAGCTCTTTATTAGGTGTGACCTCTTCGATAAAGTCATATACCTTTTTTAGCTCAGCAGCCAAGAGCTTTTCATAATCATATGGGCTCTCGACCTGTTCACCAGAACCATAATCGGACTCGCTTAACACCTTTAAGGCGTCATCTAAGGAGTCGGTGTCCAGCATTCTTTCAATCCTGTCTTGACCCATCAATTTATTTTCCTTTACCCTTATTCTGCCTACAGCAAAAAGATAAGAGTCTTGCGGCATCTTTCCACCCCTTTCCTCCGGTAGCCTAGCCTAAATACAATGTATAAAGGTCATCTAATCCTCTACAGCAAAAAGTATCTCAGCTATTTGGGGCTCAATTTTTTCTCTCAGTTGGCGAAGTAGAGCTCCAATTGTGCAGTTTAGCTCTACGCCAGCCTTTCTTAGTACAAAGCCACCCGTAAAATCCCCTGGCTCTTTGTAAAACTTGAGGGCTCCTAGCCTTCCTTTTTCAGATAGCTTTTTGTTTATCCTATTAACAAAACCTTCGCCTAACCTGTCTATATCCTGCTTTGAAAGTATAATTTCTTCATCACCACTTTCAACAGCCACCATTAATAGGTCCTCCATCAGTTTTTCATAGTCTGCCAGGGGCAGGTCCATGATGGATTTATGGCTATAGTCAAAGGCTTGACCTATAAGGTCCTGCTTTAAGGCTAGGTTCTTTTTCCTTATATCCATCTGGGCTGTAGACAACATTTGTCTTTTTAGCTCAGCAGCCCTATTTTCATAGTCGGCCCTTATCTTTTCAGCTACAAGCTCGGCCTTGTCCGCACTTTCTTTTTTTATCTGATCAGCTTTTTTGTTGGCATCATCAATAAGCCCTTTTGCTTGGGCCCTTGCATCCTCAACAATTCGCTCCTTGATCCTGTCTAATCCACTCATACCTATCTCCCCTTATGTAAGTGGTACAAAGAATACGATAAGGAAAGATGCTAGTAGGGCTAAAACAGCATAGGTCTCAACGATAACAGAAAAGGTTATGGCCTTTCCTAGTTCTTCAGGCTTTTTAGCTATAATACCTATTCCTGCTGCAGCCACCTTGGCCTGTAGAATTGCTGATATAAGTCCAACTATTGCAATTGGTAGTGACCCGATTAGCATCATCAGTCCACCGCTTGTGCTTATTTCCGCTAGCTCACCAAATATATTGAGTCTTATTAGGATTATAAAGCCTATCAAGAATCCATATATACCCTGGGTACCTGGAAGGGCCTGTAGGGGTAGAACCTGGCTAAATTTCTCTGGGTCCTCTGCAACGACTCCTGCACCAGCCTTACCAACTATGGCAACACCTTTAGCTGAGCCTATGCCTGATACAAATACAGAAATAGCCACTCCTGATAATGCTAATAACAAACCTAGATTCATAATCTTTTGCCTCCTTAATTTGTTAAATCAATATACTTTGTCTTTATTGTTAAAGGCGTAAAGGTATGGCCTCCGCCCTCAAAAAACTTTCCAAAAAATTCTATGTACTGTAGACGACTAGTATGGACAAAGGCCCCTAATAGGTTGATTAGAATATTAAAGACATGTCCAACTACAAATATCGCTACAGCAAATACTATACTATACCAGGCCCCAGTTAGCATGGACGCTAAAATGTTAAAGACCATACCAATTATTGCAGAGGACAGGCCTAAGGCAAAGAGCCTGGAATAGGATAAAACATCAGAAAATATCCCTGTTATATTATAAAGGCTTAAAAGACCAGAGAAAAATTTTGAGAAAATTCCTTTCTTGGCCCTACCCTGGGTCAATACCAGGCCAATTGCAGCCCCAATAGCAATGTATTTACCAACAGCTGCTGTAGTCGGTAATAGTAATAGAAGTAGGCCTACAATAAGTAAAAACCATAAGCCTTGGTCAAAGACTGCATCCCATATGTAACCATCCCTAATATCCATATAGGCCTTGACTCCCATACCCACTA
>DGFG01000072.1:6684-7666 GCA_002391555.1 Firmicutes bacterium UBA3906
CTGCTGTCTCTAGGCCAATGGCATTAGCAATCCTCTCTCCTAAATCCCCAAACCAGCCACCGCTTAATACTCCCCAGATAAAGGTTGATACACCACACAGGGCAATCACGCCTACTAGTTTTTTTGCTGTACCCTTTAGCTTTAGCTTTCTAATCATGATAGTACCTACTATAGCCATAAGTATCCCATAGCCTGCATCACCCATCATAATGCCAAAGAGGGCAAAGTAAAAGGGCGCCATTACCTTGTTTGGGTCAACATCCCTTTGGCTAGGTGTGCTATATAAGTTAGTTACAACCTCAAAGGGTTCTACCAAAGGCGGATTGTCTAGTAGGGTTGGAATCTTGTCATCCTCATCTGGGTCCTCAAATTGGATTAAAACAGCATCTGTTATCTCATACAAGGCTTTCTTTAATTTCTCATGATCCTTGATTGAAATCCAGCCCTTTAATACAAAGGCCCGTCCTGTATTTAAAATACGCTGGCTGGCTTCATATTTTTGCTGGTCAATTAGCAGGCCATCATATAGGATTTTTAGGTCATCTAGGACCTTTACTAGTTCTTTTATGGCTGCAACAACCTGGCCTTCTTCTTTTTCTAGGGCCTCTAAATCCTTGTTGTATTTATCAAGTAGCTGCCTAGCAGTACCCTTAAGGCCTGATAGGCTTATACGTTCAAACTCAAGCCCTCTAAGCCTGTCTAGGATCTCTTCTTCACTTGAAACATGATAGGCAATAAGGCAGTAGGTATGGTCCCTATATTCACTTACTATTTCTAGGTCTGCTAGGACCTCTTCTTCCTCTAGCCAGTCCTGGAGCTCATTAATACTACTACTTTGGATCGTGCCTAAAAAAGCCCTGCTGGGGTTTGTCTGACCAATAGACTCAAAGGGCATGGTTAAATTTTGCCAGGCGCTAAGCTGGTCAATCGATGCCCTGATCCTGGCTCTTTTGCTACTGAACTCGTTTAGCATGTCCTGTAG
>DGFG01000143.1 GCA_002391555.1 Firmicutes bacterium UBA3906
AGATGTGTATAAGAGACAGAACTATGTCATTTCTGCTGAGAAATGCTACAGGCAATTTCTTAATTGAGAACTCTTACACCTTAGATGAACTAAGTAGGTCTGTAGAGACCGGTGACATAGATAAGCTCCTTTTACCGGTTGATAAAGTGTTAGCTTCTTATATGCCATATATAAGGCTAAATAAAAAATCCTATAGCAAAATTATAAATGGTAACTGGGTCAGTGTAGATAATGTAATAGAAAAGGAAGATCATAGTTCGGAGGGCCTATATAGGATATATTGTGAACACCAGTTTATAGGTATCGGTAATTATGATACATACAGTAAGCCAAAGTATATAAAGATTAAAACTATGCTAATGTGAGGCAAAAAATGAAAGTATTATTTAATTACAATGGACAATATAAAATAAAAAACAGTAGCGCTGTTGCCTTGGGTACCTTTGATGGGATTCATATTGGTCACCAAGAGCTAATTATGCTATTAGAAAAGCAAAAAGCTAAAGGATACAATACTGTTATATATACCTTTATCAATCATCCAATGACAGTACTGCAAGCGGAAAAGGCTCCCTTGCAGCTAATGACAGTCAAAGAAAAGATAAAGGAGCTCTCAAAATACAAGATTGATTTTCTTATACTTAATCCCTTTAACGATGAACTAAAAATCAAATCTAGGGATCAGTTTTTATTAGAGCTAATTGATAATTTAAATGCAAAATCAATAATAACAGGCTTTAATCATCGGTTTGGTAGTAAGGGCTTAGGTGACACTAACTATTTACGTACAAGATCCAAGGAACAAGGCTTTGAATTAATGACAGTAGAACCAGTCAAATTAGGAGAAAACATTGTAAGTAGTACCTTAATTAGAGACCTCGTGGCAAGCGGCAAGGTTAGAGAAGCAGCTACTATGCTTGGCCGTCCCTATAAACTCACTGGAAAAGTTGTAAAGGGCTTTGGACTTGGTAGAAAACTGGGATTTCCAACTGCAAATATGAGATACCCAAAAAATAAGCAGATACCAGGACTAGGAATTTATGCAGTAGAATGTAAGTTGAGCAACAGGACATATATGGGAGTTACCAGTATTGGCTATAATCCTACATTTGATAGGAAAGAAATCAGCATAGAAACATATATTATGGATTTTAACGAGGATATTTACGGTAAAGATTTAAGTGTTTCTTTTATAGAGAAAATACGGGATGAGATTAAGTTCGCTAGCAAGGAAGAACTCTCTGAGCAAATAAATAAAGATGTATTTACTGCAAGAAAGTTGATTTACAAAATACGCTAATTGTGATATGATAACGAATAGCTATGAAAGGCAACCATATTCTCGGATTTACGATTTACTCCGACGTATTTCTGTGATTATGGGGTTTAATAATTAAGGAGGTGAATATCCTATGGATCAAGCAAAAAAAGCTGCTATTATTGAGAACTACAAGCTACATGATGTTGATACAGGCTCAGCAGAGGTACAAATCGCTCTCCTCACTGAAAGAATCAACCATCTAAATGAGCATTTAAAGGTTCACAAAAAGGATCATCATTCTAGAAGAGGTTTGCTTATGATGGTCGGACGCAGAAGAGGTCTGTTAAACTATCTAATGAAAAAGGATATTAACAGATATAGAAGTATCATAGAAAAGTTAAATTTAAGAAAATAAGAGGAGCGGTTATCCGCTCCCTTGTTTTGCCTAAAGTAGGTACCAGATATTTCCTTGCTATTCCATGAAACTATCTTAAATTTTAAAAGTACAAGGTGAAATAATATACATAATCAAGACAGTATTCAAATCGTAATTACGGTTTGAAGGGAGGTAATTTTTTAGTGGATCATAAAATTTATACAATGGACTTTGCAGGAAGAGAATTGTCCATAGAAGTTGGCAAATTGGCAGAACAGGCCAACGGAGCATGTACTGTGAGGTATGGAGATACACTCGTATTTGTAGCTGCTACTGCTTCAGAAGAACCTAGGGAGGGTATAGATTTCTTCCCATTGAGTGTGAACTTTGAGGAAAAGCTTTATGCAGTAGGGAGAATCCCTGGAGGATTTATAAAAAGAGAGGGAAGGCCTACAGAGAAGGCTATACTAACATCTAGGTTAATAGATAGACCCCTTCGTCCCTTATTCCCTGAAGGATACAGAAATGACGTAAGCATATATGCATCAGCTCATTCTATAGATCCTGAGTATCCACCAGAGGTTTATGCTATGATAGGTTCTTCCTTAGCCTTATCTATATCCGACATACCATTTGAAGGGCCTACTGGTTCTGTAGCTGTAGGCCTAGTAGATGGAGAATATATTATTAATCCAAATAGCCAGCAAAGAGAAAAGAGTAGTTTGGATTTAATCGTTTCAGGAACAAAGGATGCAATTATGATGGTAGAAGCTGGAGCTCATGAGATCAGCGAAGAAGAGATGTTAGAAGCCATCATGCTAGCCCACGATTATATAAAAGAAGTTGTTAAGTTCCAAGAAATGATTGTCAAGGAAGTAGGTAAAGAAAAAAAGGACTATGTATCCTATCTTCCAGAGGAAGAACTAGAAAAGCAGGTCAGGACCTTTGCCTTTGAAAGGGTGAAGGAAGCTGTTATGGAGTTTGATAGGAAGGTACGTCAAGAACGTACAAAAGAAGTTACACAAGAAATACATGATCATTTCAAAGAAATATATCCAGAACAGGCTAGTGATGTAGATAGTGTAATCTATAAAATTACTGAAGAGGTAGTACGTAGCCGTATTCTCAACGATGGTGTACGTCCCGACGGAAGAGCTATGGATGAGATAAGGACCTTATCTTCAGAAGTTGGCGCCCTACCTAGAACTCATGGTTCAGGCCTATTTAGTAGAGGACAGACACAAGTACTTACTATTTGTACACTTGCTGCCTTAGGCGACATGCAGGTCCTAGATGGATTATGGGAAGAAGAATCAAAAAGATATATCCATCACTACAATTTCCCAAGCTTTAGCGTTGGTGAAACAAGACCATCAAGGGGCCCTGGTAGACGTGAGATAGGACATGGTTATCTGGCGGAAAGAGCTCTAGAGCCAGTTATCCCTAGCGAAGAAGAATTCCCATATACTATTAGACTGGTATCTGAGGTAATGAGCTCTAACGGTTCATCTTCTATGGCTAGTGTATGTGGTAGTACATTATCCTTAATGGATGCAGGAGTACCAATAAAAAGTCCAGTTGCAGGTATAGCAATGGGTCTTATAAAGGATGAGGCTAGCGAAAAGATAGCTATACTCACAGACATACAAGGACTAGAAGACTTTTTAGGTGACATGGACTTCAAGGTAGCAGGAACAAAGAATGGTATAACTGCTATCCAGATGGACATCAAGATAAAGGGAATAGACAGAAAGATTTTAGAACAGGCGTTAGAACAGGCCAGAATAGGTAGATTAAAAATCATGGAAAGCATGCTATCAGTGATTTCTGAGCCTAGACAAGCCCTGTCTCCTTATGCACCAAAAATCATCCAAACAACAATAGATCCTGACAAGATACGTGATGTAATTGGTACAGGTGGAAAGGTCATCAACAAGATAATTGATGATACTGGCGTAAAAATTGATATTGAGGATGATGGTAGAGTATATATTTCTTCTTCTGACCAGGAAGCAAATGAAAGAGCACTAAAGATTATACAAGGGATTGTCAAAGAAGTAGAAGTTGGCGAAGTATACACGGGCAAGGTTATGAGAATTTTAAACTTTGGTGCCTTTGTAGAATTCCTGCCAGGCAAAGAAGGAATGGTTCACATTTCCAAGCTGGCACATAAACGTGTTGAAAAAGTAGAAGATGTAGTAAATATAGGAGATGAAATAGAAGTTAAGGTAATAGAGATAGACAACCAAGGAAGGATTAACCTATCTCACAAGGATACCTTACCTCCTCCACCAAAAGACGAAAAAAGCCGAAATGACAGACCAAAAAGCAGAAGACACTACAATCAAAAACAAGACAAATAATATAGTAAACATAAACTTTTAAAGTTTATGTTTACTTTTTATCATATCTTTTTCCTGTTCGAATATGAATAGATTAAAAGATATGAGGTGTGTTTTTTTATGAAATCATTTGTACTATCAATAAACAAAAGAACACTACTTAACCTTCTAGCTATTAGTCTTATACTAATAGCATTACTTGTGATAGGCTTTAATGATTCAGTTGATGTGTTTGCCACTAATACAGAAGCAATTTACAGGGGTAATGAAAACAAGCCCTATATAGCCTTTGAATGCAATGTGGTATGGGGCACAGAGTATGTGCCACAAATGCTTGACATTTTCAAGGAAAGAGGAATAAAAATCACATTTTTTATAGGCGGGGAATGGGCTAATGACAACCCTGAACTACTACAACGAATGGTTGATGAAGGACATGAAATTGGAAACCATGGTTATAGTCATAAATACCATAGCAAGCTTGACTTTGGAGCAAACACAAGTGAAATACAAAAGACTGAAGATAAAATCAAAGCGATAACTGGCAAGAAAACTAGCTTGTTTGCTCCTCCATATGGAGATTTTAACGAGATAACATTAAGGTCTGCAAAGTCTTTGGGCTATAAAACGATCATGTGGAGTAAGGACACTATTGACTGGAGAAGAGATGGAGTAGATAAAATTATAAATCGTGTTCTAAATAATCCGGAAAATGGTGACCTTGTACTGATGCATCCTACTCAAGATACTGTAAAAGCACTGCATGTTATAATAGATAAACTAACGGAGCTAGGATACGAGATTACTACTGTCTCTAAAGCAATAGAATAAGGATTTTATAGCATTTACAAAGGATATGAATCTGGAATAGGTGAAATACTTGATAGATTGTTTTACTACTGATAATGGTATTAGAGTTATATATGAGACCCTGCCACATTTTAATAGTGTTAGTATAGGACTCTGGTTTGGTATTGGGTCTGCTTATGAAGGTAAAAAAGACAATGGTATAACCCATTTTATCGAGCATCTACTATTTAAGGGAACTGAAAAAAGGAGCCCAAGGCAAATTGCAGTTGAAGTAGATGCTATAGGAGGTCAAATAAACGCCTTTACCGCAAAGGAGTACACTTGTCTATATTGTAAACTTTTAGATGAACATATAGAACTAGGCTTTGACATACTTTCTGATATGGTAATCAACTCTTTATTTGATGAAGCTGAAATAGCAAAGGAGAAAGGGGTTATTTTAGAAGAAATCTGTATGTATGAGGATTCACCTGAGGATTTAGTCTATGAGAACCTTGCAAAAAATTATTTTCTAAATCATCCCTTAGCCTTGCCTATTATAGGAAGGACTCAAAACATAAGAGCTTTTACTAGAAAGCAGATAGTGGACTTTTACCATAGTTACTTTACGCCAAATAACCTGGTGATCTCAGTAGCAGGTAAATTTAACAAAGAAAGACTTAAGGACCTTATAAATAAGTACTTTGCTAGCTGGAACGTAAAAGGCAAGCAGCCAGTAAAGAAAAAAGTAAAAGATACAGGGACAGGAATAAGCTACAACAAAAAAGATATAGAGCAAATCCATTTGTCTTTTGCCTTTCCTGGGGTAGAGTTAAAAAGCGAAGCCTTTTACCCTAGTCAAGTCTTAAATAGTATATTAGGAGGGAGTATGAGTTCTAGGCTCTTTCAAAAAGTGAGAGAAGATAAGGGACTCGTATACTCAATCTATTCATTTTCTTTAGCCTATATGGCCGGTGGGATGTTTGTAATAAGCACGAGTATGAAGACAGATCACATAACAGAGGTCCTAAAAATAGTAATAGAGGAATTAGAGACCTTAAGAAATAAGGGAATAAGCGAGACTGAACTAACTATGGCAAAGGACCATCTAAAGGGCAACTATATAATGGGCTTAGAGAGCGCAGATAGCAGAATGACTGCCCTAGGAATGAACAAACTCTTACTTGATTATGTAAGTAGTCCAGCTGAAACTATCAAAAAAATAAATGATGTCAGTTTAGCTCAGGTAAGTTCCTGTATTGATATGATATTCGGTGCTAAAAAATATACAGTATCAACGGTAAGTAGTAATGATATGACAGAAGAAATAAGTAACCTATTTAAGGAGTCTAATTATTTATAGGGTTAATCATTTTATAGGCCTAGGGATAACATCTAAATAAAAATCATCATATTATAAATCATAATTAGCTTCTCTTGAGGTATAAGTATGATGATAGTAATTCAAAAGTTTGGTGGAACTACCGTTTCTAGTGTATCTAAGCGTCTTTTGGTAGCAAAAAGGATAAAGGATACGATTGATCTTGGACTATCCCCGATAGCTGTTATTTCTGCAATAGGTAGGCTAGGAGAACCCTACTCAACAGATAGCTTGTTAAGCCTTGTAAGACCTAATAGGATAAAAGCAAGAGACTTGGATCTTTTGATGTCGGTAGGAGAAATAATTTCATGTGTATTAATGGTAGACACTTTAGCTAGCATAGGTGTTAATGCAAAGCCCTATACAGGAGGACAGGCTGGAATAATAACAGACGAAAGCTATGGTAAAGCAAATATTCTACATGTAAAGCCTGAACCTATACTAGAATGCTTAAAGAAAGGAATAGTTCCCGTAGTTGCAGGATTTCAGGGTATAACAGAGCATGGCCAGATAACTACTCTAGGCAGGGGTGGTAGTGATACAAGTGCAGCCATACTAGCCAAGGCAGTAGATGCTGACAGAATTGAAATCTACACAGATGTAGATGGTATAATGACAGCTGATCCTAACATAGTAAAAGAGGCAAGAAAACTAAATGAACTGTCATACTCAGAGCTGTTTGAGATGGCAGATCAAGGAGCAAAAGTTATCCATCCCAAGGCTGTTTCAATTGCTATGAGTAAACAGATTCCTCTGATAATTAAAAATATAGCTGGTAATGACCCTGGAACCCTTATATCAAATCGCAAAATTGAAAAGCAAAAAAAGGATCTGGTTACCTCAATAGTACACATTAGCGGCCGGTGTCAGGTTAAAGCCTTATATGACAACAGCGATGAAAAGATAGGTATCCTAAAAGAACTTGCAGATAAGGGTATAAGCCTAGATATTATAAATGTCTTCCCAAGTCATATGGTCTTTACTATTGAAAAGCAAGCAAAAGTTCAGGTTGAGCAAATACTAGCTAGTATGGCAACTAGCTTTTCTGTTCTTGATGGCTTATGTAAAGTATCTATTATAGGAGAAGGGATGAAAGGTGTACCAGGTGTTATCTATAAGGCTATAAAGCTGCTATCTGAGCAAGGAATTGAGGTACTTCAGACATCTGATTCCCATACCACCATATCATGCCTTATTAAGGAGAAAGAAGCAGAAAGGGCTGTTTCTATCTTACATCAAGGTTATTGTCTACTAGAAAGTTAAGCTAAAGTAGGCAAATAGCAGGACAACTAGTTATGCAAAAGTCCATTTATAATCATATATGACTATACTATCTTTTTTCTTTGTAATATGGAAGAGACAGGCTGGAAGTGTTATAATGGATGAAGCAAGGCTTAATATAACTACATCTTTGCTATTTTTTATGATTCTTTAACTAGTACAAGCCTTTATAAGGTTCAAGATAGCTTAAATGTATTTGATATATAATGCAAAGGGTGAAAGAGCTTTGGCAAAGAAAAAGAAGAAAAAGCAAACCCACAAAAACAAGGCTTTACACGAAGTATTAGGTATAATGATTGTCTCACTGGGTTTGTTCTTAGGTCTATCTATATATTTTCCCACTTATGCAGGGACGGTGGGTTTGTTTCTATCTGAAAAATCTAAGGGTCTCTTTGGTTTAGCGGCTTATATAATGCCTCTAATAGTAATAGTAGCAGGGATATTTACGATTATCGCTTATAAAAAACAGGTTAACAAGGCCAAACTGATACTGTCAATTATTACTGTATTACTTGTATTTGGGCTTTTACATGTTTTCTTTTTTAAAAGAATTAGTAGTCTAACAAGTGAAACAGCAGATTACCTAGATTTTATTAAAAGCTCTTACCAAGCTGGTACTGATAGTATGGGGGCAGGTGCATTTGCAGCAACCTATGTTTATCCTATACATTTTCTCTTTGGTCTAGCAGGCTCATACCTCTTTATAATATCAATAATACTAGTTAACCTATTACTATTGACCAATCTGTCGCTTAAAGACATAGGCAGCGATATATACAGACAATATAAGAAGAAAAGTAGCCAAAAAAAGAAAAAGAGTAAAGATGAAAAAGTTAGCATGCCTAGAACCAGTAAGAAAGCAGAAAAGAAGCTTTATGTAGATGATATAAAAGACATTAAAAAAGAAGAAAAGATACAAGATATAGTACCACTAAAGGATTCATTTACAAGTAGTAGCAAGGTAATTCAGGAAGATGACATTAAAATAGTCGACTTTAACAAGCCGGTAGAATCTGATACTGGTATAGAGAATAAAGATATAGAAGTTGACATAGATAATAAAAACCTAGAAAAAATAGAGCAGGTACAAGCTGGGGAGAGCGTAGAGGATATCAAAAAGCAAATCGAATCTAGGCAAGAGACTCTACCCTATATGATACCACCAATAAGTCTATTAAAAGAAGCAAGTCATAACATAAATACTGGTAAACAAGACAAGAATGTTTTAAAGAATGCTAGGACCCTTGAGGATACACTCAAAAGCTTCGGAGTTGACGCCAAGGTAGTTCAGGTAAGCAGAGGCCCTATTATAACTAGGTATGAGCTACAACCTGCACCTGGTGTTAAGGTAAGCCGTATTGTTAACCTGTCCGATGATATAGCTTTAGGCCTAGCAGCACAAAGTGTCAGAATAGAAGCACCAATACCAGGTAAAGCGGCAATAGGCATAGAAGTACCAAACCAAGATATAGCACCAGTATACCTGAGAGAGGTACTAGACACATATAGCTTTAAAAATAAAAAATCAAAACTTACAATTGCTCTAGGCAAAGATATAGCTGGCAAAAACATCATAGCAGATCTTGCTCAGATGCCTCACTTATTAATAGCAGGAGCAACTGGTTCAGGAAAAAGTGTGTGCATCAATTCGATAATTATAAGCTTGTTATACAAGGCAACGCCTGATGAGGTAAAGCTTATTATGATCGATCCAAAAGTAGTAGAACTAAGTGTTTACAATGGTATACCACACCTTTTAATACCTGTAGTAACTGAACCTAAAAAAGCGGCAGGTGCATTAAACTGGGCAGTACAAGAGATGATCTCTAGGTATAAAATGTTTGCAGATAAGGGCGTTAGAGATTTCGACAGATACAATGAACAGCTCGGTGACGATGAAGACCCGATTCCACAAATAGTAATAATTATAGATGAACTGTCAGACCTAATGATGGTAGCACCAAATGATGTAGAAGATGCCATCTGGAGACTTGCCCAAATGGCCAGAGCTGCAGGAATCCATCTAGTAATAGCGACTCAGAGACCTTCAGTTGATGTAATAACTGGGGTTATTAAAGCTAATATTACTTCTAGGATAGCTTTTGCTGTATCATCCCAGACTGACTCTAGAACCATACTCGATATGGGTGGAGCAGAGAAACTACTAGGAAAAGGTGACATGCTATTCTCGCCTGCTGGTTCAAACAAGCCCTTTAGGGTTCAGGGAGCATTTATAAGTGAAAAGGAAGTAGAAGCAGTTGTAAAGTGTATAAAGAACCAAAATGAAGGACCTGTATACAATATGGAGGTATTAGAAGAGACAGCTGTTGACAGCGATGGAAAGATCAACGAAGAATATGATGAACTATTACCTGATGCAATTGAGATAGTAATAGATGCAGGTCAAGCCTCCATTTCAATGCTACAACGAAGACTGCGTGTTGGTTATGCAAGGGCAGCTAGACTGATAGATGAGATGGAAAACAGAGGTCTGATTTCTGGCTTTGATGGAAGTAAGCCTAGGAATGTACTGATAAGCAGAGATGAGTTTGAACAATTGTTTGAGAAAGATTGATAACTAGGGGGAAAATTAATTGAATAAAACACTTGGTATTGTATCTCTGGGTTGTGCAAAAAATCAAGTAGACTCAGAGGTAATGCTTGGATTACTAAAGGATAAGGGATACAAGATTGTAAATAGATCAATCGATGCAGAAGTGATTATTGTTAATACATGTGGATTTATTGAAACTGCCAAGGAGGAGTCATTAAACGCAATATTAGAGCAAGCAAAATTCAAAAAACATGGAAAATGCAAGACCCTTGTCGTAGCAGGTTGCTTAGCAGAACGATATAATAAGGAACTACTAGAACAGATTCCAGAGATAGATGCTATAGTAGGCTCAGGTGATTATATGAAGATAGCATCTGTATTAGACGAGGTAAATGAAGGTGAAAGGGTATGTAAATATGGAAGCATTAATCAGACCTTTACAGGCCATTTACCTAGGGTTGTTAGTAGCTCAAAGCCTACTGCTTACCTTAAAATAGCTGAGGGCTGTGACAATAGATGTACTTATTGCATTATACCAAGTCTTCGTGGTGAATATAGGAGTAAACCTTTAAACTACGTATTAGATGAAGCCAAAAATCTTGCTAGACAAGGCTTTAAGGAATTAATACTTGTAGCCCAAGATATTACAAGATATGGCCAGGATTCCAATGGACAATATGATCTAAACCTATTATTAAGGGAATTGTGTAAAATAGAAGGTGTTAAGTGGATTAGGTTACTTTATGCCTACCCGGACAGGATTACAAAAGAATTGATAAATACTATAGCTACAGAAGACAAAATTTGCAAATACCTGGATATACCTATACAACATATAAGTCAGAAAATACTTACAAGTATGAATCGTACATCGAATAGTAGCGACATAGTAAGACTAGTTAAATATATACGAGAAAAAATTCCAGCAATAGTATTAAGAACTTCATTAATAGTAGGTTTTCCAGGAGAGAGCGAAGAAGATTTTAAAGAGCTAGAGGACTTTTTAGAAGAGGGCTATTTTGATCATGTGGGGATATTCACCTACTCTAGAGAAGAAGGGACCACTGCTGCCTTAATGGATATGCAGATAGCTCATGAAATAAAACTAGAAAGACAGCAAAAGCTTTACGCTATTCAAAAGAGGATTTCTAAGCGACTAAATAGAAAGAGAATGGGACAATCTTGTGATATCCTTATTGAAGGCCTTGATTCAGATGGAGTATACTATGGTAGAAGCTATGGTGAAACACTAGAGTCAGATGGCTTGGTGTATGTATTGTCAAATATAGATTTACAAGTAGGTAGTTTTTACAAGGTTAGGATTAATAAAGCCTATGAATATGATTTACTGGGGGAAGTAGAAGATAATGAACTTAGCTAACAAAATAACTATAACAAGGATTTTCCTAATACCAGTTTTTCTTGTGCTGATGCTTATAGAGTTTAAATATCATAACTTTTTAGCAGCTGCTGTATTTATTATAGCAGCTAGTACTGATAGTCTTGATGGCTATATTGCAAGAAAGAGAAATTTAATAACCAATTTCGGCAAGTTTATCGACCCACTAGCTGACAAGTTATTAGTAACATCTGCCCTAATAGTGTTGGTTAGTAAGGGTCAAGTACCAGCTCTTGTAGCTATTATTATCATAAGTAGAGAGTTTATTATAACTGGATTTAGGTTACTAGCATCGTCAGAGGGAGTAGTCCTTGCAGCAAGCTGGCTGGGTAAGGTTAAAACTGTAACTCAGATAGTAGCGATAATAGCCATAATCATTGGCAACTTCCCTTTTACTTATATTAATTTTCCTTTTGATATAATTGTCCTTTATATTTCTGTAATATTTACAGTGATTTCAGCTGTAGACTATATATATAAAAATAGAAAGCTAGTTAAAGAAGATTGATTATTCAAGACTCAGGGGGCACTATATGAAAGCAGAAATTATTAGTATAGGAACTGAGTTATTATTGGGGCATATACTAAACACAAATGCTCAATTTCTATCCCAGCAACTATCTATACTGGGGATTGACCTATATTTTCAGACATCTGTAGGAGATAATAGAGAAAGGCTAATGCAGGCTCTCGATATTGCTTTTAATAGGGCCGACATCGTAATAACTACAGGTGGCTTAGGGCCAACAGACGATGACTTGACAAGGCAAACAATAGCTGACTTTTTTAATATTAACTTATCTTTACACAATGAAAGCCTTGGGCAGATAAAAGATTACTTAAAAAAGAGAAATAGACCCTTTACTCCAAATAACTATAGCCAGGCAATGTTTCCAGAGGAGGCTCTTATCTTACCTAATGACAATGGTACAGCTCCTGGCTTTATGTTAAAAAGGGACAAACATTTATTCATATCATTTCCTGGCCCTCCTAATGAGCTCAAACCCATGTTTCTTAATCATGTAAAGGACAAATTAATGGGGCTATCTAATGAAATTATTTATTCGTGGCTAGTTAAAACATATGGGGTTGGAGAGTCGCAGTTAGAAGAGATTCTAAAGGATTTGTTTACATCTCAATCTAACCCAACCCTTGCCTCCCTAGTAGCAGGAGGATATGTTAACATTAGAATCACAGCAAAAGCAATGAACGAACAGGATGCTTATAGCTTAATGGAGCCTATGCTTAAGACAATTAAGAGCAGGCTAGGTGACGCTGTCTTTGGCTATAACGATGATAGTTTAGAGTCTGTAGTTGTGAGCTTGTTAAAGGAAAAGGGTTATAGGCTGGCAGTAGCTGAGTCATGTACAGGTGGGAAAGTAAGTGATCTAATTACAAAGGTAGCAGGGGCCTCGGAGGTGTTTATGGAGGGCCTTGTCACATATAGTAACGAAGCCAAGATAAAAAGGCTTAAGGTCAAGGAGGAAACGATAAAGCAATTTGGTGCTGTTAGCCAGCAGACTGCTATGGAAATGGCCGAAGGTGTACGAAGAGAACTAGATACAGATATTGGGATTTCAACCACAGGTATAGCTGGACCCGGTGGTGGGAGTAAAGAAAAACCTGTAGGTTTAGTATATTTAGCAATAGCAAGTAGGGAAAGGCAAATGGTAAAAAGAGCTTACTTTACTGGAAACCGGTCAAGTATTAAGCATAGTGCCTCCAATGAACTACTTAATTTGTTAAGGCTACACCTAATAAAAAGATAAGCTGACGTTTATATTTCAATTACTAGCAAATAAAGTTAAGAAAAAGGTTGACAAGCTAGAATAATGGGGTATAATGAAATAGAACAAACGTTCTAGTATATATGGTATATAGGTTACAAGATAGGGCAAAAAAACAAAAGGCAGGTGATATCCTGATTTAAGATCAGGGGATAGGTATGGATAAGAAAAAGGCATTAGACATTGCTATGTTGCAAATTGAAAAGCAGTTCGGAAAAGGCTCTATTATGAAATTAGGTGAGTCGCCACATTTAAGCATCGAAACAATATCAACAGGCTCTCTAGAATTAGACCTTGCTCTAGGCGTAGGGGGTATTCCTAGGGGACGTGTAACTGAAATTTTTGGTCCTGAATCGTCAGGTAAGACAACTGTTGCACTCCACGTAATAGCAGAAGCACAAAAGTTAGGTGGAACAGCAGCCTTTGTTGACGCTGAGCATGCTCTAGATCCTCAATATGCTAGCAATCTTGGAGTTAATATTGATGATTTACTAGTATCCCAGCCTGACACAGGAGAGCAAGCACTGGAAATAACAGAAGCGCTTGTACGCAGTGGAGCAGTAGATATTATTGTTATAGACTCAGTTGCTGCATTAGTTCCTAGGGCAGAAATAGAAGGGGAAATGGGAGATTCACATGTGGGTTTGCAGGCTAGGATGATGTCACAAGCCCTCAGGAAATTATCTGGTGCAATTAACAAATCCAAAACTGCAGCAATCTTTATCAACCAGCTTAGAGAAAAAATCGGCGTAATGTTTGGTAATCCAGAAACTACCCCAGGTGGAAGGGCTCTTAAATTCTATTCATCTATCAGGTTAGATGTTCGTAGAATTGAAACACTTAAGCAGGGGACACAAATGGTAGGGAATAGAACAAGAGTCAAGGTTGTCAAAAATAAAGTAGCCCCTCCTTTCAAACAAGCTGAATTTGATATTATCTATGGTGAAGGTATCTCAAAAGAAGGGTCAATCCTAGATATTGCTTCAGAGCACGATATAATAAATAAGAGTGGTGCATGGTATTCATACGGAGATAACCGAATAGGACAAGGTAGGGAGAATGCTAGAAAATTCCTCATAGACAATCCTGATATAACCGAGGAGATCTATGAACGGGTTAGAAAGGAAGTACTCAACCTCCCAGCAGTATCATCTGATGTAGAAGGAATATAAATAAATTGACCAAGCCCCTATATAAGGGGCTTAGTATTTGGCTATTTTTACATTAAAACTTCATTATCTTTAGTGATTGCATACAATTATCCTTGACACTTATGTAAAAAGGATATAAGATATATTTAGTTTTAGTATAATTTAATTTTAACTTTAAAACTAGTGTAAAGACTGAATAACTATTACACGAACCGAGTTTAAGTACTTTACTCGGTTTATTATTTGAAGAAAACTATAAAATTAAAAATTGAGGAGGTGTACCTTATTTGCTACCAGAATTAGCAATTGGCCTGGTAGTAGCCACTGGAGGTGCGGTCCTCGGGTACTATTATCGAAAGCGGATTGCAGAAGGTAAGATTTCAAGTGCAGAAGAAGCCGCTAAGAAGATTGTAGAAGAAGCTGAAAAGCAAGCCGAGGCAAGTAAACGTGAAGCCCTGTTAGAAGCAAAAGAAGAAATACACAAACTGCGAAGTGATATTGACAGAGAAAGCCGTGAAAGACGAAGTGAAGCCCAGAGGATAGAGAGAAGACTACAACAAAAAGAAGAAAATCTAGAAAAGAAATCAGAATCCTTAGACACTAGAGAAGAAGCAATAAACAAAAGGCTTAGGGAACTGAACAAGAAGCAAGAACAAGTTGAATCACTATACAACAAACAGCTCAATGAACTAGAGAGAATTTCTGGGTTTACTAGGGAACAAGCTAAGGAGCACTTAATTGAAAGTGTTGAAAAAGAAATAACTCACGAGATAGCAGTAAAATACCGTGAGATAGATGCTAGGTACAAAGAAGAAGCTGAAAAGAACGCTAAAAAGACTATAGCATTGGCAATACAGAAATATGCTGCTGATCACGTTGCTGAGTCGACTGTATCAGTAGTAGCATTGCCTAACGATGAAATGAAAGGGAGAATTATCGGCCGAGAAGGCAGAAATATTAGAACCCTTGAGACAGCAACAGGAATTGACCTTATTATAGATGACACACCAGAAGCAGTAATATTGTCTGGTTTCGATCCAATAAGAAGGGAAATTGCCAGAATTGCGCTTGAAAAGTTAATAGTCGACGGTAGAATACATCCAGCACGTATAGAAGAAATGGTAGACAAGGCAAAGAAAGAAGTAGATACACAGATACGTGATGTTGGTGAACAAGCAGTATTTGATGTTGGATTACATGGAGTTCATCATGAGATAGTCAAATTGCTTGGTAGATTAAAATACAGAACAAGCTATGGGCAAAATGTTTTGAATCATTCTATTGAGGTAGCGCATTTGGCAGGAATTATGGCGGCTGAACTAGATGCAGACGTTAGATTAGCTAAAAGAGCTGGTCTTTTACATGACATAGGTAAGGCTGTAGATCACGAAGTCGAAGGGTCCCACTCTCAAATAGGGGCAGACTTAGCCAAGAGATATCGTGAGAACCCTGATGTTATTCATGCAATAGCAGCCCACCATGGTGACATTGACGCCATGACAATAGAAGCTGTTTTAGTTCAGGCAGCAGATGCGATTTCTGCAGCTAGACCTGGTGCTAGACGTGAAACACTAGAAGCTTACATCAAGAGATTAGAAAAGTTAGAAGAAATAGCAAATTCCTTCGCAGGAGTAGAAAAATCCTTTGCAATTCAAGCAGGGAGAGAAATTCGTATCATGGTAAAACCTGAAAAGGTAAACGATGATGAAGCCGTCCTTATGGCTAGAGATATAGTCAAGGTAGTAGAAAAAGATCTTGACTATCCAGGACAAATTAAAATCAATGTAATTAGAGAAACAAGAGCAGTAGATTATGCTAAATAAGATGTGGGCAACCACATCTTATTCTTTTTCCTAGAAAAAAAGGTTTTCATATACTAGCGTAGAATATATAACTTAGATACTATGATGGGGGGTAGACCTGATGGATGTATTAAAGGTATCAGCAAAATCAAGTCCAAATTCTGTAGCTGGCGCTTTAGCAGGTGTTATTAGAGAAAGAGGAACAGCAGAAATTCAAGCCATTGGTGCTGGCGCATTAAACCAAGCAGTTAAAGCAATAGCAATTGCCCGAGGTTTTGTAGCTCCAAGTGGAATAGACCTTATTTGTATACCTGCTTTTATAGACATTATGATCGAAGGTGAAGAAAGAACTGCAATCAAACTCATAGTTGAACCACGATAGCCTGCCTTATTGCAGGCTTTGCTATTAGCAATCTAAATGCAAATATATTGTGTTTTTACAGTTACTTGTATATTCAAGTCTTTCAACCTTTGATTTTGTTTCTATTGCAAAACCACATCTTAGGCATATATAGTTGTTAGCATATATGACATCTTTTTTTCTTGAAAGATTAAGGGTCCCATATTTAGACCAGCTTTTCCAACCAGTCTTACATAGGGGTACCCGCTTTTTATAATCAGAGTATACCCATCTTAGTATACGATGAAAATGCAGGAGATACTTGGTATACTTTGCATATTGGGGTGGTAGTCCTAGACCTAGGGCGTAATCCTGAAAGGTATTTTCAATCAAGGATTGTAGGGGTTCTTCAATCTTGGTACTGGTATACTTAATATTTCTTTTATCCATGTTGGCCCTTGCTAGCTCAAACATATATCCTTGGCAGATTGAAATCTCTTCATCTCTATTATAATTAAGTCTATTAAGTAGGGAAAAGACTATACTGTTTGCCTCAGCTAAGTATTTTTTTGATTTGAAGTTTTCTTTATTGTAAAACTCAATAGAAATAAAATCATAAACATATTCCATCGTTTCTGTTCTTATTGCTCCAATACAGGTACCACCAATAAGGCTACCACTACCAGAGTCATCGATTAAAACCATGTAGATCAGACTTCCTTTTAAGTTATGGATATAATATTTGTCAAAAGCAGTAAAACTATAATATAATAATTATTATCATAGCAGAGCTTGGAGGAGCTTTATATGAAATTTCTTGTTTCAAATGATGATGGAATATTCTCAGAAGGGATAATACAATTAGCTAAAAGTCTGTTACCCTTAGGTGAGGTTACAGTTGTAGCACCAGATATTGAAAGAAGTGCATCAGGACATGCAATAACAATGCATACTCCTTTAAGAGTCAAGAAGGTAAGGCTTCCTGGATTAGACATAGATGCCTATGCAGTAAACGGGACCCCTGCAGATTGTGTAAAGCTTGGCATTGATTTATTATTTGATGGAAAACCTGACTATGTTTTTACTGGAATAAATAGAGGCTCTAATATGGGAAATGATGTACTGTATTCTGGGACAGTGTCTGCTGCAATAGAAGGTTGTATCATGGGAGTTAGTGCTGTGGCATTATCCCTCTTATATGGTGATCAGATGGACTATAGTCTAGCTGGCAAAACAGCCTATAAAATAGCTCAAAGACTAGCTAGAGAAACTAAGGACAGTGGTTTATTATTAAATGTAAATATACCCAATATCAAAGAGGAGCAATTACGAGGAACAAAGATAACAAGGTTAGGTAATCGTCACTATACAAAAAACTACGAAAAGAGGAAGGACCCAAGAGGAGCTACATATTATTGGCTAGCAGGTGAGCTGACAGAGGAGTCAATGGACGATAATACTGATATAGGGGCAACAGCTAATTCTTATATATCCATCACTCCTTTACATTATGATTTAACCTGTTATAAGATGGTAGAAAAGCTTAAAAATCTAAAGCTTGATTTAGACTAACAGGGAATTAGATGATAAGCGTAAACTACGACATAAAACCTACATAGAAAAGTTATCTATGCGAGAGTAAAAGGAGAGTAAAATGAACAAGCTTGGGCTAATGGCTAGGATTGACAAGAAATATAATAAGATGAGTAAGGGGCAAAGACTAATTGCAGATTACATAATGATAAACTATGATAAAGCAGCGTTTATGACAGCTTCAAAGCTTGGAAAGACCGTAGGTGTTAGTGAATCAACAGTTGTCAGGTTTGCAAATATGCTAGAGTATGAAGGTTATCCAGACCAGCAAAAAGCATTACAGGAACTAGTACGCAATAAGCTGACTACTGTACAAAGACTCGAAATGACAACTGACCTTGACAAGACGACTGTGCTAAAGAATGTATTAAAGGCTGACATGAACAATATAAGGTCAACAATCAATAGTGTTGATGATGTAGTGTTCGAACAGGTAGTTAATAAGATTTTAGCAGCAAAGAATATTTATATATTAGGTCTAAGAAGTACTGCCCCTATAGCTGAATTTATGGGTTATTACCTTAACCTAATACTTAGTAATGTAAGGGTAGTTACTTCCGGTATTAACGATGTCCTAGAGCAACTTATCCATATAAGCAAGGATGATTTATTAATTGCCATAAGTTTCCCAAGATATGCCAGTCGTGCAGTAGATGCTATCGGTTTTTCAAAGAATAGAGGGGCATCTACTGTTACAATAACTGATAGCCATGTATCACCACTTGCTACATATGCTGATTACTGCCTGCTTGCTAAAAGTGACATGGCTTCTTTTGTAGATTCTTTAGTGGCACCTTTGAGCCTTATTAATGCATTAGTAGTTGCAGTTGGAATCTTTAGTGATTCGGATATTTCAACATACTTTAATGAACTAGAGAAAATATGGGATATGTATAGTGTTTACAAAGATAAAGAAAAGAATGATTAACTAATCAAAACCTGGCAAGGGGCCAGCTAGCCCTAAAGAAATCTTTTTT